>NZ_DASYMN010000444.1:0-20736 GCF_036009065.1 Bradyrhizobium sp. | reverse complement strand
CGCGCGCGACGTCACCTCAACGCCGCGGGAACCCGAGAGTTCCACCCGGGGAACAGACGCTATTCCGCCGCCACGACCGGCACGCGCGCATACTTCGCACGAACGGACGCGGAAGCTGGCGAGAAGTTCAACGACGCACCGCGTCGATCGGAGGCGCGGGCAGCGACCACCAAGCCGCCGGCACCCGCGACGATGTCGCCCTTGCGCAGCGTCGGATCGTCCTCGATCTTGACCGACGCGAGGCCAAGCTGATCCTTGCCATTGCACGTACAGCCCGCCACCAGTTCACTGCGAAAGCGGAACGCGTTCGGTAGTTCGGAATAGGCTTTTCCGTTCTCGGTGGTGGCGTGATCAATGCTGCTGCCATAAACGATTTTGATTTCGCTGGCGGGGCAGAAGCTGTTGCAGGATGCGGCGCGGCTCTGGCTATCGCTCGCACTGATCGGGAAATAGCGCCCGTCACAGGTGCGAACGCAATAGGCCTGACCGCCGCCCCCGCCATACGACACGCGGGGACGCGGCTGCTCGACCGGACGGCCCAAGAAATCGCCTTCGCTGGCGAACGGCATCGCCCTCGAAGGCTCAGCCCGCGATGGTGCAAGCGACGGATTGTCGGAAAACGAGGTGAAAAGCGACGTGAAGAAGTCGCGGGCCTGCGCCGTCGGCGCAGCGCTCAAGACGCATATTGCCGCGATCGCGCCGCCCCACCGGGTCCCTGATGTACTCGTCATACCGCGCTTCCCGACCGGGACTCCCTTGGGCTTAGTACAGCGAAGAAGTCGAAAGGTTCATGGCCTGACGATCCGGACGCGCCGCTGCGGGACGCGGCGCAATAGCCGCGGCAGGGCGAACGGTGATCGTGCCTTTCGCTGCCTCGAAGTGTGGCGCGCCGGTCTTCGGCAGCACCACGACCTTGGTGCCGACATCGACGCGGCTGAACAGATCGGCCACGTCTGCATTGGTGAGGCGGATGCAGCCCGAGGACACGAACTTGCCGATGGTCGAGGGATCGTTGGTGCCGTGGATGCGGTATTGGCTGGTGCCGAGATACATGGCGCGCGCACCCAGCGGATTGCCGGGTCCGCCCGCCATGAAGCGCGGCAGATAGGGCTGGCGGGCGATCATCTCCGTCGGCGGGTGCCAATCCGGCCACTCCGCCTTGCGGCTGATGGTCTGCACGCCGGACCAGGTAAAGCCCTCGCGGCCGACGCCGACGCCGTAGCGAATGGCGCGGTTCTGGCCGAGCACGTAATACAGCGTCGTATGACCGGTATCGATGATGACGGTGCCGGGCGCTTCGCGGGTGTCGTAGGCAACGATGGCGCGGCGCAGCCGCTCCGGCGTTGCGCCCGGCTCATCCTGTGGCAAAGCGAGTGCCGCGTCCTCCGAAGGGAATGCGCTCGATGGCGCCGCTGCATAACCTAGGACCTGCGCCGAGGCCTGAGTTGCGATCAATGCTGGCGCCAGTAACGCCGCAGTGAAAATCAGCGCACGGGTTGCACACGATACCTGTCTGCGATTTTCGGAAAATTGTGCCATGACCTGCCCCGTTCGATGCATCAGTGATGCGACTGCACAACCAACTCGAAAGAAGCTTCGCGGTTCCGGCGACGCGCGTGCGTCAATCAGCCTGTCAACCCCCGCGTCGTTTCACGTTCGCGCGATGGAACTTTTCGAGGGCGGTCTCGTTAAGGCGGCGGAAGCCCGGTTCACAGCGATCCCGGCACTGGGGTTACGCTCATGTCGCTCGGCACCATTCTCATAATCCTCCTGATCCTTGTCCTGCTCGGCGTGATCCCGAGCTGGGGTTACAGCAGTTCCTGGGGCTACGGCCCATCAGGCATCGTCGGCACGATCCTGGTCATTGTGGTCATCCTGCTGTTGCTGGGACGGATTTGAGCAACGACTTCCCGAAAGAGCGGCGTAACTCCGGGGCAAGTCCGTTGCGCGCGCTTCCTGCAGAGTATTCAGGCACGCCGGTGCCTGACAGCAGGACCGAGCAGCCGCCGATCATCCGCCGCGCCGAGGTCGTTGCCTTCGCGCTGGTGGCATTGCTGGTGATAGCCATCGTCACGGTGCTGTATTTCGCCAAGGCCTTTTTCCTTCCCGTCGCGACCGCGTTCGTCGTCGGCACCATGCTGTCACCGGCGGCCGGATATCTGGAGCGGCGTCACATTCCGCGATCGGTATCGGCGGTGTTGATCGTGATCGCGGCCTGCACCGGTGTCGCCTTCATCGTCGGGTTGATTGCCTCGCCCTTGATGGAGTGGAGCACGCGGCTGCCGGAGCTTGGAGAATTGCTGAAAGAAAAGATGCACATGTTCGACCGGCCGCTGGCGCTTTGGCAGCAGCTGCAGGGCATGCTGGGCGGCTCCGAAACGCTCCCGGGCTCGCCGTTCCAGATGCCGAAATTCGAATGGGTGCAGCCGACCTTCGAATTCCTGTCGCCGACTTTTACGGAATTCCTGTTGTTCGCCGCCACGCTGATCCTGTTTATCGCAAGCTGGCGGGATCTGCGCCGGGCGCTGGTCATGACGTTTGCCGACCGCGATACAAGGCTGCGCACCTTGCGCATCCTCAATGAGATCGAAGGCAGCCTCGGCGGCTACCTGCTGATGGTGACCATGATCAATCTCGGCGTCGGGGCTGCGACCGGGATCATTTGCGCGGCTACCGGAATGCCGAATCCAGCCGGTCTGGGGGCGCTTGCGGCAACCTTGAACTTCTTTCCAATCATTGGCCCGGTGGTCACCTTTGCTGTTCTTAGCGCGGTCGGCGTGATGTCGTTCTCGACACTCAGCGCCGGCCTGATGGCGCCACTTGCCTTTGTCGGCCTGACATTTCTGGAGGGGCATTTTGTCACGCCGACCATAGTCGGCCGGCGGCTCGAGCTGAACGCCCTTGCCGTGCTGATCGCGCTGGCGTTCTGGACTTGGCTGTGGGGACCGATGGGCGGCTTCCTGTCGTCGCCGATACTGATCGTCGGCCTCATTCTCAAAGAGCATTTGATGCCGGTCGATACGCCGCAATTGCCGCCGGATTGATCCGCGGGGACGCGGCGGGTCGACCAACTGGCGCCAGCGTTTCTTGCTAGCAACGCCAGCCGAACAATCTTTGGCTTTTTATCGGCTCAGGTCACGCAGCGGCCGGGCTGCAACTGCTTGGCGACTTCGGTCAGGACGCTGACGACGGGCTCGCACGCAACGGTGCGGCCCACCGGCTGTTTGGTCAGCACCGGAGCGGGGGACGTGTTACGGGCTTCCTTCCGGGCTACCGGTACCCGGACCAGAATCGAGGTGTCGGAAAGCCCGTCGACCGAGACGGAAATCGTTTTGGTTTGCAACGCGTTAGCCGGGGCGCCCGCGCGATCGGCCTTGGCTTCGCGATTGATGGTGGCCTGAGGCGCCGGTTCCGGGGCCACAGCGGTCGATTGCCGCGCCAACCCGACGAGGTCGCTGCCGGAGGCATATTGTGCCGCTCCGAGGCTCAATGAAAGTGCGACGGCGCCCAAAATTCCCGAAAAGATTTTTGCCATGGCCTGCCCGCCTTTAATGCTGTGTCGCTGCAAGCGCGAACAGGTTCACAACGCGGGCTGCTATGTCGGGTTCGGAACGCGGCTATCACTTAACCGTGTACAAAATATTTCCGTAGCTCGGGAACGAGTTCTGGGGCCGTGCGTAGTCAAGGCAGCCGGTTATCCCCCCTGCCCCAATTAACCGGTGACGTAGGGCGCAGCTGTGGTGATGCCAGCTGCGCCCTGCTTTTTGTTCCGATACACGGCCGAAAGAAGAACGCCGCAACGAGCATCGTCGCGGCGCTGAAACTGCTTTTCTGAAACAGGATTTTTAGGAAGCCGCCGCCCTCTGTGCCCGGTTGCGCGAGTTGCGCTGGAAGAACAGCGCCTGGCTGGCGACGGCGGATACCATCGCGGGCTGGAACGGTTTTGAGATCAGGAACGCCGGCTCGGGGCGCTCGCCGGTGAGGAACCGTTCGGGGTAGGCCGTGATGAACACCACCGGCACCTCGAAAACCTTCAGCAGTTCGTTGACGGCATCGAGACCGGAACTTCCGTCGGCAAGCTGGATATCTGCCAGAATCAGTCCCGGCTTTCTGTTTTTCGCCAGCGCCACCGCATCGGAATGGGTGCGCGCCACGCCGATGACGTTGTGACCGAGATTCTTCACCAGACTCTCGAGGTCCATCGCGATGAAGGTCTCGTCCTCGATGATCAGCACGTCGGTGGCGATCTCCGCCGCCATTTCGCGGCCGGCGGTATCCGCGAGCTTGCGGGTTTCGGCAACGTCGCTGTCCAGAATGAAGGCAACCTCTTCCTCCGAAAAGCCTTCCAGTGACAGCAGAAGGAACGCTTGACGCGGCAGCGGGGTAATGTTCGACAGCCGGCGCTCCGACGGGCTCGACAGCGGGATCACGTCGGCATCCTCGTTGATCGAGACCGAATTCCAGATCTGTGTGAACAGCCGAAATAGCCCGGCGCGCGGTCCGTGCCGCTCGTCGAGCAAGGACTGGTCCTGCAGCAGAGCCTCCAGCATGGCTCCAACATAGGCATCGCCGGACGCCTGATTTCCCGTTAGAGCCCGGGCATAGCGCCGCAATAACGGTAAATGTTCAGCAACCAGCTGTGATCGGGACATCCCCACTCCATTGTGTCTAGGGCCAAAGCAACTGATCGGGGTGGCCCCGGTTCCCACGACGTGCCTACCTACGCCCCAGCCAGACAAAAGTTCCCTTTATTCGGAACTTTCGGGGCAACTTGGAATTAGCACCCATACAACAAATGCTGCCAAGACTCCAAAAATCAATGAAATTCTTGGAGTTACAGGGAATTAACGCTTGGGGAAAACTGGATCCAGCTCATGAAAGATGTAAAATCTCAAGCCAGCAAGAGTGCCGGGCCCGGTAAGCAGGGAGGCCTGAATGCTGAGATTCAATCCCGAATCGGTCACCAGTTGCGCGCGATGTACGACGATGTCGTGCGCCAGGGCGTGCCGGACCGCTTCGCGGAGCTGATCCGCAAGCTCGATACGCCGCCCGAGGGCGGCGGGGGCGATCCAACCGCTAAAAACGAGGGGAGGACCTGATGCCTCTCACCGATTCACTGCGCGACGATATTCTAGCGTCGGTGCCCAGCCTGCGCGCGTTTGCGATCTCGCTGAGCGGCAATGGCGACCGAGCCGACGACCTGGTCCAGGAAACGCTGCTACGCGCGCTGGCCAACATCGACTCGTTTCAGCCCGGCTCCAACCTGCCGGCCTGGTTGTTCACGATCCTGCGCAACCTGTTCCGCTCCGACTACCGCAAGCGGCGGCGGGAGGTGGAGGATGCCGACGGCAGCTACGCCAAAACTCTGAAGACACAGCCGGCGCAAAACGCGCATCTGGAGTTCGAGGAGTTCCGCGCGGCGCTGGACAAGCTGCCTCAGGACCAGCGCGAAGCGCTCATCCTCGTGGGTGCCTCCGGATTCTCCTACGAAGACGCCGCGGCGATCTGCGGGTGCGCGGTGGGAACCATCAAGAGCCGCGTCAACCGCGCACGTTCCAAGCTCAGCGCCTTGCTTTATGTCGATGGCGCGGAAGATTTCGGCCCCGATGACACCGTTCGTGCCGTGATCGGCGGCAGCGGCTAAGGCCTTCAACGACCTTAAGGAAGCCGAAAAAAGCGGCCCGCTTCGGTGGCCGTTTTTTTCTTGCGGTCCCGACGCCATAAACCAGGCGAATTTCGTGACGGGCGGAAACGGCGCGATCGGCTACGACCGCCGGTTCACGGGCGCCGACAACGCTTCGGTGCGGTCCCTCTCGGACGTATCCATGACGGTTTCCATCGGCGCGGTAAGTTCGTACACATAGCTGACCTCGGTAAAATACCGCTTCGCCGTGCCGCCGAGCGCTTCGGGCGCGACGCGGTCCAGCAGGATGATCCCGAAATCACTGTCGGCACGGCGCGTCGCCGCACTCGTGTTGGATTCTTCCCAGTGGAAATGAAAAATTGCCTCCGGTCCTTCTCCCGTCACTTCCCAGGAGGCGACGATGTTCGGATGCTTGCCGACCAGCGAAAGCCCTTCGTCGGAATGCGATGCCAGTTCGAAGAACAGCAGCGACAGGCTTTGCGCGGCGCGGGCGCTCACCACGATATCCGGACCGGTCACCGCAATACGATCGGCGTGGGGAATCGCGCGCGCCTCGAACAATCCTTTCAGCTTGACACCTTGCCACTGGCTCTCGCTCAAGAGCGAGACGACGTTCGACATGGCGTGGATGCGTCCGATTAGCAGCTCACGGGCGACATCGATATCGGAACCGTGGCGCAAGGTGCGCGTCACGATCGATTGAATCACCGCCAGGATGTTCTTCACGCGGTGATTGAGTTCGTCGATGACCGCGGTGAGGCGGCGTTCGAACCCGATCCGCACCTGGATCTCGCGGCTGAGCCGCAGATTGTTATAGGCGACATATCCGAAAAGCCCGCAGACGATGCTGGTCAGCACAAGTCCGATCGTAGCCACGATCACGGCCATTTGCTGCGCGCGCTTGACCGCGCTGGTCTTGGCGTAATAGCCCAGCGACCAGTCGCGGCCACCGAAAGTCACTGTTCGCACCATCGACGGCACCGGATCGTTCTGGCTCGCGACTCTCGACGTGACATTCCCCCGGTCGTCGGCAATCAGTTCGCGGTCCGGGCTGCGCGGATCTTTCAGCACCACCGAGAACAGCGACAGATCGTCGTTGGTCAGCATCAGCGACGCCAGCTCGTATGAAAAAGTCACGAACCCGGCCGGCGTATCGCCGCCATCCCGTAGAACCGGCGCGGCGAGAACCAGCCCAATCACACCGTCCGGACGCAACAGCGGAGTGGGATCCGACGCCACCGGCCTGCCCTCGGCCATCGCGCCGATCAGCATCGGTCCGAGCAAGAGACTTCGGTCAAGCGAGCGGCCCGCCGAGGCCATCATCTGCGCATTGCGCGGCTCGACGTCCATCACAACGTCGATCGGTTGGCCGAGGACGCGCGTATCCAGCGGCTTGTCATCAAAGTCGCGAATAGCGGGATTGGGGAAACCGGCGCTCGCCAGTTCGGCGCGCGCCGCCTCCAGTTCGTCCGGCTGCAACCGCGCGACCCAGCTGGCGACCACGAAATCGGTCTTGAACGCGTAGATCGAGGACCGCAATGGCTGCAGCATGTTCGCCTTCATGACCGAAGGCGTGCGAAACAGGCCCGAGGCGACCCGCGCCAGCAATTCGCGCTCGGTCAGCCGGTCCTGAACCAGGCTTGCATGAAGATCGATCGCGCGCGCCAGCGCAACACCGTTGATGGTCAATTCCTGATCGTAGACGCGATAGGCCGCGACGCCGGAGAGCAAAACCCCGACAAGCGCCGCCAGACCGATAATGAAACCCAGACGAACCACGCGCCTACTCGGAAATGAGAATACCTGCCGTTCGCGGCATGACCTTTGGATTGAAATGCTTACTACGCGGAGTCGAGCGGGATAATGAAGAAGCGATCATCGTTACGCAACTGCGGTTCGGGGACAAGCGATTGCCGCGCACGTCGGCCGGCAGAGCTGGAGGATGCTAATCGCAGCGCTTCAATTTGGTTCCGGCAACGGTTCGAATATTTTCGACGCCACAATCGTTAACGTCATTTAGACGGCTTTCGGATTGCCTTCACGCCCGCCGGCCGGTCGAGCCCGCCCTTGGCCTCGATGAACTGGATGATGCGGTCCAGCCCCTCGCTCTTCTTCAGGTTGGTCATGACAAAGGGCCGCTCGCCGCGCATGCGTTTGGCATCGACATCCATTTTTTCCAGGGAAGCGCCGACATGCGGCGCGAGATCGATCTTGTTGATGACCAGAAGATCCGACCGTGTGATTCCGGGGCCGCCTTTCGAAGGGATCTTGTCGCCGGCGGCGACGTCGATAACATAGATGGTGAGGTCCGCAAGTTCGGGCGAAAACGTGGCGGCGAGATTGTCGCCGCCTGATTCGATCAGCACCATGTCGAGATCGGGAAATTTCGCGCGCATGTCGGCCACCGCGGCGAGGTTCATCGAGGCGTCCTCGCGGATTGCGGTATGCGGGCAACCGCCGGTCTCGACGCCGGCGATGCGGTCCGGCGTCAGCGATCCCGAGCGCACCAGAAATTCGGCGTCCCATTTGGTATAGATGTCGTTGGTGATCGCCGCGATGTCGTAACGTTCGCGCATGGACTTGCAAAGCAGGTCCATCAGCGCGGTTTTTCCCGATCCGACCGGACCACCGATGCCGACGCGAAGCGGGCCGTGAGAATGGAGCATGTCAGTTTCCCGGTCCGTTGAGGAGCAGAACCAAAAATCCCGCCGCAAGCAGCAGACATAGCGGCGAATAATAATGCCGGTCGAGCGAGGCGAAAGGCTCGCGCGGATGACGCGCACGCCAGGCCGGTACATAGCCCGCGATGCCGCGTCCGGCAAAAACCAAAGCGGTGGCGGCGCCCGCCAGCGGAATTGTGAGCGCCAATACCGATGCATCGATCAGACCGTCCAACATCAGCGCGATTACACCAGAAATATAGATCGCAAGCGCCGCGAGATAACATTGATTGGGAGACGGCATCTTGTCGCTTCGATGTCCGATCACCGTCGCTACCAGGTCGGCCTCGGTCTTGCGCGGCCAGCGAACTCCCGTTCCCCACGCCACATGGATCCCCGCGATGGCGGTGAGGAGGACGAAGATTACCAGCGCGATGAAGCTCATGATCGAAACAGCCTTGTGTACTGGGTCTCGTGACGCATGCTTGAGAGATCGGCGCGAAACGTCGCGCTGCCGAGGTCGTCCAGCGCCGCGCCGATCGTGCGTTTTGCCGTGGCGGCCACGATCGGCTCCAGCGCCGCCAGCGCGCGCTGGCTGTCGGTCTGTCCCAAAGGGATCAACCGCGCGCCGGCGGAAATCCAGTTCGACGTCAGCGCGTGCAGAAACGCATGCATGGTCGGCGCGAGAGGGATCGCATGCGCCGCGCTGACGATACCGGCTGCGACGGGATAAACGATCGCGCCATTGCAAGCTGCGACCAGCCGATCGAGGCCATCGCAATTCCAAGCCGCGCGCGCGATGTCGATAAAGGCGCGGCCTTGCGACGCCGTTTCCAGGTGGCGCTCGCGCGAGGGCGCGAAGGCGGCGGCAAGCTCGGCCACCTCGCGCAGCATTGCATCGTCGGAGGATGTTGCCGCGCGGTGGGTATACGCCAAGAACACCCCGTCGCAAAATCCGGGGCCATCCTCGAGCATCGACGAAAGCCAATCCCGTAGCGTCGCCGCGTCGCCGATATCGCCGGCTTCCACCGCCCACTCGATGCCGCTGGAGTAGGAAAATGCGCCGACCGGAAACGCCGGCGACAGCCAGGTCATCAGCCGGTACAGCGCCGCGGCTTCATCGGCGGATAGCGTGGCGCCCGGTCGGGCCAGCGGGCCACGATCCGCCGGCTTACTCGTGGTCATGAGCATGGGAATAGCCCTGATGGTCCCCGTGATCGCAATGTTCATCGTGGTGATGATGGTCGTGATGATCATGGGCCGAAGGATCATGCGCCGCATGGCCGCCGCCGGCATAGGCACCGCCTTCCGGATCGAATGGCGCCTCGATCTCGATCACGCGCGCGCCGAGCCCCTTCACCATGGCCTCGATCACATGATCGCGGCGGATGCGCAGGCCCTTTGCCATGATCTGTGTCGGCAGATGGCGGTTGCCGAGATGCCAGGCGACGCGAACCAGATGCTGCGGGTCGGTGACGCGAATCTCCGCCAGCGGCTCCGCCGCGGCCACCACTTCGATCAGGCGGCCGTCTTCCAGCACCAGCGCGTCGCCGCCGCGCAGCGCGATCGCGTTTTCCAGATCAAGCAGGAATTTTAAGCCGCGCGTGCCGGTCATCGCCATCCGCCGGCGATGGCGGTCGTCGAAGCCGAGCACGACGGTGTCGGCCCCGGCCGCCTTCCAGTGATGCTGGCCCTCAACCCGCGTGGCGCGGATCATGTGAACACTCTCACAGCTTCTCCACCTTGCCGTCGCTGATGATCTCGATCACGGTCGGCGACGCCTTCAGCGGCGCGGAGTATTCGCGCCAGGTTTTCATATGCGGCGCGCGGCCATGGGCATTGAGGTCCTCGCGGCTTTCCCAGCGCTCGACCACCACGAACAAATTGGGATCATTGATGCTGGCGTGGCTCTCATAGGCGATGCAGCCGTTTTCCTTGCGGGTCATGGCGATGCACTCCTTGGCGCCCTTGATGAAGGCGTCCCGCGATTCCGGCTTCACTTGCGTGGTGGCAACGACGTAGATCATGGCATGGTCTCCCGGATAATTCTTGATTAGCGGACGTCGACTTTTTCGGGCGTGATGATCTCGATCCTGGGCGGCGCGCTGATGCACTCCTTGACGATTCTGCGCCAGGCCCTCATGTGATCGCTCGCGCCGTGCGGGCCTAGCGCTTCGGCGTTCTCCCACTGCTCGACGAACACGAATTTCGCAGGATCGGTGACGCTCTCGGTCAGGTCGTAGGAAATGCAGCCCGACTCCTTGACGGTTTCGGCGATGCAGGCCTTGGCGCCGGCAATGAATTCGGCCGCTGTGCCCGGCCTGATGGTCAGTGTAGCGACGACGTAGATCACGAAATCCTCCCGGTGTTTTTGTTGTGCTTGTTACGACAACCCAAGCCGTCATGCCCGGGCTTGTCCCGGCCATCCACGTCTTTGCGCGGCGCAGCGTAGAAGACGTGGATGGCCGGGACAAGCCCGGCCATGACGGCGGACCTAGGGTTCAAAACATAAAATACCGCTGCGCCATCGGCAGCACTTCCGCCGGCGCGCAGGTCAGAAGCTCGCCGTCGGCGCGGACCTCGTAGGTCTCGGGATCGACCTCGATATTGGGCGTGGCGTCGTTGTGGATCATGCTCTTCTTGGAGATCTTTCCGCGGGTGTTTTGCACCGGATACAGCGTTTTTTGAATGCCGAGTTTCTTCGCCAACCCCGAGGCAACCGCCGCTTTCGACGTAAACACCACGGATGAGGCGGTGAGCGACTTGCCGTAGGCCGCGAACATCGGCTGATAATGCACCGGCTGCGGCGTCGGGATCGAGGCGTTGGGATCGCCCATCGGGGCGGCGACGATCGAGCCGCCCTTGATGATGCAGTCCGGCTTGACGCCAAAGAATGCCGGCGGCCACAGCACGAGGTCAGCGAGTTTTCCCTTCTCCACCGATCCGATCAGTTTTGACACGCCATGGGCGATCGCCGGGTTGATCGTGTATTTGGCGATGTAGCGTTTGACGCGAAAGTTGTCGTTGTTGCCCTTGTCCTGGGCGAGCTGCCCGCGCTGCTTCTTCATCTTGTCGGCGGTCTGCCAGGTGCGGATGATGACCTCGCCGAGCCGGCCCATGGCCTGGCTGTCCGACGACATCATCGACAGCGCGCCGAGGTCGTGCAGGATATCTTCCGCCGCGATGGTCTCCTTGCGGATGCGGCTTTCCGCAAAAGCGAGATCCTCGGCGATCGACGGATCGAGATGGTGGCACACCATCAGCATGTCGAGATGCTCGTCGATGGTGTTGCGCGTGAACGGCCGGGTCGGATTGGTCGACGACGGCAGCACGTTTTTCAGCCCCGCGATCTTGATAATGTCAGGCGCGTGGCCGCCGCCGGCGCCCTCGGTGTGGAAGGCGTGAATGGTGCGGCCTTCAAACGCTTTCACGGTGTCCTCGACAAAACCGGATTCGTTCAGCGTGTCGGAATGAATCATGACCTGCACATCGTAATCGTCGGCGACTGACAGGCAATTGTCGATCGCAGCCGGCGTGGTGCCCCAGTCCTCGTGCAGTTTCAGCGCGCAGGCGCCGGCCTTGATCATCTCCACCAGCGCGGCGGGCCGCGACGCGTTGCCCTTGCCGGAAATGCCGAGATTGACCGGGAAGGCGTCGAACGACTGAATCATCCGCCCCATGTGCCAGGGGCCGGGCGTGCAGGTGGTCGCAAAGGTGCCGTGCGACGGCCCGGTGCCGCCGCCGAGCATCGAGGTGACGCCGCTCATCAGCGCGTGCTCGATCTGCTGCGGGCAGATGAAATGGATGTGGCTGTCGAACCCGCCCGCGGTGAGGATTTTGCCCTCGCCCGCGATCACGTCGGTGCCGGGGCCGATGACGATGGTGACGCCGGGCTGGATGTCGGGATTGCCGGCCTTGCCGATCGTGGAGATGTAGCCTTCCTTGATGGCGACGTCGGCTTTCACGATGCCCCAGTGATCGACGATCAGCGCATTGGTGATGACGGTGTCGGCCGCGCCCTGCCTGTTGGTCACTTGCGACTGCCCCATGCCGTCGCGGATCACCTTGCCGCCGCCGAATTTCACCTCCTCACCATAGGTGGTGAAATCCTTTTCGACCTCGATGATGAGATCGGTATCCGCCAGCCGCACCCGGTCGCCGGTGGTCGGACCGAACATGTCGGCATAGACGGAACGTTTAATCTTGATGGACATCAAAGCTTCCCCATCACGTCGCCGCGAAAGCCGTAGACGACGCGCTTGCCGGCCAGCGCCACCAGTTGCACATCGCGGGTCTGGCCCGGCTCGAAGCGCACCGCGGTGCCGGCGGCGATATCGAGCCGCATGCCGCGCGCTTTTTTCCGCTCGAATTTCAGGGCCGGGTTGGTTTCGAAGAAATGATAATGTGAGCCGACCTGGATCGGCCGGTCGCCGGTGTTGGCGACGGTCAGCGTCACCGTCTTGCGGCCGGCATTGAGTTCGATCTCGCCGTCCTTGATGAACAATTCGCCGGGGATCATTCAGAATACCTCGCAAATTTTTGCAGCGTCATGGCGGGGCTTGTCCCGGCTATCCACGTCTTGCTCCGTCTCAAAAAGAAAGACGTGGATGCCCGGCACAAGGCCGGGCATGACGAACTTGAAGGCCGCGCCACTCTCATCGGATCGGCTCGTGCACCGTGACCAGCTTGGTGCCGTCGGGAAACGTGGCTTCCACCTGGATGTCGTGGATCATCTCGGCGATCCCGTCCATGCACTGCGCGCGGGTGATGACTTCGGCGCCGGCTTTCATCAGTTCGGCGACGGTGCGGCCGTCGCGCGCGCCTTCGACGATGAAATCGGAGATGATGGCGATGGCTTCGGGATGGTTGAGCTTGACGCCGCGCTCCAACCGGCGGCGCGCCACTAACGCCGCCATCGAGATCAGCAGCTTGTCCTTTTCGCGGGGGGAGAGATTCATGCCGGCACTCTGTCGCGTTTCTAAAATCTAGTTGAGCCACAGCCGCGGCAGCGCCGGGCCGCCGATGCTGCCGAGCACCGCGATCATGTCGGCGCGGAGTTTTGCCGCATCTTGTGCACAGAAGCGCGCCATTGCAAAGCCGTTCCAGCAGGAGATGCCGACCTCGCCGCTGAGCGAGTCCGAGGCCTCGCGAATCCGCGTCACCAGCGCCTCGTCGCCCGGCACGATCAGCGCGGTGCCGATGGCGACGCCGCCCCTCGCCACCGCGGGGCGCGCGAGTTTTTCGCCGACGTCACCCTCGAGCCGCACGGTTTCGGCGAATACCATCCTGCCGCCACGGCGCAGCCGCCAGCGGTCGACAAAACTCCCGGTCAGCATTTTCTCGCCCATCGCGGCGCGGCCGAACACCACGATTTCGCACAGCAGCAGCGAGGCGCTTTCAGCGAGATCGATGTCGATGCGCCGGTTCACCCGCGCCCGGTCGAACAGGATGGTTTCCTGCGGCAGCCAGGCAAGATGCGAGCCCGCCGCGGCCTTCAGGGCGATGTTGAGCTGCGCCGCCGGTCCGTGCGCGCGATAGATTTTTTCGGCGGCGGCCGTCGTCACCGTAAGCCGCGCGCCCTCCCCGGCCGCGATGTCGATGTCAAAACGGTCGCCGCCGGCGATGCCGCCCGCGGTGTTGACGAACACCGCCGAGAGGCCCTGGGCTTCCGGCGACGGAAACCGAACGCGCAGCGAGCCGGATTCGTGCAGCTGCCTCCGCCGCGTAACACCGTCGACCAACGCCACATCGAACGCCACAGCGCCAACCGCGCGATTGGCCGCGAAAAGCTCCGACGCCACATTTGTGAGTTCGGTCTGCATCCCCCCCCCCGGCCGCGACCGGGACCGATCGCGTGACAAACCCATCTTACAGCGCCAATTCTACAACGCCATGGCCCGGCTGATCTCGGCGGGATCGAGATTGCTGCGGTCGCAGCTATACTTGACCGCGCCGCGATCCATCACTGCGAACTGGTCGCCGAGTTCGCAGGCGAAATCGAGATATTGCTCGACCAGCACGATGGCGATGTTGCCGAGGCTGCGGAGATAGGAGATCGCCCGGCCGATGTCCTTGATGATCGACGGCTGGATGCCTTCGGTCGGTTCGTCGAGCAGCAACAGTTTTGGCCGCATCACCAGCGCACGGCCGATCGCAAGCTGCTGCTGCTGGCCGCCGGAAAGATCGCCGCCGCGCCGGCCCAGCATGGAATTCAGCACCGGAAACAGCGAGAACACGTCGTCGGGAATATGGCGGTCGTTTCGCTTCAGCGGCCCGAAGCCGGTCTTGAGATTTTCCTCCACCGTCAGCAGCGGAAAGATTTCGCGGCCCTGCGGCACGAAGCCGATGCCGCGCCGCGCCCGTTCATAGGGCCTTAAGCCCGTAATATCGGCGCCATCAAAGGTGATCGAGCCCGAGGCGATCGGATACTGCCCGACCATGGCGCGGAGCAGGCTGGTCTTGCCGACGCCGTTGCGGCCGAGGACGCAGGTCACCTTGCCCGGCTCGGCGGCGATCGAGACGCCGCGCAGCGCCTGCGCCGCGCCGTAATAGAGGCTGATGTTGTTGACGTTCAGCATTGCACCATCTCCCGTTCACCTCGTCCTTCGAGACGGTCCTTCGGACCTCCTCAGGATGAGGTGAACTGCTGCCTCACCTGAGGCGAATTATTGCCTCATCCTGGCGCGAACTGCTGCCTCATCCTGAGGAGGTCCGAAGGACCGTCTCGAAGGACGGATGAGGACGCTTACCTTCCCAGATACACTTCGATCACCCGCTCGTTCGACGACACCTGGTCGATGGTGCCTTCAGCCAGCACCGAGCCTTCATGCAGACACGTGACTTTCACGCCGAGTTCGCGGACAAACGTCATGTCGTGCTCGACCACCATCACGGTCTTGTCCTTGTTGATTTCCTTCAGCAGCTCCGCGGTCTGATGGGTCTCGACGTCGGTCATGCCGGCGACGGGTTCGTCGACCAGCAGCAGTTTCGGATCCTGCGCCAGCAGCATGCCGATCTCGAGCCACTGTTTCTGGCCATGCGACAGGCTTCCGGCCAGCCGGTTGCGCGCGTCGGTCAGGCGGATGGTTTCGAGCACGCGCTCGATCCGCTCGGATTCGTCTTTTGTTTCCCGCCAGAACAGCGTGCCCCGAACGCTGTGGTCGACATTGAGCGCCAGCAGCAAGTTGTCGTGGATGGTCTGGCTTTCGAACACCGTCGGCTTCTGGAATTTGCGCCCGATCCCGAGTTCGGCGATCCGCGTCTCGTCAAGCCGCGTCAGGTCGGTGGTGCCGTCGAACAGCACGTCGCCTTCGTCGGGTTTTGTCTTGCCGGTGATGATGTCCATCATGGTGGTCTTGCCGGCGCCGTTGGGGCCGATGATGGCGCGCATTTCGCCGGGCTCGAGCGTCAGCGACAGGTTGTTGATGGCGTGAAAACCGTCGAACGAGACGTGCACGCCGTCGAGATACAGCATCGCGGAAGTGGCCCGGGTGTCCATGACGTTCATGCGCTCACTCCGCCGGATTCGGTTCGCTGACGCCGTCCTCGAGCGCGGCGCTCTCGGCGGCGGCCGACATGCGCTGCGCCTTGTACGGTTCCCACCAGGCGTTGAAGGTGCCGATGATGCCCTTGGGCAAGAGCAGCGTGACCAGGATGAACAGCGCCCCCAGCATGAACAGCCAGTACGGCGCCAGCGGACCGGAGGTGAACACCGTCTTGGCGTAATTGACCACGATGGCGCCCAGCGCTGCGCCGGTCAGTGTGCCGCGACCGCCGACCGCGACCCAGATCACCGCCTCGATGGAATTGCCCGGCGCGAATTCGCCGGGATTGATGATGCCGACCTGCGGCACATACAGCGCGCCGGCGACGCCGGCCATGCAGGCCGACAGCGTGAACACGAACAGCTTGTAGGATTCGACGCGGTAGCCGAGAAACCGGGTGCGCGATTCGGCGTCGCGCACCGCGATCAGCACCTTGCCGAGTTTTGACGTCACCACCGCGCGGCAGATCAAGAATCCGATGATCAGCGCAAGGCAACTCAGCGCGAACAGGGCGGCGCGGGTGCCGTCGGCCTGCACGTTGAAGCCGAGGATGTCCTTGAAGTCGGTGAGGCCGTTATTGCCGCCGAAACCGAAATCGTTGCGGAAGAATCCCAGCAACAAGGCATAGGTCATCGCCTGGGTGATGATCGAAAGATACACGCCGGTGACACGGGAGCGGAACGCGAACCAGCCGAATACGAAGGCGAGCAGGCCCGGCACCAGAATGACCATCAAGGCCGCGAACCAGAACATATCAAAGCCGTGCCAGTACCACGGCAGTTTCGGATAGTTCAGGAACACCATGAAGTCCGGCAGCAGCGGATTGCCATACACGCCGCGGCTTCCGATCTGGCGCATCAGATACATGCCCATCGCATAGCCGCCGAGCGCAAAGAACGCGCCATGGCCGAGCGATAGAATGCCGCAATAGCCCCAGATCAGGTCGATCGAGAGCGCGAGGATGGCGTAGCAGACATATTTGCCAAACAGCGCCACCAGATAGGTCGGCACATGAAACATCGAGCCTGCCGGCAACAGCAGGTTCGACAGCGGCAGCAGCACGCCGACCGTAGCGACGATGACCAGAAACACCGTCGCGCTGCGATCCAGCGAACGCGTCAGGATGTGCGAGGTCATGGGATGGCTCCGCCTACTACTCGCGGCACCATCTCAACACGTCGTCCCCGCGAAGGCGGGGACCCATAACCCCTGGCGTTAGTTGGTTCAGAAGGCCTCTGCCACACTGCCGAAACGAGACGACACGGCATATGGGTCCCCGCCTTCGCGGGGACGACTCGTGGAGAGGACCATCGGAAGCCAAAGGCGTCGTTGGTAATCGTCATCATGCCTCCACCGCCCGCCCCTTCAGCGCGAACAGGCCGCGCGGGCGTTTCTGGATGAACAGGATGATGAGGACGAGAATGGCGATCTTGCCGAGCACGGCGCCCGCCACCGGCTCAAGGAATTTGTTGGCGATGCCGAGCGTGAACGCGCCGACCAGCGTGCCCCACAGATTTCCGACGCCGCCGAACACCACCACCATGAAGGAATCGATGATGTAGCTCTGGCCGAGATTGGGGCTGACATTGTCGATCTGCGACAAAGCCACGCCGGCGATGCCTGCGATGCCGGAGCCGAGGCCGAAGGTCAGCGCGTCGACGCGTGAGGTCGCGATCCCCATCGACGCCGCCATGCGGCGATTTTGCGTCACCGCCCGCATCTCGAGCCCGAGGCTGGTGTAGCGCAGCATGGCCAGCAGGATCGCAAACACCGCCAGCGTGAAGCAGAGAATCCACAAGCGATTGTAGGTGATGGTGATCTGGCCGATCTCGAACGCGCCGCTCATCCAGGAGGGATTGCCGACCTCGCGGTTGGTCGGCCCGAACATGGTCCGGACGGCCTGCTGGAGAACCAGCGACAGCCCCCAGGTCGCCAGCAGGGTCTCCAGCGGCCGCCCGTAGAGGAAACGAATGATGCTGCGTTCGATCAGGATGCCGATGGAGCCAGCCACGATGAAGGCGAGCGGCACCGCGATCAGCAGTGAAACATCGAACAGGCCGGGATAGTGGGTGCGGATGGTTTCCTGGACCACGAAGGTGACATAGGCCCCGATCATCACCATCTCGCCATGCGCCATGTTGATGACACCCATGACGCCGAAGGTGATGGCAAGACCGATCGCCGCCAGCAGCAGAACCGAGCCGAGCGAAACGCCGTACCAGGCGTTCTGCACGGTGGACCACAGCGCCAGATTGCTCTGGATCGCCGACGTGGCGTTGGCGGCGGCGCGCGCAACCGCGAGCGGCTGATCGCCCGACAGCCCGGTCAGCAGCGCCAGCGCCTCCTGATCGCCGCGCGCCTTGATGGTGGCGATGGCCTCCAGCTTCTCGACCTCGGTGGCGTCGGGCTTGAACAGCAGGATCGCCGCGCGCGCCTCGGTAAATGCCAGCTTCGCGGCCTTGTTGGTTTCCTTCGCCAACGCGCCGTCGACCACCGGCAGCATGGACTCGTCATGGGTCTTGAACACCGACTGCGCGGCCTGGACCCGTTTGGCCGGGTCCGGCGACAGCAGCGTCAATCCGCCGAGCGCGGCCGCGACGACGCGGCGCAGCTTGTTGTTGAGACGCACGGCGCTGACGCTGTTCGGCACGCTGGCAACGGCGGTGCCGGTCGCGGCGTCGACACTCTTGCCGTCCGGCTGGGTGATGTAAACTTTCTTGGTATCCGGATCGGCCATCAAGCGGCCGTCCTGCAGCGCGCTGATGATGGGATAGGCCAGCGGATTGCCTGACGTCGCCACCGCGCCCACGGCTTCTTCGGTATCGGAATACGAATCGTTGGCGAATTGCGCGACCGCATCTTCGAACGAACCCGCAACCGCCGGGAAGGCGGAGGCGGCGATCAGCAGGAGTACGAATGAAAACGCGCGAAAGCCTTCACAGATCTTGGTGAGCACTGATGCGACCCCGGCAGAGGTAGCGAGAAGGCGGCGGACATCGCCGCCTTTAGATATTGTAGACCGTCATTGCGAGGAGCACTTGCGACGAAGCAATCTCCCCCTCCTAACCCTCCCCCGCAAGCGGGGAGGGAAGGGAGGGGAGCTTCTGGATTGCTTCGCACAACGGGACGGCGCTCTGCGCCGACCCGTTGGCTCGCAATGACGCGTCAGATCAGGAGCCCTGACCGCCGCACTTGTTGGTCTTGGTGTTGTAGTTGCCGCACTTCTTGCCGACCCAGTCGCCGATCAGGTCCTTGGAGCCGTCGAGCTCCTTCGACCATGCATCGCCGGCAACCAGGCCCGGGGTCTTCCACACCACGTCGAACTGGCCGTTGGCTTTGATTTCGCCAATGAACACCGGCTTGGTGATGTGGTGGTTCGGAAGCATCTCCGAGGTGCCACCGGTGAGATTCTTCGCCTTGATGCCGGGCAACGCGTCGATCACCTTGTCGGCGTCGACCGACTTCGCCTGCTCGACCGCCTTGACCCACATGTCGAAGCCGATGACGTGAGCCTCCATCGGATCGTTGGTCACGCGCTTGGCGTTCTTGGTATAGGCCTGCCAGGCCTTGATGAACTTCTCGTTCTCCGGGTCCTTGATCGACTGGAAGTAGTTCCAGGCGGCGAGATGGCCGAGCAGCGGCTTGGTGTCGATGCCGGCGAGTTCTTCTTCACCCACCGAGAACGCCACCACCGGAATGTCGGTTGCCTTGACGCCCTGATTGCCGAGTTCCTTGTAGAACGGAACGTTGGCGTCGCCGTTGATGGTCGAGACCACCGCGGTCTTCTTGCCGGCCGAGCCGAACTTCTTGATGTCGGCAACGATGGTCTGCCAGTCCGAATGACCGAACGGCGTGTAGTTGATCATGATGTCTTCCTGTGCGACGCCCTTCGACTTCAGGTACGCCTCGAGGATCTTGTTGGTGGTGCGCGGATAGACGTAGTCGGTGCCGGCCAGCACCCAGCGCTTCACCTTTTCGTCCTTGGCAAGATAGTCGACCGCGGGGATCGCCTGCTGGTTCGGCGCAGCACCGGTGTAGAACACGTTGCGCTCGCTCTCCTCGCCTTCATACTGCACCGGGTAGAACAGGATCGAGTTCAGTTCCTTGAACACCGGCAGCACCGACTTGCGCGACACCGAGGTCCAGCAGCCGAACACCACGGAAACCTTGTCCTTGGTGATCAGCTCGCGGGCCTTTTCCGCGAACAGCGGCCAGTTCGACGCCGGGTCGACCACCACGGCCTCCAGCTTCTTGCCGAGAACGCCGCCCTTCTTGTTCTGCTCGTCGATCAGGAACAGGACCGTGTCCTTCAGCGTGGTTTCGCTGATGGCCATGGTGCCCGAAAGCGAGTGAAGGACGCCGACCTTGATGGTGTCATCCGCCGCTTTCGCGGGTGTAAATGTGGCCAGGCCCAAAACCAGGCCGGCACTTGCCGCCAGCCAACGGCGCCGGGTCACCGGTTTCGCGATGGCATAAGTCAAATCGTTGATCATGTGCTGTCATCTCCCTGACGCAGACGTAAAGACGCTGCGAAACGGCCCCACGGCCGCCTGCGTTAACCGAATCGCAAGAAGCATGCCACGGTGCACACATGGCGTAACCTCATGGGTTCGCTTGAGAATCTGAATTCAGAAGCGTGTTTTGTGGTTTTGTTGCCTAAAATTTAGACCACAAAAATGTGTACTTAGTCGGCACTGTGTTTATTTATTAGGCAAATGAGATGGATTGTCTAAATTTCCGGCAGCTGGGGTTGATTCCGAAAAACGGATTGGCCGCTTTCATTACGGAGCGGACGCGACTTTTGAGATTCATCTTGAAAGCGCCGCGTTCGTGTTCCATATGAGCGCCAAGACCTTGAGAATCATATCCTTGAGAATCATCAGGTCAT
>NZ_DASYMN010000443.1:0-16019 GCF_036009065.1 Bradyrhizobium sp. | reverse complement strand
CCGATCAGGCCTACGGCGGCGCCACCCTGCTGCCGGCCTCCGAGACCACCGCGCGCAAGGAGCCGGAATTCGAGCCGACCGAAAAACAGCGCGACGACCTCAATGTCGATGCGGTGTTCGCCAAGTTGAAGACGATTGGGGGCAAGAAGAACGAGGAGTAGCACTCCTCGTGCCCCGGACGCAGCGTAGCGCGTAGCACTTGCGAAGCGGTGCGCTGCAGAGCCGGGGCCCAGCTATCTTCGCTTGACCGGGGTCCCGGCTCTGCGGAGCAGCGTGAAGAACGCTGCACCGCGTCCGGGACACGCAGTCAAAACCCCGGCCATCGATCCCACTTCACCGAAATCATTTTACGGAGATTTGATGGATACGCGGGTCAAGCCCGCGTATGACAGCGCTGTGCGTGACACGATGGTCGAGCAATTTTATCCGAGTTCAATCTCCGCCGTGATCTCATGCGTGAGGCCGACGCCGCCGACCGTCAGCACAACCTTTGCCGGCAGTTTTTCGTGGCCCTCGAGGCGGCCGTCGGCCAGCGCGTCGCGCACCGCTTTTTCGATCTCGCGCTGCGAGGTGATGCCGACTTTCTTGAGAAAACCGCGCAGGCTGGTGTTGAAGGTGTCTTCGTTCATGATGGACTCCCGTCGGGGGTTTCGTCATGGCCGGGCTTGTCCGGCCATCTACGTCTTTCTCGCTGATAGTATTAAGACGTGGAGGCCCGGGACAAGCCCGGGCATGACGAACTTTGATGCGATACATTTTCCTGGGTTACGGCTTATACGGCGTGTTGATCATCGTTTCGCTCAGGTTGCGCTGGGCGCGGTCGGCCTTCGCGGCGGCGTTGCCGCGCTGGACGTCGCGGTTCTTGCGGCAGGCGACGTATTCGGATGAGCCGACCGCAACATTGTTGGCGCGGCAGATCGCGTCGTCATCCTCGCCGAGACTGGAGACGGGGATTTCATTGCGGGATGCGCAGGCGGCGAGTACCAGCGCGGCGAGGGTGAGCGCAATCAGGCGGGTCGAGATGTTGGGTCGCATGTGGTGTCCCGGTTAGCTTCTCGCCGCGACGGTTTAGCCGCAATTGCGGGAATTGTAAGTCATTACCCTCGTCATTCCGGGGCACGAGCCCTCTGCGAGCGAGCCCGGAATCCATACTCCCTGTTCCCGCGTGTGGCCGCTGAACACGGATACCGGGGCTATGGATTCCGGGCCTGCGCCAAGAGCCGCATCCCGAAATGACGAAAATTCACACCCTTCCCTGCAGCGCGCCTTGAATCTCCTCCAGCACCTTGGGGTCCTCGATGGTCGCGGGCATGGTCCAGGGCTCATTATCGGCGATCTTCTTGATGGTGCCGCGCAGGATTTTGCCCGAGCGCGTTTTGGGCAGCCGCGCCACGGTGATCGCGAGCTTGAACGCCGCCACGGGGCCGAGCTTGTCGCGCACCAGCGCCACGACTTCCTTTTCGATCTCGGACGCCTCACGCGCCACCCCGGCCTTCAGCACCAGGAGGCCGCACGGCGCCTCGCCCTTGATGGCGTCCTTGATGCCGAGCACCGCGCATTCGGCGACATCCGGATGCGAGGCCAAAATCTCCTCCATGCCGCCGGTGGAGAGCCGGTGGCCGGCGACATTGATGATGTCGTCGGTGCGGCCCATCACATAGACATAGCCGTCCTCGTCCTTGTAGCCGGCGTCGGAGGTCTTGTAGTAGCCGGGAAACTCGTTGAAATAGGCTTCCTTGCAGCGCTCGTCCTGCTCCCACAGCGTCGGCAGGCACGCCGGCGGCATCGGCAGTTTGATGACGATCGAACCCATGGTCCCGGCGGACAACGGTCGTGCGGCCTCATCCACCACATCGACCTGATAACCGGGCATCGGCACCGTCGGCGAGCCGTGTTTTACCGGCAGCTGGCCTAGCCCGATCGGATTGCCGGCGATGCACCAGCCGGTTTCGGTCTGCCACCAGTGATCGATCACCGGCACCTTCAATTGCTTTTCCGCCCAATCCACCGTCGGCGGATCGGCGCGCTCGCCGGCGAGAAACAGCGTGCGGAATTTTGAGAGATCGTATTGCCGGATGAACTTGCCGTCCGGGTCTTCCTTGCGGATGGCGCGGAACGCGGTCGGCGCGGTGAAGAACGCCACCGCGCCATGCTGCGAGATCACGCGCCAGAACGCGCCCGCGTCCGGCGTGCCGATCGGCTTGCCCTCATACATGATCGAGGTCGCGCCATGAAACAGCGGCGCGTAGATGATGTAGCTGTGGCCGACCACCCAGCCGATGTCGCTTCCGCACCACCAGACCTCGCCGGGCTTGACGCCATAGAGATTGAACATCGACCATTTTAACGCCACCAGATGCCCGCCATTGTCGCGCACCACGCCTTTCGGCTTTCCGGTGGTGCCCGAGGTGTAGAGGATGTAGAGCGGGTCGGTTGCCGGCACGGGCACGCAGGGCGCGGATTTTTTCGCCGCGATCGCAGCGCCGCGCAATTCGGCCCAGTCATGGTCACGGCCTGCGATGAGATCGCAGGACTGCTGCGGCCGCTGCAGGATGATGCAGGCATCGGGCTTGACGCTGGAAAGTTTGACGGCCTCGTCGAGCAGCGGCTTGTACTGCACGAGGCGGCCGGGCTCGAGGCCGCAGCTGGCCGAGAAGATCAGTTTGGGTTTTGCATCTTCGATGCGCGTGGCGAGTTCTTTCGCGGCAAAACCGCCGAACACCACCGAATGCACCGCGCCGATCCGCGCGCAGGCCAGCATGGCGATCATCGCCTCCGGCACCATCGGCATATAGAGGACGACGCGGTCGCCCTTCCCCACGCCGAAATCCTGCATGATGGCGGCGAGCGTTTGCACCTCGGCCAGCAGTTCGGCATAGGTGAATTTGGTGACGGTGCTCGGTCCAGCCGGATTTGCCAGCGGCGAATCGTGGATCAGCGCCACCTGGTCGGCGCGGCCGCCCGCGACGTGGCGGTCCAGCGCATTGTAGCAGGTGTTGACCACGGCGCCGGCAAACCAGCGGCCATAGAGGCCGATTCCGGGGTCGAAGACTTTTTTCGCCGGCTCGATCCAGTCGATCTCCCGCGCCGCCTCGCCCCAAAAACCTTGCGGGTCGGCAAGCGAGCGCGCATGGACTTCGTGGTAGCGGCTGTTGTCGTGGATGTTCATGGCGTGTCTCCCGGAACGTCATTGTCACGGGATGCCCACACAATTCAAGACCGCCGTAGCCGTCGTAGGGTGGGCAAAGCCATCGGGCGCGCTGCGCGCGTGCGATGGCTTGCCCACCATTCATCGCTTGCCTGAATCAAGGTGGTGGGCACGGCGCAAGAGCGCCTTTGCCCACCCTACGGCTTCTCACATGCTTCGCATGCATCCCGGAATGACGGCAGTCAGCTAACGCTCCATATCCCTCAGCCCCAGTGTGCGCCTTGCATTGAGCCTGGCGCGCATTGCATCATACTGCACGGCAAAGCAGCCGCACAGGGGACGGCGCTTGATTACCTTCGAGTGGATCATTGGCCTGTTGCTCGGCGCGGTACTGCTGTCCACCTTGGCCCGCCGCACCAAGGTGCCGTATCCGACCTTTCTCGCGCTAGGCGGTATGGCGCTGGCCTTCTTGCCCGGCGCGCCCTCCTGGACGCTGGAGCCGGAGCTGGCGCTGGCGCTGTTCGTCGCACCGGTGCTGCTCGATGCGGCGTTCGACACCTCGCTGCGCGATCTCCGCGACAACTGGCTGCCGGTTTCCACTTTGGTGTTCATCGCGGTCGGCCTCACCACCGCGACGGTCGCGGTGCTCGCACACTGGCTGGTGCCGGGCATGCCATGGGCCGCCGCGATCGCGCTCGGCGCCATTGTCGCACCCCCGGATGCCGCCGCCGCAACCGCGATCCTGCGCCAGGTCAAACTGCCCTACCGGCTCTTGAAAATCCTCGAAGGCGAAAGCCTGCTCAACGACGCCAGCGCGCTGTTGATCTACCGCGTCGCCGTCGGGGCCGCCGCAGTGGAGCATTTCAGGTGGAGCGCGTTCGCGCCGGCCATCGTGCTGGCGCTGGCCGGAAGCCTAATCGCGGGCTTTCTGTTCGCAAAGCTCTCGACGACGCTGACGCGACGGATCGCGGACGCGCCGAGCGCCATCATCGTGCAGTTCGCCGGCACCTTTACGGTATGGATCGTCGCCGAACACATCGGCCTGTCCGGCATCCTGACCATCGTCGCCTATGCCATCACCATCGCGCGCACCGCACCTGAGCGGACGCCGGCGCGCTTGAGGGTGCCGTCCTACGCGGTGTGGGACACCGCGGTGTTCGTGCTTAACGTGCTGGCCTTTGTGATGATCGGCATGCAGCTGCGGCCGATCTGGGAGCGGCTCGATGAATCACTGCGGCTGCAATACTGCCTGGTCGCCGCCGCCGTGCTCGGCGTGGTCATCCTGACGCGCATCGTCTGGGTGATGTCGTATAATACCGCGTTGCGGCTCACCATCGCGCGCCGCGGCTTTCATCCGCGCCGCCCGATGGCCGCACCTACCGTTCAGGGCGGCATCGTGATTTCATGGTGCGGGATGCGCGGCATCGTCACGCTGGCGGCTGCCTTCGCGCTGCCGGAGGGCTTTCCGCAGCGCGATCTGATTCTGCTGACGGCGTTCGCGGTGGTGCTGGGCTCGCTGGTGATCCAGGGCCTGACGCTGCGGCCGCTGATCTCGGCCTTGCATCTCAGGGACGAGAACCCGGTTGAGCGCGAAGTCGGTCGCGCCCGTGCCGTCGCCTATCGCGCGGCGCTCAACGAAATCGACGGCGATCCGTCGGAAGAGGCGGAAATCCTCAGGCTTGAATACAGCGCGCTGCTGCTGCGCGCCGAAAGCGATCCCCATGGCGGCGTGTCGTCCAGCGAGCTTCCCGCCGATCCGCTGCGCCGCCGCGCCATTGCCGCGGCGCGGCGCGCGATCCTGGCGTTGCGCCAGTCGGAAACCATCGGCGACGACGCCTTTCACATGCTGGAGGAGGAACTCGACTGGGCGGAACTCAGCGCGCAGGGGTAGCTGTCGTGTCCCGGGCGCGATGCGGCATTCTTCATGCCGCTTCGCAGAACCGGGACCCCGGTTGGCGAAGATACCGGGGCCCCCGGCTCTGCAGCGCACCGCTTCGCAAGAGCTACGCGCTGCGCTGCGTCCGGGGCACGAACACCTCATCCGACCTTGCAGGTGATCCCGCCATCGACCACCAGCTCGATCCCCGTCACATATCTCGACTCATCCGACGCCAGGAACAGCGCCGCGTTGGCGACATCCCAGGCCTCGCCCATGTGGCCCATCGGCACCTGTGCGTCGCGGGCGCGCCACATCGCTTCGACATCTCCCGCAGCATAGCTCGCCGCCAGCCCCGCGGAGTGTTCGACCATCGGCGTCTTCATCAGGCCCGGCAGGATCGCGTTGACCCGGATGTGTTTCGGCGCGAATTCCACCGCGGTGGTGCGCGTCATCTGGTTCATCGCAGCCTTGGTGGTGGCGTAGCTGACATAGGAAATGCCGAGGTGGCGGATCGAGGCGATCGACGAGATGTTGATGATCGAGCCGCCGCCCTGCCGCGCCATCACCGGAATGACGTGCTTCATGGCGAGGAACGCGCTCTTCAGATTGACCGCGAACACCCGGTCCCAATCGGCTTCTGAGACCTCGACCACGCTGCCCATCTCCGCGATGCCGACATTGTTGTCGAGCACGTCGATGCGGCCGTAAGCCTTGAGGCACGCCGCCACCATGGCTTCGACGTCACTCGCCCTGGAAACATCGGCGGTGAACGCCGCCGCGACGCCGCCTTCCGAAAGGATGATGGCTGCCGTCTCTTCGGCGGCGGCGCCGTTGCGATCGACGCAAAGCACCTGCGCGCCCTCGCGCGCGAACGTCACCGCGGTCGCCTTGCCGTTGCCCCACCCCGGCCCGATCGAGCCGGCGCCGACCACCATCGCTGTCTTGCCCTTGAGCCGTGGCATCGAGATCTCCCGTTATGATTTTTGTATGCTTGTAGCCCGGATGGAGCTCTTGCGAAATCCGGGGTTTTCGTTAGGCGGCTTCCCGGACTTCGCAAGAGCTCATCCGGGCTACGGGCACGCGCTCATCGTCGTGACGTTGGAGCCAATCCGAAAACCGAAAATCTCCGACAGCGTGCGGCACTTGCCATCGGTGCACAGCCGCCACTCCCCCGCCGCACCTGAATTGCCAAGCACGACCTCCGGCATCGCCGCGCGCTGCGGCTGCCATTGAAACCAGCCGTCGACCAGCCGAGCGTCGGGCGGCGGCTCCATGCCCGCACCCGATCCCTTGACGCGAGCCTGCACCAGTTCGAGCCCTTGTGGCGTGACGCGCCAGTCTTCCTGCCAGTCGACCTTCTCGATCGAATGGGTCCAGGCAAGCGTGAATGCCGCGACCGCCAGCGTCTTGACGATACCGGCCGAGGCGAGACAAAGGCTCAAGCTGCGGCCGCTTGCGTGCGCGGGCGCTGCCGCCATTGCCAGACCACAATGGCGACCGCCAGCGCAAAGCCGGCGGTGTCGCTGAAGCGGAAGTCGCCTAGCAGACACAGCGCCGCGGCAAAGGCGAGGACGCGTTCCGCCAGCGTCATTCGCGCGAACAGGAATCCGATCGCCACCATGCCGAACAGGCCGATCGCGACCAGCGCCTTGAAGGTTGCGAATACCACCGCGCCGTAGAAGCCGAGTTGCGGCGCCATCGGATCGCCCGGTTGCAGCATCAGCGCCGGCGAATAGACGAATATGAAGGGAATTACGTAGCCCGCGAGCGCGATCCGCATCGCCTCCCAGCCGATCTTGTCGGGATTTTCCTTGGCGATGGGCGCCGCCGCCAGCGCGGCCAGCGCCACCGGCGGCGAGAGATCGGCCATGATCCCGTAATAGAACGCGAACATGTGGCTTTCGATCAGCGGCACGCCGAGTTTTGCCAGCGCAGGCGCGGCGAGCGCCGCGGTGATGATGTAGGTCGGAATGGTCGGAATGCCGGTGCCGAGCAGGATCGACAAAAACATCGTCATCACCAGCGCCAGGAACAGGCTCTTCTCGCCGAGCCCGATCACCCAGCCGCCGAAGATGGTGCCGACGCCGGTCTGCGTCATCATGCCGATGATGGTGCCGACGATGGCGCAGGCCATCCCGACGGTCAGCGCAGACTTGGCGCTGTCGGCCAGCGAATCGCGGCACGCCGCCAGCGTGGCGCGTCCGCCGCGGGTGACAGCGGAGATCAGCACCAGCGCGGCGATGATGCAGGCGATGGGCACAATATCGAGGCCGTTGCGCGACACCGCGGCCACCACCAGCGCGAGGCCGAGCCAGAAGATATAACGCAGCACGTTTGAGGAGAAGCCAAGCGTGATGCTGGCGCCGAGGATCAGCGCCACCGTCAGCGACAGCCCCATGGTGCCGGCGTAGAGCGGCGTAAAGCCTTCAAACAGCATGTAGACCAGGGCCGCCAGCGGCAGCACCAGGTACCAGCGCGCCACCAGCGCCTTCCAGGCGCTCGGAATTTCCGAGCGCTTCATGCCGACCAGGCCGTGCTTGCCGGCTTCCAGATGCACCATCCAGAATGCGGAAGCGAAATACAGCATCGCCGGGATCACCGCGGCCTTGACGATCACCGAGTAATCGACGCCGAGGGTCTCCGCCATGATGAAGGCGACCGCGCCCATCACCGGCGGCATGATCTGCCCGCCCATCGAGGCGGTGGCCTCGACACCGGCGGCGAAGGCGCGGCGGTAGCCGAACTTGATCATCAGGGGAATCGTGAACTGGCCGACGGTGACGACGTTGGCGACGCCCGATCCTGAAATCGTGCCCATCATGCCGGAGGCGAACACCGCGACCTTGGCAGGTCCGCCGCGGGTGCTGCCGAACAGGCCGAGCGAGACGTCGGTGAACAGCTGGATCATGCCGGCGCGTTCGAGGAACGAGCCGAACAGGATGAACAGGAAGATGTAGGTCGCGGAGACGTAGATCGGCACGCCGTAAAAGCCTTCGGTGCCGTATGACAGATGGGTGATGACCTGGTCGAAGTCATAACCGCGATGATTGAGCGGCGCGGGCAAATACTGGCCGAAGAACCAGTACAGCAGGCAGGCGCCGCACATCAGCGGCAACGCCAGGCCCATCAGCCCCCGCGTGCCCTCGAAGATCAGGAACGCCAGCAGCGTGCCGACCACCAGATCGAGCCGGGTCGGATCGCCGTCACGCGCGATCAGGTCGGCATAGAAGATCCACTGGTAGAGGCCGCAGAGAAAGCCGACGCCGCCGATCAGCCAACCCGCGGCTCGGCCGGCGTGGCTTTTGGCCGTAAAATTGCCGATCAGCCCAAACGTCATCAGGATCAGGAAGCCGACATGGACGCCGCGCACCACTTGGCTCGGCAGGATGTTCCACGCCGCGATCACAAGCTGGAAGGCTGCGAATGCGATGCCGATGGCATAGGCGAGATGGCCCCAGCCGCCGGGGCCAAAGCCTTCCGGAAAGCCGTGCTCGAAATTGTCGAACTCAACCTTGACGGGGCCCTCGGTGCCCTCGGTTTGCAGCATGTCGTGTTGTCCCCGCGCCCACGCGCCAATCATAGCACGCTCAGAAACTTCCCGCTCGTCATGCCCGGGCTTGTCCCGGGCATCCACGTCTTTTCGCCGCTCAAGACGTGGATGGCCGGGACAAGCCCGGCCATGACGGCTGAATAAGCTTTTTCGACTTACTTTATCAAACCCTTTTCCTTGTAATAGCGGATGGCGCCGGGGTGCAGCGGCACCGGGCTGCCGGTCGCGGCGGTCTCCAGCTTGATCTCCTTGCCGGCGACGTGGGAATTGGCGAGTTCCGGCAGCGACTCGAAGATTAGTTTTGTCATCTGGTAGGCAAGGTCGTCCGAGACGGCGGAGCTGGTGACCAGATAGTTCACCACCGCCGCGGTCGGCACGTCCTTGTCCTGGCCAGTATAGGTATTAGCCGGGATGTTGACCGACACGAAGGGCGGGCCGATCTTGTCGACGACCTCCTTTGGAACCGAGACCACGCTGATCTCGCTCGAGGTCGACAGATCCTTCAGCGAGGCTACGCCGAGCCCGGCCGATTGCAGCGTCGCATTGAGTTGGCGGTTCTTCATCAGGTCGACCGATTCGGCGAACGGCAGGTATTCGACCTTGCCGAGGTCCTTGTAGCTGAGGCCCGCCGCGCCCAGGATCGCGCGTGAGTTGAGTTCGGTGCCGGATTTCGGCGCGCCGACCGACAGGCTCTTGCCCTTCAGATCGGCCAGCGTCTTGATGCCGCTCTCGGCGGTGGCGACGATCTGGATATAGTTCGGATAGATCGCGCCGATGGTGCGCAGCTTGTTCAGCTTGGCCTTGAAGCCGGCCTCCTCATCGCCTTCCCAGGCGGCTTTCAGCGAATCGCCGAGCGTAAATGCGAGTTCGCCGCGGCCCTGCTGCAGCAGCACCAGGTTTTCGACCGACGCCTTGGTGGCCTGCACCTGGGTCTTCACGCTCGGAATCTTGTCGCTGTAGATTTTGCCGATCGCGACGCCGAGCGGATAGTACACACCGGAAGTCCCCCCGGTCAGGACGTTGATGAATGACTGGGCCTGGGCTGCGGACGCCGGCAATACCGCCGCGCTGACAATTGCTGCGGCAAATAACTTCGAATTCATAGAATGATCTCTCCCTTAAATTTGGCGGGAAAGTGGACGGCTGAAAGGCCGCGGTCAAGCCGTGAAAACGGCCCAGCGCCATGTTGCAATAGTGGAACCGTAACAATCCCGTGACGAAAGACTATGCGCCCTCGTCCAAGGCGACTATCTCGCGCTTCTTGCGCAGGGACGGCAACAAAGGGCCAGCCAGAAGAACCGCCGCCAGCAATAGGCACGCCGCCGAGATGGGACGTTGCATGAAAGTGAGCAGATCGCCATGCGACAGGATCAGCGACTTGCGCAAGTTGTTCTCCAGCATCGGCCCCAGCACGAAGGCCAGCACCAGCGGCGCCGGCTCATAGCCGAACTTGCGCATGAAGTAGCCGATCACGCCGAACGCGACCATAACATAGACGTCGAACACGTTATTGCTGCTGCAATAGACCCCGATGATCGTGAACAGGATGATCAGCGGGAACAGAATGTTGTAGGGCAGCTTCAGAAGCTGCACCCACATCCCGATCAGCGGCAGGTTCAGCACCAGCAGCATCACATTGCCGATATACATGCTGGCGACGATGCCCCAGAACAGGCCGGGGTTTTGGGTGATCAGCAGCGGCCCGGGCTGCAGGCCGTGGATGACGAAGGCGCCGAGCAGCAGCGCCATCACCACGTTGGGCGGAATGCCCAGCGTCATCAGCGGAATGAAGGCGCCGCCGGCCGCAGCGTTGTTCGCCGCTTCGGGGCCCGCGACGCCCTCGATTGCCCCGTGACCGAACCGTTCCGGCGTTTTCGACAGACGCTTTTCCAGCGCATAGGAGGCAAACGAGGACACCACTGCGCCGCCGCCGGGAAGAATGCCGAGGAAGAATCCAAGCAGCGTCCCGCGGCCGATCGGACCGGCGCTGGCCTTCCAGTCGGCCTTGTTCGGCAGCAGCTGGGTGATCTTGGCGTTGATGATATCGCGCTTGATGACCTGCTCGGTATTGGTCAGGACTTCGGCAAGGCCGAACAGGCCCATCACAACCGGCACGAGCCCGATGCCGTCGATCAATTCGAGCCGGCCGAACGTCATCCTCGGTTGTGCCGTAATGGCGTCGAGCCCGATCAGGCCGAGCACGACGCCGATGCACGCCATCAGCAGGGCCTTGGCCATCGAGCCCTGGGTGAGGAAGGTCAGCACCACCAGGCCCAGCACCATCAGGCTGAAATATTCGGCCGGCCCGAACGCGATCGCGACGCTCGCCAGCGACGGCGCCACCAGCATCAGCGCGACAAGCGAAAAGGTGCCGGCGATGAACGAGCCCAGCGCGGAGATGCCCAGCGCCGGTCCGGCGCGGCCCTGTTTCGCCATCTGGTGGCCGTCGATGCAGGTCACTACCGAGGCGGCCTCCCCGGGAATGTTGACCAGGATCGACGTGGTCGATCCGCCATACATCGAGCCGTAGTAGATGCCGGCCATCATGATGATGCCGGATTCCGGGGTGCCGGACAGCGTAATGGGCAGCAGCAACGACATCGCCGAGATCGGGCCGATGCCCGGCAGCACGCCGACCAGGGTGCCGATGAACACGCCGATGAAGCAGTACAGCAGGTTGATCGGCAGCAGCGCGACACCGAAGCCGTGCGCGACATTGAGGAGTGTGTCCATGAATACCGCTCAGCCGATGTCGAAGATGCCCGCGGGCAACTGGATCAGGAGCATACGCTTCAGCACCCACCACACCCCGAGCGGCGCCAGCACGGCCAGCGGCAGCGCCAGCGGCCAGCGCACCGGATCGATCGCCCGCAACAACAGCAGCATCAGCGGTATCGACGATATCAGGAAACCGAGCGGTTCAAGCGCAAAGCAATAGACGATGAGGCAGGCGATGAGCACTGCCGGCTTGGTCCAGCGCGCGCCCTCCCATCGCGAGGCGAAGGTCGGGCCGCCCTCGGTGACCGCGGAGACGACAATGGTTGTTGCAAACAGGCCCATCAGGATGCCGGTGTAGAACAGCACATAACCTGAACCTGGATCGTTGATGGTGCCGATCTTGAGCTTGAAGCTCGACCAGACCACGAAGACGCCGAGCGCCAGCCCGATCAGCCCGCCCCAGAGCTCGGAATTGTTGAGTTTGAATGGGGGGCTGGTGCTGTTGCTCATCGGCTCTTCTTTTTCATCCGCGAGGCATGCCACGGGGAACGCAATCTCCACCCCAATCCGTCATTGCCGGGCTTGACCCGGCAATCCATCCTCTTCGAAGGACTCGTTTGAAGAGTGATGGATGCGCGGGTCAAGCCCGCGCATGACGATGTATTGCTTGTGGTCCCGGTTCTGCGGAGCAGCGTGAAGAACGCTGCACCGCGCCCGGGACACGTGGTTAATTCGTCTTCTTCGCCAGCCCGAGGGTGTCGATCACCTTGCGCTCGGAGTCGGTGACCTCGACGACGAATTTCTTGTAGTCCTCGGTGCTCTTGTAATTCGGAACCATGTCGTATTTCGCGAGCGTCGCGACCACGGCGGGGTCCTCGATCGCCTTCTTGAAGGCATCGTGAATTTTAGCGACGATCTTCGGATCCATTCCTTTCGGGCCGCCGATGCCGAACGGCGAATCGTACACCATCGGATAGCCGAGTTCCTTGAGCGTCGGCACATCGGGGAAATTCGGCGAGCGCACCGAGGTCCACACCATCAGCAGCCGCAGCTTGCCGGCATCGACCAGCGGCCGCCATCCGGTTGAATCGGCCTGCAGCGTGGTGTGCTGGCCAAGCACCGCCGCGTTGGTTTCCGCGCCGCCCTTGAACGGCACCTGGGTCAGCTTGATGCCGGCGAGGCCCGCGATCTGCTCCATGCCGATGTGCAGCGATGTCCCGGTGCCCGGCGTCGCGTAGGTCACCTTGCCGGGATTTTGCTTGGCGAAATCGACCACATCCTTCCAGGTCTTGAACTGCGACTCGGCATTGGTGGTGACGCCGAAGGTGTAGCCGGTCAGATGAATGATGTAGCTGAAATCCTTGGCCGGATCCCACGACACGTCCTGCATCAGCGGCAGACGAAACACCGTGATCGGAAGCTGCGCGATGGTGTAGCCGTCGGGCTTCGCCGCCGCCGCCATGGTGGCCGGGCCGACCGTGCCGCCGCCGCCGGCCTTGTTGTCGATAACGATCGGCTGGCCGAGAAATTTCGAAGCGCTGTCGGCGATGGCACGCATCGAAATATCGGTCGATCCTCCCGCGGGCCAGGGCACGATCAGGGTGACCGGCTTGGTGGGATAATCCTGCGCCGACGCCGCGCCGCAGAGCGCGGCCAGTGCGAAGGCGGCAAACAAGATCATCGAACGCTTGTGACGTACCATCGGCAGATTCTCCCTGTGCGGCCCCGCGAAATCCCGGATGCCATCGCTGTTTTGCCGTGAGGATAGTGGACCGGCAATAGCGCGTCAAAGAATTGCACATTGCGCGGTGACGGTTGCTGCGACATTAAGCAGCGCGCGCGTTCGTTTCTTGTTGAAGGAGCAACGAACACGTTCCGCACGCCGGAATGCGGTCTCTGCGAAGGTCGGCGCCTAGCCGTGAGATTTTGCCTGGCAAAATGCTCTTCAACATTGGTCGCATCTGCTCAATTTATCACCAATAAGCTCTTGCCATGGCTTGTTAAACGGGACTGAATGCGCCGCAAGCAACAAGGCCCGGACCAGCGCGGCCGTATCGGTTCCCCGGGAGAAGCATGGCCGCAGACAATTCACCGAAAAGCGACCCGCCACCTAACGACGTGACGGTGGCTGTCTCGAACGAAGCCCTGCTCAAGGCGGAATCCTTCGTCGAAGCCGAGGAGGGCGCCGCCAATCGGCTGATGGGATGGGCCGGGCGGATCTCGACCGCGATCGCCGTGGTCATGAGCCTGTTCCACCTCTACGCCGCCTACGCCATCGTGCCGACCCAGGAACTGCGCTACACCCACGTGGCGTTCACCCTGGTGCTGAGCTTCCTGCTGTTTCCGGTGGCGATGAGGTTCCGCAATCGCGTGCGCTGGTGGGATATCGTTCCCGGCATTTTCGCGGTTGCGACCATAGGCTATGCGCTGTGGGGCGGCGACGATTTTACCGACCGCGCCACGTCGCCGGACCGCCTCGACGTCATCGTCGGCATCGTGTTCATCGTGCTGCTGCTGGAAGCGACCCGGCGCACCACCGGGCCGATCATGCCGGTGGTGTCGTTGTTCTTTATTGCCTATGCGATGCTGGGCCCGCATCTGCCCGCACCCTGGACCCATCGCGGCTACGACCTGTCCCGGCTGGTCGGCCATCTCTTCATCACGCTGGAAGGCATTTTCGGCGTCGCGGTCGACGTATCCGCTACGCTGATCATCCTGTTCACCATCTACGGCGCGTTCCTGCAGCAATCCGGCGCCGGCAAATTCTTCATCGATTTCTCGCTGGCGCTGATGGGCGGCAAAGCCAACAGCGCGGGGCGAACCGTCGTGCTGTCGTCCTTCCTGCTGGGCGGACCGTCGGGATCCGGCGTCGCCACCACAGTGATGATCGGCACCGTCGCCTATCCGATGCTGGCCAAGGCCGGCTTTGAGAAGAACGCCGCCGGCGGATTGCTGGCGGCGGGCGGGTTAGGGGCAATCCTGTCGCCGCCGGTGCTGGGGGCCGCCGCGTTCCTGATCGCCGAATTCCTGAAGATCAGCTATCTCGACGTGATCTGGATGGCGACGATTCCGACCTGCCTGTATTACCTGTCGCTGCTGATCATGGTCGAACTGGACGCCAAGAAGTTCGGCGCGAGGGACGTCAACTTCACGCCGGAGATGTCGCTCGGCCAGATGACCAGGCGCTACGGTTTTCATTTCATCTCGCTGCTTGCCGTCGTGGTGTTCATGGTGGTCGGCTATTCGGCGTCACTGTCGGTGTTTTACGCCACGGCGGTCACCTTCGCCCTCAGTTTCCTGCGCAGGGAGACCGCGCTGGTGCCGAAGAAGCTGGTGCGCGCACTGGCCGACGGCTCGATCGGCGCACTCAATGCCGCCACCACCTGCGCCTGTGCTGGCATCGTGGTCGGCGTGGTGACCTTGACCGGGCTCGGGCTCAAATTCTCCTCCATCGTCATCAGCTATGCCGGCGGCAGCCTGCTGTTGACCGCGATTTATACCTCGCTGATCGTGTGGATCATCGGCCTCGCGGTGCCGGTGACGGCGTCCTACATCATCTGCGCGGTGATCGCGGCGCCGGCGCTGATCAAGCTCGGCGTGCCGGACTACGCCGCCCATATGTTCATCTTCTATTATGCCGTGCTGTCGGAAGTATCGCCGCCAACCGCGCTGTCGCCGTTCGCCGCCGCCGCCATCACCGGCGGCGATCCCTACAAGACCACGCTGCAGTCGTGGAAATACACGCTGCCGGCGTTCCTGGTGCCGTTCGTGTTCGTGCTCGATCCGCAGGGCGTCGGCTTGCTGCTGTCGATTCCCAAAGGCGGCTCGTGGATCGACATTCTCGAAATCACCGTCAAGACCACGTTAGGACTGGTGGCGCTGGCCGCGGTGGCGCAGAACTGGGCGCTGCGACAAAATACGCCGATCGAGCGCGGCCTGCTTCTGCTATCGGGATTGCTGCTGGTGTTTCCGAGCCTGATCGAGGCGATCGTCGAATGGATCATTGGACGCGACATCAGCTATACCTACGTGCCCGGCCTGATCATCGGCCTGGGCGTGCTGCTTTGGCAGGCCAGAACGCCGGCGCCGAAACGACCGGCTCTTACAACATGATCAGGGAGTGATGCGATGATGACGAGAATGAAAAAGACCGCAACAGTGCTGGCCGTTACGTTTTCCGCAGGACTCGCGCTCGCCGGAATAGTTCATGCCCAGCAAAAAACCATGGCGATCGGCACCGGCGGCACCGGCGGCGTCTATTATCCGCTCGGCGGCGCCGTCGCCAACGTGCTGTCCAAGGCGCTTCCCAATGTGCAGGCCACCGCGGAAGTCACCGGCGGCTCGATCGATAATCTGAAACTGATCGGCGCCGGCCAGAGCGAGATGGCCTTCACCATGGCGGATGCCGCGCTGGATGCGCTGCAGGGCAATGACAAATTCAAGAACAACAAGGTGCCGCTGCAAACGCTGCTCGTGGTCTACCCGAACCGCATGCATGTGGTGACGGTCGACGGCACCGGCATCCAAACCATGGCGGACCTGAAGGGCAAGCGGGTTTCCACGGGATCGCCGGGCGGCGCCACCGAGGTGATGGCGTTCCGCGTGATCGAGGCGGCCGGCCTCGACAAGGACAAGGACATGAAACGCGAGCGGCTTGGGGTGGCCGAATCCGTCAACGCCATCAAGGACCGCAAGATCGACGCGTTCTTCTGGGTCGGCGGCAT
>NZ_DASYMN010000442.1:0-28734 GCF_036009065.1 Bradyrhizobium sp. | reverse complement strand
TGACCTCGCAATCCCCGACCCCGAAAATCTCCCCCGAACCCCCCATCCGCGCGCCCTCGCCGGTTCCGGGCGACGACGCCGTGCTGCCGTTCGAGGTCGCTGCGCTGGACCTGCGCGGACGGCTGACGCGGCTCGGTCCCGCGCTGGATGAGATCCTCACCAAGCACGATTATCCGGCGCCGGTCGGCAAGCTGCTCGGCGAAGCCATCGTGCTGACGACGCTGCTCGGCTCGTCGCTGAAGTTCGACGGCCGCTTCATCCTGCAGACAAAGACCGACGGCCCGGTGTCGTTCCTGATCGTGGATTTCCAGGCGCCCGACAGATTGCGCGCCTATGCCCGCTTCGATGCGGCGCGCCTGAAGGAGGGCATGAACTCCGGCGCGCTGCTCGGCCGCGGCCATCTCGCCATGACCATCGATCAGGGGCCGGACATGAGCCGCTATCAGGGGCTGGTGGCGCTGGAAGGCGGCAGCCTGGAAGATGCCGCGCATGAATATTTCTTGCGTTCGGAACAGATCCCGACCCGGGTGCGGCTCGCGGTCGGCGAGGAGTGGCGCGGCGGCGAAGGGCCAAGACATCGCTGGCGCGCCGGCGGCATGCTGCTGCAATTTTTGCCCAAGGCGCCGGAGCGCGCGCGGCAGCCCGACCTGCATCCCGGCGACGCGCCGGAAGGCGTGGTCACGCATACGGTTGCCGAAGACGATGCCTGGGTCGAAGGCCAGTCGCTGATCGCGACGGTTGAAGACGTCGAACTGATCGATCCCGATCTGTCCGGCGAGCGGCTGCTGTACCGGCTGTTCCACGAACGCGGCGTGCGCGTGTTCCCGTCGCTGCCATTGCGCGCGCAATGCTCCTGCTCGCGCGACGCGGTATCGTCCATGCTGAAAAGCTTTACGCCAAAAGACCGCGCCGACATGGTCAAGGACGGCAAGGTCGCGGTGACCTGCGAGTTCTGTTCCTCGGTGTATGAGTTCACGCCGGAAGAGGCGGGGGTGGAGTAGGGGGAGCCGTTATCCTTAGAGTGTTTCCTTGTTCGGGCGCTTGCCATGCAACTAAAACGGTGTGTTAGGCTCAACCTGCTCGGTGCACGGGGGTATGGGGAGCAATGGCGAAATCGGCTAAGGCACCGCCTGGGAAAGGTGAAGCTCCGCCTGACCCGAGCAGGACAGACGCATTTGCGAATTGGCTGACGAAGCAGCCGCGCGAATGGTCGGTAGCCATCGCGGCGCGTGCTGGGCTGCGCGTCGTTCCGCTCGCACGTGGCACCGGCGATGTTTCCATGGTTTTGCAGGTCTTTCGTGCGACCGCGATTGCGCGTTTTGATGCCATATACCAAAACCGCCCAGTCGAGGCCGCAGCTGCCGCTGCTGCCGCCTATGCCTCCGTAGTCTCTGCCTCCGCGTCCTCCTCCGCCACCTCGGCCGCCGCTGACGCCGCCGTCGCCGCCGCCGCTCGTGCCGCCGCCACTTCTGCCTCCCGCGCCTCCGCGTCCCGCGCCGCCTCGCGCACCGCCGCCGCTGACGCCGCCCATGTCGCCGCCGCCTCCGCCTACGCCGCCTACACCGACGACGCCTATGCCGCCATCAAACATGATGCCCAACGATTGCATGGCGGGTTGCTGACGGCGGAGCAATTGGGGCGCGATCAACTTTGGCGGGTTTCCGCGCCCGCCAAATTTGTACAGGCTTGGCAACGGCTTGTTGTGGAGTTGCATGCGCTGGGCGGGCATTGGCGGGTCTGGACGGATTGGTATCAAAATATCTCACTTCGTGCGCCACGTCCGGACATTACCGAAGCCGAAGACGCAGCATTCACCGATATCCCGGGCGCATTGCCGTGGAACAAAGGGGCCGAGGTGGTGAACACGGAGATTGCGCTGCGGCTCGCCAAGCTGCTTGAAAGCAGCGCGTTTGAGCCACCAATCCTTGCGCCGAAGTTGGATTTTGAGGTTCAAAAAACCAGCACAATTGCCCGCCTCGCCGAAGTCGCTAGCCCTCAGCCCTCCATCACTGACAAGGGTCAGTTGACTGCTGGTCCCAATCAACCTTTTGACGTTCCGATCGTCGATGACGACCTTTCGACTCTTCCTGTCCGTCAGCGCAACCTGGTTAAAGTGATTCTCGGCGATCTGCCTGAGAACGTGCCAAGACACTTGAAAAGCTCGCTTCACTCCTATGATGAGGAACTGAAAGCGCGCGGCGCCCAGCCAATTCTCGGGCTTCTGAAAGACGATGCCGACATCATCGCCGCGGCCGTCAGTGCGTCGCACGCTGAGGACGAATGGCTTGAGCCGGGCATGCGCAAAGCGCTTGATCGCTTTGCCGATAACCACGCTCTATTCGTTGAACACTTTCCCCTCGATGCCGAGCGCGAAGCAATCTATGCCCAAACGCCACTTAATGAGGAACAGGCGACAGGCAAGAAACTCATAGAGCCATTCGAGGTCGTGGCGAAAGCCGCGCAACAAGCACATAAAGCCGGAGCAACCACTGACGAGTTCATGGCGGTCATCGACAGGATGACCGAATTCGCTCGCGTCGTCTCAACGCAGCCTCCTGCGATACCTCTCAACAAGCAAGGTTCCCCGGCTGCGGAAATAAAAATCTCGCCGGAAGATCGCATTCAGACAGTCACGATGAAAAAACGAGTGATACTCGGCGCACTCGGCTTCTTTGAGCGCACCTACCATCTCATCGGTTCAACCCTCTCGATCGCGGCAGCTGGTTACGCCGGCATTGCGGAAGCCTTGAAGCCAGCTATCGAAATACTGTCGCGCCTCCTCCGCTAGCCTTCTCGCAGGTGCGGGCACCATCCTTGAGCCGCCGCCAACGGCGCCAGCGTCGGCAATGCAAGGTCGAACGCAGTGCGGTGAACCCGCGCCGCGGCGTCCATATCGGCGAGTTGGAGTTGCCTCAACATCCGGCCAAATTAGCTCGGAGGGCCCGCAATAGCCGGGCCCGTTGGCGTGGCCGATGAAAATATTTTTGTGGAACCCAAAAATTCCTATTGCTATATTCCTATTTTTCTGTATATATTCCGCGTCCTGTCCGATGAGGGGTCGCGTTCTAGACGCGATCCTTCAGCGGACAGAGCGAAAGCTGGCCGGACCGGGGCGCCCCGGAGCGGTCGACAGGCCGGTGGTCAAGGTGGAGCGCCGGGAGGCGCTGCGCCCTACGTCACTGGGCGCGCGCGGTGCCTTGCCGCGCGAGGTGGGTACGTTAATCCCGCCTCCAAGGGTGCCCGCTGGTGCCCTGGCGCCTCCCGCCGCTCCACCCCCTCGCTTGGGTTCGCGAGGGACTGGCAAACCTCGGACGCATTGCGCCGCGAGAACGCGGATGCTTGGCTGTTTGAATCTACCAAATCGAAATTTGAAGCGAGGCACCTCTTAACCTCGCCCCGCTCTCTCGCGGGGAGAGAGCCTGCCCTCGGGCTTGACCCGAGGGTCGGCGCGAAGCGCCGGGTGAGGGGCCGGGCACTGCGCTTGCCAAATCAAAAATCTCTCGGGTCGAAAGGTTCTTCAGCGCAACAAGCGCGACCCGAGAGTCGTTCGCGGGTGTTCGGCCCACTGCCTCGCCCCTCACCCGAAGCCTTCGCGGAGTTTATCATCGGGCGGCGCTTTGCGCCGACCCGTTGACTCCGGCTTCGACCTCTCCCCGCAAAGAGCGGGGCGAGGTGAAGAACGCCTATTCAACGTCCGCTTGCCTTCCGGCCTATCAAGCCAAAACCCCGGCACTTCGATCTCGAAGCGTTCGCCGCCTTCGGTCACCGGCTGTTGCAGTCAGGGGCGGGCCGCGACGGCGTCGCCGCTGCCGAATATGGTGGCGAGCTTGCGGATGCGGCCGGTGTCGATGCTGACATAGGCGGTCATGCCGGCGCGCAACGGCGGCTCGCCCGGCCGCTCGGTCAACCGAAGCCGTACCGGCAGACGTTGCACGACCTTCACCCAATTGCCCGAGGCATTTTGGGCCGGCAGGATCGCGAACTCGGCGCCGGTCGCCGGACTGATGCTTTCCACTTCGGCGTCCCATGTGATGTCGGGATGCATGTCGAGCACGACCTTGGCTTTCTGCCCGACCGTCACGTGGGTCAGCTCGGTCTCCTTGAAGTTGGCTTCCAGCCAGGGCCGGCGATCGGTCACCAGCGCGAACAGCGGCGTCTGCGCCTTGACCTGCTCGCCGGGCTGCAGGCGGAAGTTGACGACAACGCCAGCCCGCGGCGCCTTGATCTCGGTATAGCCAAGGTCCAGCGCCGCGCGATCCCGCATTGCCAGCTTTTCGCGGACGGCCGCATACTCGTCCGTCGGCCGGTCGGGATTTCCGCCAAGCGCCGCCTCCACCCGCGCGATCCGCTGGTGCAATACCGCGAGCTTGTCTTGCCCTTCCTGTTCTTCGCTGTTGGTCTGCTCCAGCTTGGCGGCCGTCGTCACGCCGCGTCCGGACAGCTCGCGCTGGCGCTTCGCCTGCAACTGTAGATACGCCAGCTTGTTCTCGGCTTCCCTGGCTTCGGCCCGGATCTCGTGCAGGCTGGCCTTGAGCTGCTCGACCGACGCACGCGCCGAATCGATCTCGGCTTCGGCTTTGGCGAGAGCCAACTGGTAGGTTGCAGGATCGAGGCGCACCAGCAGATCGCCGGCGGCAACGACCGCATGGTCCACAATGCGCACGTCGATGATGCGGCCGGGAACTTCGCTTGCGATCTGGCTGATGTCCGCCTTGACGAACGCGTTCTCGGTCGAGATGTGGCGGCCGCCCTGCAGCCAGGCGATCAGCGCCCCCGCGAGGACGAGCACGGGCACGCCGACCAGCGCCAACGGCCGAACGCGCTTCATCATGGCGCGCTCCTGCCGTTGAGGCGACGCATCGCGCGCAAGGCAGGTTTCCGGCCGGCGGTGGCCGCGTCGCTCGGCGATGGGTCGCCGGCCGAAACCAGGGTTTTCTTGATGCGCTGCAGCAATGCCATCAGCTGTTTGCTTTCCGGTGGGGAAAGTTCGGCAAGGGCGGAGTCGACCGTGGCTTCCGCAACGCGCCAGATGCGCTTGTGCACCCGTTCCGCTTCCCGCGTCAGATACACACGTTTGACGCGGCGGTCGCCCGGCTGGGTGCGGCGTTCGACCCAGCCATTGGCCACCAGCCGGTCAATCATGCGGCCGGCGGTGGCCTTCTCCACCTCCATCATCTCGGCAAGCTCCGAATGCGACGCGCCCGGACGCCGGTGCAGCCGGGTCAGCACCAGCCATTGCGCGCGCGTGATGCCGAGGCGGCGCACCCGGCGATCGAATTCCGTCCGCAACAGGCGGGCAACGTCCGAAAGCACCACGCCGATGTATTCGTCGGTATTTGGCATGCCGCGATTGTAGCCGCCGGACAATTAGTAAGCTAGGTTACAATCTGGCGATTAATGCCGCAGGGGGGACATGGCCCTAAGCTCCGCACGCATGGAGACCGAGGACGCCGCCGGGACGATGTCCGCGGCGCAGCGGTATTTGACCCTGGCGACCGTGGTTCTGGGGTCTTCGCTCTATGGAACGGCGCTGCTCACGACATCGACCGTGCTGCCGCAGATGCAGGGTACCCTGTCGGCAACCCAGGACGAGATCGCCTGGGCGATGACATTCAACATTCTGGCGACCGCGGTCGTGACGCCGATGACCGGCTGGCTGGTGTCCCGCTTCGGTACCAAGCGCGTGATGCTTTGCTCGATCGCTTGCTTCACGGCCGCGACATTGCTTTGCGGCATGGCGCAATCGCTCGAGGTGCTGGTGTTGTGGCGCATCCTTCAGGGCGGCGCGGGTGCGCCGCTTGTGCCGCTGTCGCAGTCGATCCTGTTCAACACTTTCCCGCGCCGCCAGCATACCATGGTGATGTCGATATTCGGGATGGCGGTGGCGGTCGCCCCGGTGTTCGGTCCGGTGTTCGGCGGTTACCTCGCCGAGATGCATAGCTGGCGCTGGTCGTTTTACATGCTGGTGCCGGTCGGCATCTGCGCCACCATCGGCATGGCCTGGACGCTGCCGCCGGATAACCGGACCGCCAGGGTTCGCTTCGACTGGACCGGCTTTGTCGCGCTTGCCACCGCGCTTGCCGCCGTGCAGCTCGTGCTCGCGCGCGGCGTCCGGCTGGACTGGTTCGACTCGACCGAGATCGTGATCGAATCCTTGATCGCGGCCCTCGCCTTCTACATATTCCTGGTGCACAGCCTCGGCGCACGCGCGCCATTCGTGAACCTGAAACTGTTGTCCGACCGCAATTATGCGATTGGCCTCGCGCTGGTGACCATCTACGGAATGCTGAACTTCACGCCGATGGTCTTGCTGCCGCCGTTGCTGCAGCAGCAGGCCGGCTTTCCGGACGCCATGGTCGGGCAGGTGATCGGCTGCCGGGGCATCGGGATGCTGCTCGGCTTCATGATCGCCGGCTTCATGAGCCGGATCGATCCGCGCATCAGCATGGCCTTCGGCTTCGGTCTGCAGACCGCGGCGGGGGTTTGGATGCTGACGTTCGATCTCAACGTGACGATGGAGATCCTGGTCGTCAACAGCGCCATCCAGGGCTTTGCCGTCGGCGTCGTATGGGTGCCGATCACGGCAGTCGCATTTGGAACGCTGGAGCCGAAGCATTACGCGGAGGCTTCGGCGATATTCCATCTGCTGCGCAACATCGGGTCGAGTTTTTTCATCTCGCTGTCGATCGCCGAGATCGTGCGCACCTCCGGCGCCAATTACAGCCGGATGACCGAGATGATCACACCCTACAACCGCGCGCTGACGACGCCGGGCCTGACCGGCGCGTGGAGCTTCGACACCGTGCCGGGCCTGGCCAAGGTAGCGAAAGAAATCGCGCGCCAGTCGATGATGATCGGCTATCTCAACGCCTTCATGATGTACACGGTGACGTCAGGCCTCGCCGTCGTGTTCGTGCTCATGGTCCGCCGCCGCAAGGCGGCGTAAGGCGAGGCAGATCGGGCCACCACCGCCATGGTTCTCTCTGTGCACCGGCGGCCGGGCGTGGCGACAAGGCCGTGAGCCTTGTCTCAAGCGGTTGCTGCATCGGGAGTCCGGATGAAGCGATGCGAAACGCAGATCGCCGGCGATCATGACGAAGCCATTGCCAAGGCCAAGCGGCTGATTGCCGATCGCGACGTAGAGGTTTGGAGCGGCGAGCGCTTCGTCATTCGGTCGGAACACAAGCCGGAATAGTACAAAGTTCAATTGCCCGCAGAGTCTTCCCGGCATTGTGTGTGTCGCATGGATCAGCAGAATCACCCCAAGCCGATATCGCCACGCTGCTTAACATGTAGCGAACAACCCAAATTCATGGCCAGCATCCCTAGCCCCACGACAGGGCGGATATTTCACATGTTCGAATGCCAGTGCAGCAATAAGACCTGGACCTCAGAGAGGGCCATGGCGCCCAACTGAGGGCGACTGAGAGGGATCAAATGAAAAGGCAATCCGAGAAACCGGCCGAGCACAAATGCCCGAAATGCGACGGCACCGGATTTCCCGTGGTAGCGCAGCCGAGGCAGCCCGGTCGCAAAATCTATCCGGTCCGGTGCGAAAACTGCGGCGGCAAGGGGCGGATAACAGAGGCCGCCAACTGAGGCCGGCCTCTTTCCTGCCTTTCAGCAGCTCGCGCTCCATGAGCGCGCATCCTCTTGCCGCTGCGCGTTTAGTCGTCGTCGGCAGCCCAAGGGACGGTGCCGCTCTTCCACTTACCTTCGATTTTGTCCGCATCCTCGATGAGTTGATCGATGACGCTGATCGGTTTCTTGCCGGGGTTCTTCTTGCAGAAATCATGGATCAGCGGAAGCAGCTTCTTTTCGTTCATTAACGAGAGGTCGACGTACTGACTGTCGCCCTCCAGCAGGGCGATGTTGGCCGCGCTCATGTAGCCCTGGACCCAATAGAAGATAAGATAGTTGACCGTGTTATTGAGGCCTTCCTCCGGGTTCATGTCCTTCGCCAGCTTTTCGCATGACGCAACGCCAATGCCAGCGGTCGTCAATGGCTCTGCCCAAGCGGGTGCGGTAAAACAGAAAATACATGCAGCCATGGCCTGCAGTGCAAACCGACGGCGGGCTGTAGCGCTCATCTAATCCCCTCTTTTGCTCAAGTTTCGACGCGTCGCTTCGAACTACGAATACAGCTTGCCTAGAGGGTCGTAAAGCTTAGTCGCCAGGTGCTGCGTAAAGGCGCGGACGCTGTTGAACATCGCTTCGGCTCTTTCCTCGCTATATCGCTCATGAACATGCATCGCGTGATTACGCCAGGCGTCATGCTCCGGCTTCGACCTCTCTCCGCGCAAAGAGCGGGCGAGGTTAAGAACCTAACCCGCCCGCGCGGCCTTGGCGCGGTATTTCAGATGCACCGCGCAGGTGCAGCCGGGCGGATGATTCGCCATTTCCTTGGCGACGTCGTTGGCGGGCTCCGGGATCGACGCGGTCGGCGCCAGCGTCGGCATGGCTTCATTGGCGGGAATGTAATTCAGCACCGGCGCCAGCCAGCGCTCGGTCTCGGCGATGCTCCAGCCTTTTCGCGCGGCGTAGTCTTCGACCTGGTCGCGCTCGATCTTGCCGACGCCGAAATAGAAACTTTCGGGATGGCTGAAGTAGAGTCCTGACACCGACGAGCCCGGCCACATCGCAAAACTTTCCGTCAGCTTCACGCCCGCGGTGGCCTCGGCGTCGAGCAGGCGGAACAGCGTGGCCTTCTCGGTGTGATCGGGCTGCGCGGGATAGCCGGGCGCCGGGCGAATGCCGGCATACTGTTCGAGAATGAGCGCATCGGGGGCAAGCGTCTCGTCCGGCGCGTAGCCCCAGAATTCCCGGCGCACGCGCGCATGCATCCGCTCGGCAAAAGCCTCGGCGAGGCGATCCGCCAGCGCCTTGCACAGGATCGACGAGTAATCGTCATTGGCGTTCTTGAAGCGGTCGGCAATGATGTCCTCGCCGATCCCCGCGGTGACCACGAACGCGCCGATGTAATCCGGCACGGCGCTGGATGCGGGCGCGATGAAATCCGACAGCGCGGCGTTGAAGCGGCCTTCGCGCTTCTCCAGCTGCTGGCGCAGGGTGTGGAACGTAGCGATCTTCTGTCTGCGGGCGTCGTCGGCGTAGACCACGACGTCGTCGCCGTCGGCATTGGCCGGCCAGAAGCCGATGGTGGCCTGGGCCTTGAACCAGTTCTCCTTGACGATCAGGTCCAGCATCGCTCTCGCGTCGTCATAGAGCGAGCGCGCGACTTCGCCGACCTTGGGGTCGTCGAGAATCGCCGGGTATCGCCCGGTCAGCTCCCAGGTCTGGAAGAACGGCGTCCAGTCGATGTAGTCGGCAAGTTCGGCCAGATCATAATCGCGGAACGTCTTGATGCCGAGGAACCCCGGCTTCTTAGGCGGGGTTTTGGCGAAGTCGATTATCACCGCGTTGGCGCGGGCATCCTTCAGCTTCAGCCGCTTCTTGTCGGCCTGCGCGCGGAAATGCGCCGCGGAAATCTTGGCGTAATCGGCGCGCACCTCCGCGGCATAGGCGTCGCGCCGCTCCGGCGACAGCAGCGCCGAGGCGACACCGACCGCGCGGCTGGCGTCGTTGACATGCACCACCGGCCCGCCGGTGTATTTCGGGTCGATTTTCACCGCGGTATGGACGCGGCTGGTGGTGGCGCCGCCGATCAGCAGCGGCACGTTCAGGCCTTGCCGTTCCAGCTCGCTGGCGAGAAAGCTCATCTCGTCGAGCGAGGGCGTGATCAGGCCGGAGAGGCCGATGATATCGGCACCCTCGGCTTTCGCGGTCTCGATGATTTTTGCGGCCGGCACCATGACGCCGAGATCGATCACCTCGAAATTGTTACACTGCAGCACGATGCCGACGATGTTCTTGCCGATGTCGTGGACGTCGCCCTTCACGGTGGCGAGCACGATCTTTCCGGCGGAGTTGCGGCCGTCGCCGACGATGCCGGCGGCCAGGTTGCGCGCCTTCTCTTCCTCCATGAACGGCATCAGATAGGCGACCGCCTGCTTCATCACCCGCGCGGACTTCACCACCTGCGGCAGGAACATCTTGCCGTCGCCGAAGAGGTCGCCGACCACGTTCATGCCGGCCATCAGCGGGCCTTCGATGACGTTGAGCGGGCGCTCCGCCACCTGGCGCGCGTCTTCAGTATCGGCCTCGATGAATTCGGTGATGCCGTGCACCAGCGCGTGGGAGAGCCGCTTGTCTACCGGCCATTCGCGCCAGGCAAGGTCCTGCTCCTTGGTCTGCTTCTCCTTGCCGCGGAATTTTTCCGCCAGCGCCAGCAGGCGCTCGGATGCGCCGGGGTCACGATTGAGGATGACGTCTTCGCAGGTCTGCCGCAGTTCGGGATCGATGTCGTCGTAGACGATCATCTGCCCGGCATTGACGATGCCCATGTCCATACCGGCATGAATCGCATGGTACAGAAACACCGAATGCATCGCCTCGCGCACCGGCTCGTTGCCGCGGAACGAGAACGACAGGTTGGAGACGCCGCCCGAGATATGCGCATGCGGCAGGTTCTGGCGGATCCAGCGCGTCGCCTCGATGAAGTCGACGCCGTAATTATTGTGCTCTTCCAGCCCCGTCGCGATCGCAAAAATGTTCGGATCGAAGATGATGTCTTCCGGTGGGAAGCCGAGCCGGTCAACGAGAATGTCGTAGGCGCGCTTGCAGATCTCGGTCTTGCGCGCGAAGGTGTCGGCCTGCCCGGCCTCGTCGAACGCCATCACCACCACGGCCGCGCCATGGCGCCGCGCGATGGTGGCCTCGTGGATGAATTTATCCTCGCCTTCCTTCATCGAGATCGAGTTCACCACCGGCTTGCCCTGAACGCATTTCAGACCGGCTTCGATCACCGCGAATTTCGAGGAGTCGACCATGACAGGCACGCGGGCGATATCGGGCTCGGCGGCGACGAGATTGAGGAAGGTCACCATCGCGGCTTCGGAATCCAGCAGGCCCTCGTCCATGTTGACGTCGATGATCTGCGCGCCGTTCTCGACCTGGTCGCGCGCCACCTGCAACGCGGCGGTGTAGTCGCCCGCGGTGACCAGTTTGCGGAATTTGGCGGAGCCGGTGACGTTGGTGCGCTCGCCGACGTTGACGAAGGGGATGGCCGGCGTCAGTTCGAACGGCTCGAGGCCCGACAATCGCAGCCGCGGTTCGATGACCGGAACGGCGCGCGGCTGGTGCGGCGCGACCGCCGCGGCAATCGCCGCGATATGATCGGGCGTGGTGCCGCAGCAGCCGCCGACGATGTTGACCAAACCGCTTGCGGCGAATTCGCCGATCAGGCCGGCCATGAATTCCGGGCTCTCGTCGTATCCGCCGAATTCGTTGGGCAACCCGGCGTTGGGATATGCGCACACCAGCGTGTCGGCGACGCGGCCGATGTCGGCGATATGCGCGCGCAGGTCTTCAGCGCCGAGCGCGCAGTTGAAGCCGATGGTGATCGGCTTGGCGTGGCGCACCGAATTCCAGAACGCCTCGGGCAATTGCCCCGACAGCAGGCGGCCGGATTTGTCGGTAATGGTGCCGGAGATCATCACCGGCACGTCGAGCCCGCGGGTTTCCGCGATTTCGGCGATCGCATACAGCGCCGCCTTGGCATTCAGCGTATCGAAGATGGTTTCGAGCAGCAGCAGGTCGGCGCCGCCATCGAGCAGGCCGTTGATCTGCTCGCCATAGGCGATGCGCAGGTCGTCGAACGTCACGGCGCGGAAGCCGGGGCTGGAAACATCCGGCGAGATCGAGGCGGTGCGGTTGGTCGGGCCGACCGCGCCGGCGACGAAGCGCGGCTTGCCATCTTCGGCGGTGACCCGCATCGCGGCGGCGCGCGCGAGCCTGGCGCCTTCGAGGTTCATCTCATAGGCAATGCCGGAGAGATCGTAATCGGCCTGCGCGATCGAAGTCGAGGAGAACGTGTTGGTGGCGACGATATCGGCGCCGGCGCGCAGATAGTCGGCGTGGATGTCCTCGATCGCCTTCGGCTGGGTCAGGATCAACAGGTCGTTGTTGCCGCGCAAGTCGCGATGGAAATCCTTGAAGCGTTCGCCGCGGAACGCCGCCTCGTCATATTCCAGCGCCTGGATCATGGTGCCCATGGCGCCGTCGAGCACCAGGATGCGCTCGCGCGCCAGCGCCAGCAGTTCGGTTCGTTTGGCAGAAACAGGCACGGTCATCTGATCAAGCGGCTTTCTGCGCGCCGCTCGGGCGAATGCCGAGCAGATGGCTGATCGCGAATACGAGATCGGCGCGGTTCATGGTGTAGAAGTGGAAGGTGTCGACGCCGTGCTTGGCGAGTTTTTGTACCTGGCCGGCGGCAACCGTCGCGGCGACCAGCTTGCGGGTGTCCGCATCGTCGTCGAGCCCGTCGAATTTCTCCGCGAGCCATGACGGCACCGTGGTGCCGGCGCGGGTCACGAAGTTGCGGGCCTGCTTGAAATTGTGCATCGGCATGATGCCGGGCACGATCGGAATCGTGATGCCGCGCGCGCGAACCCGGTCGAGATAGCGAAAATACAGGTCGTTGTCGAAGAACACCTGGGTGATGGCGCGGGTGGCGCCGGCGTCGACCTTGGCTTGCAGGAAGTCGATGTCGGCGTCGAAGTCGCGGCTCTCGGGGTGTTTTTCGGGATATGCGGAGACCGAGACCTCGATGTCGCCGTGCCGCCGCTTGATGCCGGCCACCAGATCCGCCGAACTGCGATAGCCATCCGGATGCGTGGAGTAGGCCGTGCCGATGCCGCCGGGCGGATCGCCGCGCAGCGCCACGATATGGCGGACGCCGACCTCATGGTAGCGGCCGACGATCTCGTCGATCTCGCCGCGCGCCGCCCCGACGCAGGTCAGATGCGCGGCCGGCAGCAGCTCGGTTTCGGCCAAAATGCGGGCGATGGTGGAATGGGTACGCTCCCGCGTGGATCCTCCGGCGCCATAGGTCACCGAGACGAAATTGGGCGCCAGCGGCGCCAGACGCTTGATGGTCTCCCACAGGCTGCGCTCCATCTCCTCGCTCTTCGGCGGAAAGAACTCGAAGGAAATGGCGGGGCGGTTGGGTGCGGAACGGCCGGATGGCGAAATCTCGGTCATGGTTGCTCAGAACTCCACTCGGCGGGGCTGAATTTCGACCTGGCCGTAGGCCGCCAAAATAAACGAAACCGGCCCACCAAAATAGCCTGTAGTTCGTGGGAAATTGCCCACTTCATTGATTATACCTCGATAAAGCGATGGTTTGACATAAAAGATGGGCGATCTAAAGAGGAAGCTGTTGCTGGCTCAAAATTGGAATATAAGCTTGTTTTTACTTATAAAGTTGGCCGCCCGTCTTCTCGTCCGCGATCATGGGCAGGACGAGACTACGGCTATTTTGAAAATGGTGTCCCACTCGTCTATGGCGAGAGATTACCGGTTCGCCCCGGCCGTTGTGTCCCAGGTCTGCACGATCAGACCTTTGTCTGCCGCGCCTGACGCACTAGCTTGACGCCATGATCCCACTCTCCATTCTGGACCTGTCGGTCGTCACCACCGGAACCAAACCCGCCGCGGCGCTGCGCAACAGCATCAATCTGGCGCGCCACGCCGACACACTGGGCTATGTCCGCTATTGGCTGGCCGAGCATCACAACCTTTCATCCGTGGCGAGCCCGGCGCCCGATCTGATGATCGGGCAGATCGCCGCGGTGACCAGCCGTATCCATGTCGGCTCCGGCGGCGTGATGCTGCCGAACCATGCCCCGCTGATGGTCGCCGAACGCTTCAAGATGTTGGAGGCGCTGTTTCCAGGAAGGATTGATCTTGGCCTCGGCCGCGCACCCGGCACCGATGGCGCCACCGCCTACGCGCTGCGCAGCCGGCTCGATCGCCGCGAGGGCGATGATTTTCTGGAGCGGCTGCATGAACTGACGTTATGGGAAACCCGGGAGTTTCCGCCAGGCCATCCGTTCAACAATGTGGTGGCGATGCCGGACGACACGCCACTGCCGCCGATCTGGCTGCTCGGCTCCAGCGACTACAGCTCGGAACTCGCCGCACAAGTCGGCATGGGATTCGCGTTCGCGCATCATTTTGCGTCGTATGACGCGGTGGATGCGCTTACGAATTACCGCATCCGGTTCAAACCGTCGCGCTGGCGCAGCAAGCCGCACGGCATACTCGCAGTCGCGGTCGTCGCTGCCGAAACCGATGCCGAAGCCGAGCAACTGGCGACGTCGATGGATCTCAACCGATTGCGCCGCGACCGCGGTCAGTATCTGCCGCTGCCCAGCGTGGAGGAGGCACAGGCCTATCCCTACACCGACGCCGAGCGCGCCTCGATCGCGCGCAATCGCTCCCGGTTGTTCGTCGGCAGCCCGGCCACCGTGATGCAGAAGCTGCAACCGATGATCGCGGCCAGCCAGGCCGATGAGTTGATGATCATCACCGCGGTGTACGATCACGGCGCGCGCAGGAAGTCCTACAGCCTGCTGGCCGATGCGTTCGGGCTGGACAAGAAGGCGGCGGCGTAAGGATACATCGGTTGAACAACGGACGCTCGCCTGACCGCAGGCTAGTGCAAGACGGTTCTTAGTACAAAAGATTTACGATCGAGCAAATTTGAATTCCACGTGATGCTTGGGCTTCGATTGTCATAGAAGAGCTCAACCCTGCCAACGTCTACTGCATCGACCACTTTCGTTGGATCGTATACCACCAAGCTTCGATGCCCGTCCATACGTGCGCTGGGCGCCGAAATTATTGACCAGCCACTTTGCATAGCCTTGTCTTCTACGATTTTTTGCAGTGGATGGCGATCGCAAATCATATCTACTTTTTGGTATCGTCTGTTGATAGACACCGGTATGTCTGTGATTTTCACCTTGAATACGCGATATTCGCGCTTAAAAGCCCCAACCTTTATGCCGTCGAAAGCGTGCATATAATAGGCAGCCTCCGCAAAAACCGTCTCGATCTGGTCTGAGAAATAAAGACAATTTCGCCAGTAGTGATAGCGTCCGATTGTACCAACTTCCGAACCTTCAGCACTAACGCGTCTTCCGGCTCGACGGAATTTCATCATAAGCAAATCGTGAGGCGACGTTGGTTGTACCAACCCGACATGAGCGGCCATCACGATTCTCTTTTGCTCTGCAGAGAAAAGCGGTCGTCTATCGACGATAGAACTTAAGCGGTCGGCGTTGAGTTCAGCTCGAGTTATGTGAAATCCAGCGTCGACACGTTTGCCCGCCATCGTAAGCTCCTAGTATCTTACGATTGCGCGAAGCGTATCAATTTCCGATGTGAGGCCGGAAACAATTAGCGATCGAGGCGTTGCTCCCTGCAATAGAACGTGCGGGGAGTTGAGCCACATCTTCACCTTCTCGAAATCCTCAAAATCGTGTTCTAAGATTAGCAAGAGTTCCCAAACTAAAAATACCTTTTCTTGCCAATCGAGGGTGTCCAGCTCAAATTTCGACGGATCTTCGTACAGCACATTTGTTTTTGGGAGGGCAGAGTGTGACAAACGGAGAAAGCCGCAAATCTCCTCCGACGTTAATTCCAAATCCTGGATGATGCTCAAAAGCACCTTTCCATACGGATAATTAGTCGATGCTTTGGAGACTACGGGCGAACCAGCGGGCGCGGCATTAACGAGGTACATCGCTTCGCGAAACTTGCGAACCCTCTCATCGTGAGAAGAGGCTTTGTCTGCATCGCTGCCGATTTTTGTAAGAAAACCGAGAAAGTGAGGATATAAATCTTTTAGGATTCTCAGCCGCCGAGTAATTCCTTCTTCTGAGAATCCGCTCAGAAGAGCCAAATAAAATCCAGGATTTGTGTTGCCGTGGTTCGCGACCAGCCACTCGGCGATTGCCATTCCAGCATGCTTGCCATGCGGGCCCATCCGGTCTCGGTATTGATTAAAGAAAATTACGTTCGAGTCCCGGGGTTGGGTGAGGACGGTTGCAAATTCAGACATTCTATTGTCGATAAAAAAAACGATCTTGTCGGAAGGAATGCCTAAATCCTGAGCTGTTGTAAAAATCTCAGCGACGGCTTCATCCAACCCGTCTCCAACGCCGATTTCGAGCGTTTCGAATCCGATCTGGCCAGCAATCCGCTTTTCTGTGCGAAGGAGAGACTGGTTATCGTCAATGAAAACTGCAATCCCAACGCTGGCGGGAGTAAGGGACGCCGTCGCTTCTGTCGCCACCTCAAGCCCCTGAAATAATAGTTGTAACTTTTTTTCGCCACAAATTAGGCGGGAAAATTAAGGCAAATTGGTGCCGTGTCAAGCCCTCTCCCTTGCTCGATTTATCGTTTAATTGATTGTAATCGAGTGACAATCCTTGAAAGCCCGCGATCCGCTTTGCATGATAAAGGCCGATCCCGGTCCCGGAAATTCCCAATCTTCTGGCACGTCGACCGCGAAATTGTTTTGAAAACAATTCTCCAATTTCGCCATTTTCCAGCCGAGGGCCCACATTTTCTACGATTATGGCCAAGCTCGACGCTTCGGCGTTGACTCGAATTTCTGGAGGACGGAAACCTGAACGGCCACCCGGAGTATATTTGTGGGCGTTATCAAGCAATTTCGACAGGATCGATACCAGGTTTTCCGTATCGACCTTAACGAAAATCGCTGCCAAGTTCGAGAATGCAAGTCGAGTCTTGGTTCTAAATTTAGGATCGACCGATTTCTTCACCCGATGGAGCAGCGGAATTAGCGCCTTATAATCGGAGGTGACCTTTGCTCGCTCTTCTGCTGTAACTAACACCGGGTCCTGGATTGGTCGAAATAAATCCGCCTGCCCGAATGCGTCCGTAAGTTCGAGTGATTTATTCAGATTTTTCTTTATATCGGAAACCGTGTCTTCAAAGTCTGACTTTTGCTTACGGTCATGGGGGGTCGTAACGTAAGAATCCAAAACATGAGTCAATCGTGTTCGGACGTCGCCGAGCAGCGGCCGAAGTTCATGGCGCATCGATGAAAACTGATTTGCAGTTTCATGGTCTTGCAAATATCTGTTTTTGAGAGATTCCAAAATCAGACTGACTATTTTTTCCTTGGCAAAATGTTGCGTCGGCGGTTGCGATGCGAAAATGATGCAGATTTGAATTCCGGAACGGTCGTACGTGCCAATCGCGTCCAGATTTGAAACCGGAGAAGTTATGTTCCTCAGATGATGAATGATTCTAGTATTAGCCTCATCGTCGTCGATTAGGTCTGAAAGGAATTCTTTGGCTGGTCGTGCATTGGTGAGGAATGAGCCCTGCTGATCTGCAATGTGGGACGTTCTTAAATAGGCGTCGAAGGACTCAATTTCCGACCGTTTATTGCCTGCCGAGATCGTGTTAAATACAAATAACTTTTCGTCATTGGTATAGTCGCGTTGGAGATATATACCGAACTCGCTATTATAAACTGCCTGGAAAAAAGCGGTGGTGGCTTGTGCAAGGTCCATCAACGGCCGATTGCAAAGTTCTCGGGTAAAGAATTCAAGAAAAGCATGAATATATATGCTCTGCATGAGTAGAATATTGCTGCTAAGCCCGGCATTGGGAATTTCGTCTGTAGCCAATTCCAGCACAAATGGCATGTTTTCATGCATCAATATGGAGTAGCCTCTGTTGTGCGTATCCCAATCTGAAATGTTAATTCGAAATAGATGATCGGCACGATTAATACGGCGCCCAAGTGAGTGCCCTCGAATATCATTTGTAAATTGTACTATTTTTTCGGAACCCTCGGCCTGATCACTGAATCTTACAGGAATCGAAAACAAGTGCGCGAGTTCCGCTACTCGCTCTGCGAATGATCGCGAATAGAGAAACATAGAAGACTCCACGCTTCTATCGGTTTGCACAAACTTTATCATGATTTTGCTTAATTTTGTATTGATAGTTTATTAGATTGAAAGATTCTATTTGTGAGCGATTTTTCGACTTGATGGCCTCCTGACACGATCACTCCGCCTCTTCCGCGAACGTCGCGCGGAACGGATGAGCCGGATAAACCCCGACAATCCGAAATTCACGCGAGAAGAACTTCAATTCCTCCAGCGCAAACGCAAGGCTCTTGTCTTCCGGATGGCCATCGACATCCGCGTAAAATTGCGTGGCAAAAAAGTTGCCGTCGACCATGTAGCTTTCCAGCTTGGTCATGTTGACGCCGTTGGTGGCGAAACCGCCCATTGCCTTGTAGAGCGCGGCCGGCAAATTGCGCACCCGGAAAACAAAAGTCGTAACCAGCAGGCCCGAGCCTTGTACCGCCCAGTTTTCCTCGCGCGCGAGCACCACAAAGCGCGTGGTGTTGTGGGTTTCGTCCTCGACGTCCTCGGCCAGGATGTCGAGACCGTAGACGTCGGCGGCGAGGCGCGAGGCGATCGCCGCACACGCCTTGTCGCCGCGCTCGGCGACGATGCGCGCCGAGCCGGCGGTATCGGCCGCGACGATCGGCTTGATGCCGAGCTTGCGGATGACGCGGCGGCATTGGCCAAGCGCATGAACGTGGCTCTCGACCGTTTTGATATCGCCAAGTTTGGCGCCACGCGGCGCCATCAGCTGATGCCGGATCGGCAAAAACCATTCGCCGACGATGAACAGGCCGGAGGCCGGTAACAGGTGATGAATGTCGGCGACACGGCCGGCGACCGAATTTTCGATCGGGATCATGCCGAGTTCGGCCTCTCCGGAAGAGATCGCCGCCAGCGCATCCTCGAAGGTCGCGCAGGGGTGCGGCTCGGCATCCGGATAGGCCTCGACGATGGCGAGATGCGAATTGGCCCCAGGCTCGCCCTGGAATGCAATTTTCATGGTTTTTGTCATGGCGCCTTGTATCAGCCGCTCAGCCTTTCGCCAGTATCTGACGCGTGGTTTCCAGGTCCTCGATGGTATCGACGCCGCGCGGTACCGTGTCGACGATGGTGACGTCGATCCGCATGCCAGCTTCGATCGCGCGGAGCTGCTCGAGCTTTTCCTGCCGCTCCAGCGCGGAAGGGGGCAGGGCGACAAAACGCTCCAGCGCGGCGCGGCGATAGGCATAGAGGCCGACATGGTGATAGCGCGGCCCGTCGCCCCAGGGGGCGGTGGCGCGGGTGAAATACAGCGCGCGCAGCCGCCGCTCGCTTAACCGCGAGCCGATCAACTTCACCACATTGGGGTTGCTGCTTTCCTCGTCGGTGTGGATTTCCGCCGCCAGCGTGGCGATATCGACCTTAGGATCGCTGAGCGGACCGAGCACGTCGCGGATATTGTCGGGCCCGATGGTCGGAAAATCGCCTTGCAGGTTGATGACGATTTCGGTTTGCCCCGCTGGATCGAGCTTGCCGAGCGCCTCGTAAATCCGGTCCGACCCGGAGGGGTGATCGGCCGAGGTCATCACCGCCTCGCCGCCGTGGGATTTTACCGCCGCGGCGATTTCCGGCGTGTCGGTGGCGACGGCGACCCGGCCGATATTGGCGGCCTCCGCCCGGCGCAGGACATGGACGATCATCGGCAGACCGGCGATATCCAGCAGCGGTTTGCCGGGCAGGCGGGTGGCGGCCATGCGGGCGGGAATCAGCACCAGAGTGCGGCTGTCGGTCATTGGGATTGGGGGCTTCGAACCCAGCTGAAACGCTCGGGAATTGATGGGGATTGGCCGAAAGTTCGGGCGTTTATACGGGTTGCCAGAGCGCGGGCAAACCGATATCTCATCGCTGCTGAAGGTGCAGTGCGAAAGCCTGATTCCTGCCGCTTATCCTTTACCTGTTCTTGGCCGTTCAGCCGGCCGCAATGTCGAAATTCCGGCCCGGAGCCTGATCGAAAATGGACTCCTTCGAACTCAATAAAATCCTTGGCGCCGTTCTGGCTAGCTGCCTCGTTCTGCTGGTGTCGAGCTTCGCGGCGAACGCGATTTTCGCGCCGGTCAAGCCGGCAAAGCCGGGCTATGACATCGCGGTAAAGGAAGATGTAGGCGCTGGCGGAGCCAAGGAAGCCGCCGCACCTTCCGAGCCGATCGAAAAACTGCTGCAGACCGCTTCGGTCGAGAAGGGTGCGGGCGCGGCGAAAAAGTGCGCGGCCTGCCATACCTTCGAGAAGGGCGGCCCCAACCGCGTCGGCCCCAATCTTTATGGCATCGTCAATGAACCGAAAGGCCAGGGACGCGGGTTTAATTTCTCCGCCGCCATGAAGGGCAAGGGCGGCAGCTGGACCTTCGACGATTTGAACAAATTCATCGCCAATCCAAAGGGTTTCGTCCCCGGCACGGCGATGGGCTTCGCCGGCATCCAGAAGGACAGCGAGCGCGCCGACGTCATCGCCTACCTCGCGACGCTGGCCGAGAAGCCGGTTCCGCTGCCGACGGCGGCGAAATAGCGGCGTTCGCCCGCCGATGAATTTTTCGTCACCTGCGGCCAGGCCTTGCCTGGCCGTTTTCGCGTGCGGTAACCCGGCGCGTCATATGCGCGTTATCGGGACGTTTCGCCGCACCGGTATCCGTTGCCGGCTGCTATCATGGGCAAAAAGCAACATGATCGGTCGAAAGCTTGCCTTATATTGCGTCTCTAGTTGAGGTTTGACAGCTACAGGACTCCTTCAATTGGCAATTACCCGACGACGTCTTCTGCAGAGCGGCGCTTTCGCCGCGGTCGCCCCGACCCTTGGGATCGCAGCCGGAATTCCTGCCATCGACCCAGCCCGCGCGCAGTCCGCTGCGGGCGAGCCGGTGTGGCGGCATGGTTTGTCGATGTTCGGCGAGATCAAATATCCGGCGGACTTCAAGCGTTTCGATTACGTCAATCCGGATGCGCCCAAGGCTGGCGTCGCCCGCATGATAACGATCGGAACCTTCGATAATTTCAATCTGGCGGTGTCCGGCGTGAAGGGCTCGCTCGCACCGGCGATCGGACTGATCTACGAAACCCTGATCAGCAGCGCGCAGGACGAGGCCCTTACCTATTATGGATTGCTCGCGGAAGCGGCCGCCTATCCCGACGATTTTTCGTGGGCCAAGTATCGGCTGCGCAAGGAGGCGCGCTGGCACGACGGCAAGCCGGTGACCCCGGAGGACGTGATCTTCTCGTTCAACACGCTGAAGAGACTTTCGCCGATGTACGCCTCTTATTACAAGCACGTCGTCAAGGTGGAGAAGACCGGCGAGCGCGAGATTACCTTCACATTCGACTCGCCGGGAAACCGCGAATTGCCGATGATCGTCGGCGAGATCACGGTGCTGCCGAAGCATTGGTGGGAGGGCAGCGACAGCGAAGGCCGCAAGCGCGACGTTTCGGCGACCACGCTGGAGAAGCCGCTGGGCTCCGGCCCTTACCGCATCAAGGAATTTGTCGCAGGCCGGTCAGTGGCCGTCGAGCGGGTCAAGGATTACTGGGGCGAGAAGCTGCCGCTGCGGATCGGCACCAATAATTTCGACGAAATTCGCTACGAATTCTTCCGTGACAATCTTGTTGCGCTGGAGGCTTTCAAGGCCGACCAGGCCGACTGGATCGCGGAGAACTCGGCGAAGCAGTGGGCGACGGCGTATGATTTTCCGGCGGTCGTTGAAAAGCGCGTCGTCAAGGAGGAATTCCCGGTCAACAGCACCGGCCGGATGCAGGGCTTTGTCTTCAACCTGCGCCGCGATCTGTTCAAGGACGTACGGCTGCGCCGCGCCTTTAATTATGTCTTCGATTTCGAGGAGATGAACAAGCAGCTGTTCTACAATCAGTACCGGCGCAACAACAGCTACTTCGACGGTCTTGAGTTGGCGGCTTCAGGCCTGCCCGAAGGCGAAGAGCTGCGGATTCTCGAAACCGTGCGCGGCAAGGTGCCGGCCGAACTGTTCACCACGCCTTATGTCAATCCGGTGAATGGCAACCCGGAAGCCGTCCGCAACAATCTGCGCGAGGCGACGCGCCTGTTGAAGGAGGCCGGCTTCGAGGTCAGGGATCGCAAGCTGGTCGATGCGTCGGGCAAACCGGTCAATGTCGAGTTTCTGATCGAGAGCCCTTCGATGGAGCGCCTGGTTCTGTTCTACAAAACGGCATTGGAGCGTATCGGCGTCACGGTGTCGGTCCGCACGGTCGACGACGCGCAATATGAAAACCGCCTGCGCTCGTTCGATTTCGATTTGACCTCGAAGGTGTGGGCCCAGTCGCTTTCGCCCGGCAACGAGCAGCGCGAGTTCTGGGGATCGCAGGCGGCGAACCGCCCGGGATCCCAGAACCTCTGCGGCATCCAGAATCCGGCCGTCGACGCCATGATCGAGCAGGTGATCTTCGCCAAGGACCGCGCCACGCAGATCGCCGCGAGCAAGGCGCTCGATCGCGTGCTGCTGTGGAATTTCTACGTGGTGCCGCACTATATTTCCAGCACGCTGCGTTACGCCCGATGGGACCGTTTCAGTCGCGCCGAACCTCTGCCGAAATATGGGATATCCGGTTTCCCCGCGCAGTGGTGGTATGACGCCGACAAGGCGGCCCGGATCGGCAAGCGATCTTGAGGACATTTTCGCGCATGGCGCTTCCTTCTCGCCGGCATGTGCTGGGTCTCGGCATCGGCGCCGCCGGCGCGGCGTGGCTTCGTCCGGCGATGGCGGTCGATTCCAGCGCCGAGGTGCACGGTCTTTCGGTGTTCGGCGATCTGAAATATCCGCCGGACTTTCGTCACTTCGACTACGTCAATTTGTCTGCGCCGAAGGGAGGCCTGTTTTCGACGATTCCCTCGGTGCGAACCAACAACCAGTCCTATCAGACCTTCAATTCGCTTAACGCCTTCATCCTGAAAGGTGAGGGCGCGCAAGGCATGGATCTTACATTCGTCACTCTGATGGCACGTGCTGCGGACGAGCCGGACGCCGTCTACGGCTTCGCGGCGAAGTCGGTGCAAATTTCGCCTGACAAACTGGTCTATCGATTCACATTGCGGCCCGAGGCCAAATTTCACGACGGCACAAAACTCACCGCGCATGATGCCGCCTTCTCGCTTACGACGCTTAAGGCCAAGGGCCATCCCCTGATCCTGCAGCAGATGCGCGATATGGTGAAGGCCGAGACAGAGGACGATGCGACGCTTGTCGTCACCTTCGCTGAAAAACGCGCGCGTGACGTGCCCCTCTATATCGCCAGCCTGCCGATTTTCTCGAAAATCTACTACGCAGCGCGGCCGTTCGACGAATCGACGCTGGATATTCCGCTCGGCAGCGGAGCGTACAGGGTCGGAAAATTCGAGGTCAACCGCTACATCGAATTCGAGCGCGTCAAGGATTGGTGGGGCGCCGATCTTCCGGTCTCGCGCGGTCTTTATAATTTCGACACGGTGCGTTACGAATTCTATCGCGACCGCGACGTGGCGTTCGAAGGGTTCACGGCGAAGAACTATCTATTTCGCGAGGAATTTACCGCGCGGGTGTGGGCCACGCGCTACGATTTCCCCGCCGTCAAGGACGGCCGGATCAAGCGCGAGATATTACCGGACGAAACCCCGTCGGGCGCGCAGGGATGGTTCATCAACACTCGCCGCGAGAAATTTCAGGACCCGCGGGTGCGCGAGGCACTGACCTACGCCTTCGATTTCGAATGGACCAACAAGACCATCATGTACGGCGCTTACGCGCGTACGGTTTCGCCATTTCAGAATTCAGACATGTTGGCTAGCGGCCCGCCATCGCCCGAAGAACTGAAGCTGCTGGAGCCGTTTCGCGGGCAGGTGCCCGATGAGGTGTTTGGAGCGCCGTTCGTTCCGCCGGTGACCGACGGCTCCGGGCAAGATCGCACGCTGTTGCGCAAGGCTTCGCAACTGCTGCTCGACGCAGGTCTGGTCATCAAGGATGGTAAGCGGCTGCTGCCGAACGGCGAGGTCTTCAGGATCGAGTTTCTCGCAGACGAGCCGTCGATCCAGCCACATGACGCGCCTTACATCAAGAATCTCGGTACGCTCGGAATCGAAGCCAGCTTGCGCATGGTCGATCCCGTGCAATACCGCGCCCGGCTGGAAGATTTCGATTTCGACATGACCATCCAGCGCTTCAGCATGTCGGCGACCCCCGGCGACGGCATGCGGCCGTTCTTCTCGTCGCAGGCGGCAAAGACGAAAGGCTCGTATAATCTCGCCGGAATTGCCAATCCGGCGATCGACGCGCTGATCGAAAACATCCTTGCTGCCGACAGTCGCGCCGATCTGACCACAGCATGCCGCGCCTTCGATCGCGTGTTCCGCGCCGGACGCTACTGGGTGCCGCAATGGTATCGCACCAGTCATCCGGTCGCCTATTGGGACGTGTTCGATCACCCGGCGAAGCTGCCGCGCTATCTCGGCGGCGTCGGGGCGATCGAAATGTGGTGGTCCGATCCTGACAAGGCGGCCAGGCTCGAGCAGACGAAATAGCCGATGAGCGCATATATAGCCCGCCGCATTTTCCTGATGATCCCCACATTGCTGGGGATTTTGTTCGTATCTTTCATCGTCGTGCAGTTCGCGCCGGGGGGCCCGGTCGAGCGCGTGATCGCGCAACTGAGCGGTGCCGATACCGGGGGCAGTTCGCGGATTTCGGGTTCATCCGGCGGCGACTTTGGCGCGCGGACTCAAATGGGTGCCTCAGGAGACGCGGTCAATTCAAAATATCGCGGCGCGCAGGGCCTCGATCCGGATTTCGTCAAGAGTCTTGAAAAGCAGTTCGGCTTCGACAAACCGGCGCCGGAACGCTTTGCCCTGATGCTGTGGAATTTCTCGCGGTTCGATTTCGGCAAGAGCTATTTTCGCGATACTACCGTGCTGCAGCTGATCAAGGAGAAGCTGCCGGTCTCGATGTCGCTCGGCATCTGGATGACGCTGCTGACCTATCTGATCTCGATTCCGCTCGGCATCCGCAAGGCCGTGATGGACGGCTCAAAGTTCGATACCTGGACCTCGGCGGTGATCATCATAGGCTTTGCCATTCCCGGATTCCTGTTCGCGATCCTGCTGATCATCCTGTTTGCCGGCGGCTCGTTCCTCAGCGTGTTTCCGCTGCGGGGATTGACCTCCGACGGCTGGGACCAGTTTCCGTGGTACTGGAAAATCCTGGATTACTTCTGGCATATCACGCTGCCGCTGATCGCGATGGCGCTCGGCGCCTTCGCTACCATGACGCTGCTGACCAAGAATTCGTTTCTCGACGAGATTCGCAAGCAGTACGTCATGACCGCGCGCGCCAAGGGTTGCAGCGAACGGCAGGTGCTCTACAATCACATCTTCCGCAACGCCATGCTGATCGTGATCGCCGGCTTTCCCGGCGCGTTCGTTCACGCGTTCTTTTCGGGTTCGCTGCTGATCGAAACCATCTTTTCGCTGGACGGCCTGGGGCTGCTCGGCTTCGAGAGCGTGCTCAACCGCGACTATCCGGTGGTGTTCGGGACGCTGTTCATCTTTTCGCTGGTCGGTCTCGTGATCAACTTGATCTCCGATCTGGCTTACATGTGGATCGATCCGCGGATCGATTTCGAGGCGCGGGAAGTCTGATGACCATCGTCGCGCCGCCGCCGGTCGAGACTACGACGCTGTCGCCGCTCGGCGAGGCAGTGCCGCCGTCGCGCCATCCGCTCGGCCTGTCGCCGCTCAACCGCCGCCGCTGGCAGAATTTCAAATCGAACCGCCGCGGCTACTGGTCGTTCTGGATTTTCCTGACCCTGTTCGTGATCTCGCTGTTCGCCGAACTGATCGCCAATGATCGCCCGTTCTTCGTCAAGTTCGATGGGCATTGGTACTGGCCGGCCTTCGTCAGCTATTCGGAAACCACTTTCGGCGGTGACTTCGAGACCGCCGCCGACTATCGCGATCCTTTTTTGCAGAAGCTGATCAAGGACAAGGGCGGCACCGTGATCTGGCCGCTGATCCGCTATTCCTACGATACGCACAATCTCGATCTGCCGACGCCTGCGCCGTCGAAGCCGACCTGGATGCTGACGGAAGCGCAGTGCAAGGAGGTGGTAGAGCGCAAGGGCTTCAAGAGCTGCCGCGACCTCGAATACAACTGGCTCGGCACCGACGACCAGGGCCGCGACGTGGTCGCCCGCCTGATCTACGGTTTTCGAATTTCGGTACTGTTCGGCCTCGCTTTGACGCTCATTTCGTCGGTGATCGGCGTCACCGCGGGCGGCGTGCAGGGCTATTTTGGCGGCTGGGTCGATCTCGGCTTCCAGCGCTTTATTGAAATCTGGAGTTCGATCCCGTCATTGTACCTGCTGTTGATCCTGTCGTCGGTGCTGGTGCCCGGCTTCTTCGTGCTGCTCGGCATCCTCTTGCTGTTCTCATGGGTGTCGCTGGTGGGCCTCGTCCGCGCCGAATTCCTGCGCGGGCGGAATTTCGAATACATCCAGGCAGCCCGCGCGCTCGGCGTCTCCAACCCGGTCATCATGTTCCGGCACCTGCTGCCCAACGCAATGGTGGCGACCATGACGTTCCTGCCGTTCATCGTCTCGTCCTCGGTGATGACGCTGACCGCGCTGGATTTCCTCGGTTTTGGGCTGCCGCCGGGCTCGCCGTCGTTGGGAGAGTTGCTATCGCAGGGCAAGGCCAACGTGCAGGCGCCGTGGCTCGGCTTCACCGGCTTCTTCGCGGTGGCCATTATGCTGTCGCTGCTGATCTTCATCGGCGAAGCCGTCCGCGATGCCTTCGATCCGCGCAAGACGTTCAGGTAGAGATGTGGTAATTTGCCCAGGAGGAGCCGACCCATGAATAAGATCGTAAGGCACTATCCCGTCGACCGGCTTCCGGCCGATCTGCGCGCGGATCTGCCGGAGCATGGCCTGGTGAAAATAGAATTTGAACCGGAGACGGAGGCACCACGGAAACGCCCAATCGCGCATCTCGTGGGTAGCGGGCAAAATCTTTACGGCAGCGACCAGGACGTCCTCGACTACATCGCTGAGCTTCGGGAGGATCGATGAATTGGGATCGCTTCGCTGGCGAAGCGATTTACCTGGACACCAATATCGTGATTTTTGCGATCGAACCTCGCGAACCATGGTTTAAGGTGCTGCTAGCTTTGTTCGAAGCATTTGATCGGGGATCAATTCGGGCGATCACGTCCGAACTAACTATCGCCGAAGCACTAGCGCAGCCGATTGCCGTCGGCAACGAGGATCTGATTTCAAAGTACCGCGAGTTATTTGCATCCGACAGCAGCGTAGAAACCGTTCCTATCGATCGTGCAACACTGATGCGGGCTGCGGAAATTCGCGGCAGGCTCAAGCTAAAGCTGGTGGATGCGATTCACATCGCGACCGCGCGGCTGGCTAGCTGTGACCATTTCCTGACGCAAGACGCGCGTCTCCGGCGCGCTTTGGCGGATGAGCTGCACTGGCTTCAACTTTCCGGGGAGCCCTGATGGACGCAATCAACCAGCCTCTGCTCGACGTCCGCGATCTGTCGGTGGCGTTTCACCAGCCCAGCGGCACGTCGCTCGCGGTCGATCGTATCTCGTTCGAGATCAAGCGCGGCGAGTGCGTGGCGCTGGTCGGCGAATCCGGCTCCGGAAAATCCGTCAGCGCGCTGTCGATCCTGAAGCTCTTGCCCTATCCCACTGCATCGCATCCCTCCGGCGCCATCCGTTTCAAGGGCCGCGAATTGCTTAACTTGTCGGAGCGCGAAATCCGCGGCATCCGCGGCAACGACATTTCGATCATCTTCCAGGAGCCGATGACCTCGCTCAATCCATTGCACACCATCGAAGCGCAGATCGGCGAGATTCTGCAACTGCACAGCGGCATTCGCGGCTCGATGGCGCGGGCACGCACGCTGGAACTACTCACGCAAGTCGGCATTCCAGATCCGGAAACGCGGCTCGCCAGCTATCCGCATCAATTGTCCGGCGGCCAGCGCCAGCGCGTGATGATCGCGATGGCGCTTGCCAACGAACCCGATTTGCTGATTGCGGACGAGCCGACCACGGCGCTTGATGTCACCGTGCAGGCGCAAATCCTGGCGCTGCTTGCGGACATCCGCGCGCGGCTCGGCATGAGCCTGCTGTTCATCACCCATGATCTTGGCATCGTCCGCCGCATCGCCGATGTCGTCTGTGTCATGAACAATGGCAAGATCGTCGAGCAGGGGCCGGTCGAGCAGGTTTTTACCGCGCCGAAGCATCCCTACACCAAGGCTTTGCTGGCTGCCGAGCCGAAACCCGATCCGGCGCCGCCACGGCCGGATTCACCGGTGGTGATGTCGACCGACGACCTGAAGGTCTGGTTTCCGGTCAAGCGCGGGTTGTTGCGCCGGACGGTCGGGCACATCAAGGCGGTCGACGGCGTCAGCCTGTCGGTGCGGCAGGGCGAGACCCTGGGCGTGGTCGGCGAATCCGGTTCCGGCAAGACCACGCTGGGGCTGGCGCTGCTGCGGCTGATTTCGTCCAACGGGCCGATCGTGTTTCTCGGCAAGGACATTCAGGGCCTGCGCTTCAAGGCGATGCGGCCGTTCCGCCGCGACATGCAGATCGTGTTCCAGGATCCATTCGGCGCGCTCAGCCCGCGCATGTCGGTCGGCGATATCGTCGCCGAGGGTCTTTCCGTGCATCAGCCCGGGCTGTCGCACGAAGACCGCGAGGCGCGCGTGATCAAGGCGCTCAACGATGTCGGCATGGACCCGGCCACGCGGTTCCGCTATCCGCATGAATTCTCCGGCGGCCAGCGCCAGCGCATCTCCATCGCGCGCGCGGCGGTGCTGGAGCCGAATTTCGTGGTGCTCGACGAGCCTACATCCGCGCTCGACATGCTGTTCCAGGCGCAGATGGTC
>NZ_DASYMN010000441.1:0-1663 GCF_036009065.1 Bradyrhizobium sp. | reverse complement strand
ACCGCGACCGCGCCGACATTGGGCTCGATGGTGCAGAACGGATAGTTCGCCGCCTGCGCCGCCGCCGTCTCGGTCAGCGCATTGAACAGCGTCGACTTGCCGACATTGGGCAGGCCGACGATACCGCATTTGAATCCCATGATTTCCTCTGCTTCAGAGTTCGTCATGCCCGGGCTCGTCCCGGGCATCCACGTCTTTCTTCGTTCATGTCAAGACGTGGATGGCCGGGACAAGCCCGGCCATGACGGTGTTTGTATTTGGCGGTGTGAGAAGTCAGTCCGGCTTCTCGCCGCTATCTTCCTTTGACAAAAATCCCTTGGCCCGCATCGAAAGGTGCACCTTGTTCTGGAACGTGGAGTCGCGTCCGGCCGCCAGCAGCCCGCCGTTGTCGGCGATCGCCTCCCGCAAGCCTTCGACCCACGGCCGCTCTTCCTTGAAGAAATCCGACAGCACGTAGCCATGCACCAGCGCCTTGACGCCGGGATGGCCGACCCCGATCCGCACGCGCCGATAGTCGTTGCCGACATGCGCCGAGATAGAGCGCAGGCCGTTGTGACCGGCGATGCCGCCGCCGACTTTGACGCGCAGCTTGGCAGGCGGCAGTTCGATCTCATCGTGAAATACGGTGATCTCGTTCGGCGCGAGCTTGAAGAAGCCGGAGGCTTCCTGCACCGCTTGCCCGGAGTCATTCATGTAAGTCATGGGTTTGAGCAGGATGATGCGCTCGCGCTCCAGCGTGCCTTCCGCGGTCTCGCCCTGAAAGCGGCGGCGCCATGGTGCGAAACCATGACGCCGCGCAATTTCATCGACGACGGTGAAGCCGACATTGTGCCGGTTATGCGCGTACTTCGCGCCGGGATTGCCGAGTCCGACAAACAGCAGCATGACGCGGCATCCCGCGCCAGCTTACTTCTTCTTGTCGCCGCCTGCCGGCGCTTTCGCGGCTGCGGGCGCCTTGGCACCTGCCGCCGGAGCCGCAGCACCTGCCGCGGGAGCCGCAGCTGCAGCGCCTGCCGCCGGAGCCGCAGCACCCGGTGCGGCAGCCGCCGCCGTACCGGCAGCGGCAGCAGCAGCCGCGGCCTTCTGCTCTTCGGCGTAGCCGGACGGGGGCACGATGGTGACCAGGGTTACGTCCTCGCGCGTCAGCGACTTCACGCCGGCGGGCAGCTTGACGTCGCTCAAGTGCAGCGAGTGGCTGATCTCGAGATCGCTGACGTCGGCTTCGATATATTGCGGGATGTTGTCGACCGAGCACTCCAGATCGATGGTGTGGGTGACGATGTTGACGGTGCCGCCGCGCTTGACGCCGGGGGCGGCTTCCGCGTTCTGGATGTGCAGGGGAACGCTGACGCGGATGGTGGCGCCTTCGCCGAGCCGCATGAAATCCACATGCAGCGGGAAATCCTTGACCGGATCGAGATGGAAGTCGCGCGGAATCACGCGGTGCTTCTGGCCCTCCAGATCGATGTCGTAAATCGTGGTGAGGAACCGCCCTGCCAGGATGCGCTGGCGCAGATCGGTATCGTCGACCGAAATGGTCACGGGGGGCTGGTTGTTGCCATAGATCACTCCCGGCACTCGGCCGGCGCGACGCTCTGCCCGTGCGGCCCCCTTGCCGCCAACGGGACGCGCGGTCGCCTTCAATTCCTTGACGGTCGCCATC
>NZ_DASYMN010000440.1:0-1719 GCF_036009065.1 Bradyrhizobium sp. | reverse complement strand
CCTCAGAGCTTGAGAATCTTTTAGCATTTGCAAGGGCTGAGGCGGTGTGATTCCATCGATGTAGGAGCTGCAACGGTGGGAATGATCATGGCTGATGAAGATTTGTTCGAAGGCTTGCCTGAACAGCAATTGCCTGAGCCGGAGAGCCGGGGCGCGCCGCGATTGCGGATGCCGGAGCGCAGCCAGATCGACACGCATTGGGTGGCGCTCGACGATCTGGTAGCGGAGGACCATGCGGTACGCGCGGTGTGGGCGTTTGTTGAGGGGCTTGATTTGTCAGCGCTGCACGATGCGATCAAGGCGCGCGAAGGGCAGCCGGGCCATCCGCCGGCGGCGCCGCAATTGATGATGGCGCTTTGGCTGTGGGCGACGATCGATGGCGTTGGCAGCGCCCGCCGGCTCGATCAATTGTGCCGGGATAATCTGGTCTATCGCTGGCTCTGCGGCGGGGTTTCCATGAACTATCGCAGCCTGTCCGGCTTCCGGATCGCGCACGTAGCGGTGCTGGATCAGCTGCTGGCGCGCGGCGTGGCCTCGCTGGTGGAAGCCGGACTGGTGTCGCTGGATGTCCTTTCGCAGGACGGACTGCGGGTGCGCGCGGCTGCCGGGGCAAGCTCGTTCCGCCGGCGCAAGCGGCTGGAGGAACTGCGGATGGCGGCGCAAGATCGGGTGGCGCGGCTGCGCGCCGAACTTGAAGCCGATCCCGGCTCGGGCGAGCGGGCGCGGCGCGCGGCGCAGCTCAGGGCGGCGGGCGAACGCGAGGCGCGGATCGCGGCGGCTCAGCAGCGCATACAGGAATTGGAAGCCGAACGGGCGCGCCGGGAGAAGACCAACAAGCAGGACGTGAGCAAGCAGAAGGAGCCGCGCGCTTCGACCACCGATGCCGAGGCGCGGGTGATGAAGATGGGCGATGGCGGCTTCCGTCCGGCTTACAACATGCAGATCGTGGCGGAGCCGAAAAGCCAGCTGATCGTCGCCGTCGACAACGACACCACCGGCTCGGATCGCGGCCTTGCACGCCCGGCGATCGAAGGCTTGCAGGCCCGCGGCTACAAGCCTTCCGACTATCTGATTGACGGCGGGTTCACCAAAAACGACGACATCGAATGGGCGCATGAAGCTGGAACGCGCCTATGGTGCCCGCCGGGGCAGACCAGACATGGCACCGATCCATATGCACCGAAGCGGGACGACAGCGCGGCGGTGGCCGACTGGCGCAAGCGCATGGCGAGCGATGACGGTAAAACAATGTATCGGCGCCGGGCCGAGCACGAGTGCATCAATGCGAGAGGACGCCGCATGGGGCTTCAGCAGCTCACCGTGCGCGGCAAGCAAAAGGCCCGCACCGTTCTGCTATGGTTTGCGCTTGCCCACAACATGCTGCGCAGCTTCGCATTGCGCGCAGCCGCCGCCAAAGCCAGCCCGGCATAGCCACTACCGCAACGGAGGACTTCAGCACCCCTTCCAGATCCAACCGCCGGGCTGAACCGTCAGCACCCCCGTGCTCGGAAATGCCTACCCCCTCGGCTCAGCCCAATACATTCTCGGACTCTCAGGATGACGGTGGCAAAACCGTCGTTGCGAGGAGCCCTTGCGACGAAGCAATCCAGCCTTCTAGACCGGCGCTCCGGCCTCTGGATTGCTTCGCACATCGTGCGGCGCGTCGCGCCGCCCGCTGGCTCGCAATGACGCAAACATTCACATACTCTCAGGATGAGG
>NZ_DASYMN010000439.1:0-13266 GCF_036009065.1 Bradyrhizobium sp. | reverse complement strand
GCCAAGTTCGGCTTCCCAATACGCCATGTGCTGCTTGAGCTGTGGATTGACCATCGTGGTCAGCGCCTGGTTGGACACCTTGCGGACCAGCGGGCGCAGCAGCGCCGGCGCGCGCTTCGGCATCAGCGTGAACAACAGTTTTAAGAGCAGCGGCGACATCGCCGAGCCTTCGGCGTAATGCAGCCAGTAGGTATAGCGCAGCCGCTCCGGCGTGCCCGGCGGCGGAATCAGCCGGCCCTCGCCATAGGCGCCGATGATGTATTCGACGATCGCACCTGACTCGGCGACGGTGTTGACGTTGTCGGTAATGACAGGCGATTTGCCGAGCGGATGGATCGCGCGCAGCTCCGGCGGCGCCAGCATGCTGGATTGGCGCTGATAGCGCACAATCTCATACGGCACGCCGAGCTCTTCGAGCAGCCACAGCACCCGCTGCGACCGCGAATTATTGAGATGATGGACGGTGAGCATGGCGGTCCCCCGGCGCGTTTTGTGCGGCTTTCTCGTGCCAGCAGCGCTGGTGAAAGTCGAGCTACGGCACTGGTCTATAATTTATCCGGGTAATATTGACATCCTAATTTTATCCGGGTACTAATAACGGATCAGTTCCTGCCGGATTCCCCGCAATGTCGCAGCAGCAGTCCCAGACTTTTACCGCCTTCGAAGGCCAGCGGCGGCTGGTATCCGGTCCGCTCGGTGAGGTCGCCCTTGCCGTCAGGCGGGCGGAACAGCGCGCCGCAGACAGGGTCGCGATTTTCAGCGACGCGACCGGGCGTGCCATCGATCTCGACCTTCGCGGCTCCGACGACGAGATCGTGGCGCGGCTGCCGCCAGGACCTGTGGCGCCAGAGGCCGCCGCACCGCGCGGGCGCGGCCGGCCGAAACTCGGCGTGGTCGCGCGCGAAGTGACGCTGCTGCCGCGGCACTGGGAATGGCTCAATGCGCAACCCGGCGGCGCGTCGGTGGCCTTGCGAAAACTGGTCGAGGCGGCGCGGCGCACCCATGGCGACAAGGACCGCAGCCGCGCCGCGCGCGATGCGGCGTACCACTTCATGTCGGCGATGGCCGGCAACCTGCCGCACTTCGAGGAGGCGTCACGCGCATTATTCGCGGACGACCGCCGGCGCCTCGCGACCCTGATCGCGGCGTGGCCCAACGACATCCGCGATCACATCGGCAGGCTCGCATTCACTCCCGATCCGGTTGATCCTTCGAATATGAACCGCTAGGCTGGTTAGAATGATAACAATCATATAAGACGGCGGCGCCGGGCATGCCGCCGTTATTTTCAGGGAGACCGCGATGAGCAAGACCGCGCCGCAATTCATGTTCGATGTCGGCAGTCCCAACGCCTATCTCAGCCACCATGCGATCCCGGCAATCGAACAACGCACCGGCGTCAAGTTCGAATACGTGCCGATCCTGCTGGGCGGCATCTTCAAGGCCACCAACAACAAATCTCCCGCCGAAACCCTGGCCGGCGTCAAGAACAAGCGCGAATTTCACGACATCGAGACCGAACGCTTCGTGAAGCGTTATGGCCTGAAACCCTACACGATGAATCCGTTCTTTCCGGTCAACACGCTCAATCTGATGCGCGCCGCGGTGGCCGCGCAGTTCGAAGGCGTGTTCGAAAAATATGTCGACGCCGCGTTTCACCACATGTGGGGCGAGCCGAAGAAGATGGACGACCCGGAAGTGGCGCTGAAGGCATTCACCGGGTCGGGCCTCGACGCAGCAAAGCTGTTTTCCCGCGCCCAGGATCCCGACGTCAAGGCAAAGCTGATCGAAAACACGCAAGGCGCGGTGGAGCGCGGCGCGTTCGGCTCGCCGACCTTCTTTGTCGGCAAGGAAATGTTCTTCGGCAAGGAGCAGTTGCGCGAGGTCGAGGAGATGGTGGCGGGCGGCTGATCGAATTTTATCCGTCATCCTGAGGAGCGGCCTCTTGGCCGCGTCTCGAAGGATGGACACACGTGCATGCGGCCATCCTTCGAGACGCGCGCAAGAGCGCGCTCCTCAGGATGACGGCCCACTGGAGAACCGGGAATGCAAAAACGCAACGCAACCGTCGCGGTGATCGGCGCCGGGGATTACATCGGCGCCGAGATCGTCAAGAAATTCGCCGGCGAGGGATTCACGGTGTTCGCAGGGAGGCGCAACGGCGACAAGCTGGCGCCGCTGGTGAAGGAGGTCGAGGACGCCGGCGGCTCGATCGTGGCGCGCTCGCTCGATGCGCGCAAGGAAGACGAGATCAACGCCTTTCTGCAGGATGCGGACAAGCACGCGCCGCTGGAAGTGACGATCTTCAACGTCGGCGCCAACGTCAATTTCCCGATCCTGGAGACGACCGACCGCGTGTTCCGAAAAGTGTGGGAAATGGCGTGCTGGGCCGGCTTCCTCGCCGGCCGCGAGTCGGCACGGCTGATGCTGCCGCATGGCAAGGGCAGCATCTTCTTCACCGGCGCCACCGCGAGCCTGCGCGGCGGCTCCGGCTTTGCCGCCTTCGCCGCGGCGAAATTCGGCCTGCGCGCGGTGGCGCAGGCGATGGCGCGCGAGCTCGGGCCGAAGAACATCCACGTCGCGCATCTGATCATCGATTCCGGCGTCGACACCGCCTGGGTGCGCGAACGCCGCGAACAGCTGTGGGGCAAGGAGGCCCTCAACAACCCCGACCTGCTGATGCCGCCCGCCTCGGTCGCGGCCTCCTACTGGCAGCTCTACCAGCAACCACGCAGCGCCTGGACCTTCGAGTTGGAGATTCGCCCGTTCGGGGAGAAGTGGTAGAAGCGGCGAACGTGTCGCGGAAATAATCTCCGTCATGGCCGGGCTTGTCCCGGCCATCCACGTTTTGCTACCGGCAATGCCGATAAGACGTGGATGCCCGGGACAAGCCGGGGCATGACGAACTTTGAAAGGAGTCTCTCAATGCGCATCCTGGTGGTGGGCGCCGGCGCGATCGGCGGATATTTCGGCGGCCGGATGCTGCAGGCAGGTGCGGATGTCACGTTCCTGGTGCGCGAGAGGCGCGCCGCTGAACTCGCCGCCGCCGGCCTTGTGATCAGGAGCCCGCTCGGTGACGTGACGCTGAAAAATCCGCCCGCCGTGCAGGCTGACAAATTAGCCGAGCAATTCGATGTCGTGCTGCTCAGCTGCAAGGCCTTCGACCTCGACGATGCGATAAAGTCCTTCGCGTCGGCGGTCGGGCCGAACACGGCAATCATTCCGCTGCTCAACGGCATGCGCCATCTGGATACGCTGGACGCAATGTTCGGCCGCGAGCGTGTGCTCGGCGGCCTCTGCGCCATCGCGGTTACGCTGAACGAAAAACGCGAAGTCGTTCATCTTCAGCCGCTGCAGTCGCTCACCTTCGGCGAGCGCGACGGCACGACGTCGGATCGGGTCCGCGCCATCGCAGACGTGATGGAAAAGGGCGATTTCGGCTCGAAGGCGAGCGAAGAAATCATCCAGGAGATGTGGGAGAAATGGGTTTTTCTTGCCTCGCTGGCGGGCGCGACCTGCCTGATGCGCAGCTCAGTGGGCCATATCCTGGCCGCGCGCGGCGGCAAGGATTTTGTGCTCGGCATGCTCGATGAATGCAGCGCGACTGCAGCCGCCGAGGGGCACGGGCCGCGCGCGGCGTATCTGGAGCGCATCCGCGGCATGCTGACGGCCGAGGGCTCGCAGATGACGGCGTCGATGTTCCGCGACATCAAGGCCGGCGCGCCGGTCGAAGCCGACCATGTGATCGGCGACCTCGTCGCCCGCGCCGACGCCGCCAAGGTGCCGGTGCCGAAACTGCGGACCGCGTATACGCATCTGAAGGCGTATGAGCGGCAGTGGTGATTAGTAGGGTGGGCAAAAGGCGCTCTTGCGCCGTGCCCACCATTGCGCGTTGTGGTGGGCACGGCGCAAGAGCGCCTTTGCCCACCCTACGAAGCTACAAATGCGCGAGATAATGCGCGAGCGCCTCGATCTCTTCCTCGCTGAGCGGATAGGCGACCTCGGCCATCGCTGCCATGGCGCCGCCGGCACGCACGCCGGACTTGTAGTCGCGCAGCGCCTTGACGAGATAGTCCTCGCGCTGGCCGGCGATGCGGGAAACCGCCTTGGTGCCGGCGTAGGAATCGGTATGGCATGACGCGCAGCGGCGGCCGGCGGCGGCCTCTGCGCCCTTTGCGGAAAGATCCGGATTGTCATCCGGCTTCGGATTCTTCGGCGGGGCGAGCGAGGCAAAATAGGCCCCGAGGTTGCGAATGTCGTCGTTGCTCAGCTGCTCGACGATCGGCTGCATCTGCTCGTTCTTGCGGGTGCCGGCGCGGAAGAACACCAGTTGCCACTGCATGAACAGATCGGGCTGCGCCGCCAGCGAGGGAATGTTTTCCATCTGCGAGATGCCGCCCTCGCCATGGCAGCCGACGCACAGCTCGGCCTTCTCCTTGCCGGCCGCGATGTCGGCGGCGTGGGCGTAACCGCAGCAAATGGTTACGGCAGACAGCATCGCGATCGAGATATTCCGCATCATCAATCTCCGTCGTCATGGCCGGGCTTGTCCCGGCCATCCACGTCTTGTTGGCGATCGAGGGAGGAAGACGTGGATGCCCGGGACAAGCCCGGGCATGACGGCCAGGTTCCGTCATTGCGAGCGCAGCGAAGCAATCCAGAAGCTACAAAGCAAGGACTGGATTGCTTCGTCCGCTACGCTCCTCGCAATGACAACAAGAACGCCGTCATCCTTGTATGGGGGTACCCTCAATACCCCGCCACCGCCATCGCCACCACGGCGCTCAGCGCCACCCAGCCGAAATGCTTGCCGCGCAGCGCGAACGCGTTGGCGGCGGCGGCGAAGGCGAACACCACGGCCATCGTCGCCGCGATCCAGTGCCGCGCCGGCTCCGAGGCCATCCAGGGCGCGGCGATCAGCAGCACGCCGCCGCCGATCCATGCCACTGTCCCGGCCTGCCAGACCAGCCGGATCAGCGTGCGCACCCGCGGCGGCTCGATGGTGGCGCGGGCGAACACCTTGGTTTCGCCGAGCACGCCGTGGATCAGCGCGACGACGATTGCGGCGGCTCCGGAACATTGCAGCAGAACATCGCGCATCGTTTCGTCCTCCATACAGGACTGTATGGAGGCTTTTACGCCGGGCGCTGGCGGCTGTCAATACAGTAGTGTATGGTAGGTGCCGCGGGAAGCAATGATGGCCGATCAATTATCAGCAGAGGACTGGCTCGGGCTCGGTCTCAAGACCCTGGCCAAGAATGGTTTCACCGCGCTGAAGGCCGAGCCGCTGGCGAAGGCGATGGGGGTCTCGCGCGGCAGTTTTTATTGGCATTTCGCCGACATCGGCGCCTACCACGCCGCCATCCTCAAGCACTGGCGCGAGGTCGCCGCCGAGCAGGTCATCGCCGACCTCGAGGCCTCGCCGAAACACGGCAATCCGCTGCTGCGCCTGCTGCGGGCGACGTTCAGCAGCAAGCTGGCGCTGGAGAACGCGGTTCGCACCTGGGCCACGCTCGATCCGCTCGCTCGGGCGGCGGTGCAGGCGACGGACCGGCGCAGGCTGAGTTACGTGCAAAAGCTGTTCGAGCGGTCCGGCGTTGCCCCGGGCGTGGCGCGTTCCCGCGCCCAGATCTTCTACTGGGCGTTTTTGGGATACGCGCTGTCGGACCAGCCGTTGCCGAAAACGCGGCAGGATGCCGTATTGCAGGAGCTGATCCGGATGGCGTCGCGATAGATCTGCGACTACCCGCGGGCGGATCGGATATGTTAAAGGCGTAGGGTGGGCAAAAAGGCGCGCTTCGCGCCGTGCCCACCATCTCGCAATGAGCGATCGCATCATTTCAATGGTGGGTACGCTTCGCTTTGCCCACCCCACGGAGACCGCGCATGAATTCCCTGCCCGAACGCACCGACGCGACCGTCGACCCAAAACTGCTGGAAATCCTGGTGTGCCCGCTGACCAAGGGTCCGCTGGAGTTCGATTCAGCGCGGCAGGAATTGATCTCGCGCGGGGCAAAACTCGCCTATCCAATCCGCGACGGCATCCCGATCATGCTGCCGGAAGAGGCGCGGAAGATCGAGTGAGGGGTACTGTAATCCCTCCTCGTCATGCCCGGGCTTGTCCCGGGCATCTACGTCTTTGAACGCCGGCGAAGAAGAAAGACGTAGATGGCCGCGACAAGCCCGGCGATGACGACAATAAATGCGGTGGTCGGCTCTACAACGCCTCGCCCTTCAGCAGCCGCGGCACTTCGCCCGTCAGCCCCGCGGCCTGGCGGATGAACAGGCTTTTCAGCGGCGGCATGCGGTCGACCAGGCCGAGCCCGATATCGCGGACGCCGCGCAATAGCGCCGACTTGTTGGAGAACAACAGATTGAGCGAGTTGGTGGCGAGTCCCATCGCCATGGTGTCGAAGCGGCGCCAGCGCTGGTAGCGCTCCAGCACATCGGCCTGTCCGGGATCGATGCCGAGGCGGGCCGCGTCGACGACAACTTCCGCCAGTGCTGCGATATCCTTCAGGCCCATGTTGAGGCCCTGCCCGGCGATCGGATGAATCACATGCGCGGCGTCGCCGACCAGCGCCAGCCGCTGGCCGATGAAGGAGCGCGCCACGAAATAGCCCAGCGGAAACGCGCGCGGCCTGTCCAGCGCCTTGATCTCGCCGAGATGCAACCCAAAACGCGCTTCGAGCTCGCTGTGAAACTCTTCGTCGCTGAGCGCGACGATGCGCGCGGCCTCGGAACGATTCTCGGTCCACACCAGCGAGCAGCGCGCGCCCTTCAGCGGCAGGATCGCGAACGGCCCCGCGGGCAAAAAATGCTCCTCGGCGCGGCCTTGATGATCGCGCTCATGGCCGACGGTGACGACAATGCCGGACTGGTCGTAATCCCAGCCATGAGTGGCGATGCCCGCCTGCTCGCGCAGCTTTGAGCGCGCGCCGTCGGCGGCGACCAGCAGACTGGCTTCAATGGTGTTGCCGTCGCCGAGCACCACATCGACGCCGCCCGGACGCTGCTCGAATCCCTTGACCGTGGTGGCGCGCAGATCGATGCCCGCGGCCGCGGCGCGCTCCACCAGCGCGTCGATCAAATGCCGGTTCTCGATCATGTGGGCGAACGGCTCGCCCGGTTCGACCTCGCCGCCGAAAGTGAGAAACACCGGACGCGTCGCGTCTTCGAGTTTTGAGTCGGTAACGACCATGTCGAGGATCGGCTGCGACTCCGCTGCGACCTGGTCCCACACGCCGATCGCCTCGAACAGCCGGCGGCAGGCGGCGACGATGGCGGTGGCGCGGGGATCGGGGCTCGGCCGCACACCAAGCGCCGGATCGGCGACGACGATCGGGATGTCAGGACCGAGCCCCTGACGCAGCGCCAGCGCCAGCGCCAATCCTGCGAACGCGCCGCCGCCGACCACAATACTTCGCTGTGCCATGCTACGCCTTACTCTCTTGCGCCCCGACTATAGCTGGGCGAAACAGGTTCACCAAACACTCGTCATTCCGGGATGCGCCTCTTGGCGCAGGACCGGAATCCATACTCCCTGCAGGGGTTATGGATTCCGGTTTCGCGCGAAGACGCGCGCCCCGGAATGACGAACAATTGAAGGCGTCTCCATGTCCAAAAGCCTGATTGACCTGATCTCCATTCTCGATCTCGAGCCGATCGAGGTGAACCTGTTCCGCGGGCGCAGCCCGAAGACCAGCTGGCAGCGGGTGTTCGGCGGGCAGGTGATCGGGCAGGCCATGGTGGCGGCGTGCCGCACCGTCGAGGGCCGGCTGCCGCATTCGCTGCATTGCTATTTCATCCTGCCCGGCGATCCGCAGATTCCGATCGTCTATGAGGTCGAGCGCCTGCGTGACGGCAGAAGCTATTCGACCCGCCGCGTCACCGCGATCCAGCACGGCAACGCGATCTTCTCGCTGATGGTATCGTTCCATGTCGAGGAAGAAGGCGCGTTCGACCATCAGGACAGGATGCCCGACGTGCCGCCGCCGGAGAAACTCACGGCAGAAGAAGTCGCCAAGCAGCCGATGTTCAAGGAGATGCCGGACTTCATCAAGCGCTATTACGAATCCGACCGGCCGATCGAGCTGCGCCCGGTCGAGCTCCGCCGCTATTTCGGCCAGAAGATCGACGACGGCCGCATCCATGTCTGGATCCGCACCGCGGCGAAACTGCCGGACGATCCGGCGCTGCACATGTGCGCGCTGGCCTATGCCTCGGACTTCTCGCTGCTCGATGCGGCGATGGCGCGCTACGGCCGCACTTTGTTCGACCGCCGCATGATGCCGGCGAGCCTCGACCACGCGATGTGGTTCCACCGCCCATTCCGCGCCGACGAATGGCTGCTCTACGCCCAGGATTCGCCGAGCGCCCGCGCCGGCCGCGGCCTCACCCGCGGCATGATCTTCAAGCCCGACGGCACTCTGGTCGCCTCGGTGGCGCAGGAAGGCTCGCTGCGCGAACGCAAGGAAAAGCCGGCGTAGCCGTAGCGGCGCTCAGGCCGTTCTTTCGACCAGATCGAATTGCGACACGGTCCAGCGCATAAACCAGCTTAGCGCCCATGGGATCGGAATGATGAGCACCACGCCGAGCGCGAACAACATCGTCCGCCACAGCACCTGCCACCCGCTGGCAATGAATGTAACCTCGCGCCGCGTGCCGGCAATGCTGCGGCAAACCCACCGCATAAGGGCCGTCATCACCCACGCCCAGCCGATGATCGTGATGATGGAAACAACGCCCAGCAGATACCAGCCGACATAGATCAATGGTTCGCCCGTGAACGTGAGCGGGAGCCGCTGACCGTTGGAGCTGATATTGGCGACGAACCACCGGACCGTCATCCAGGAGAGATACCCCTGAACCGGCAGCAGGATGTATTCGAGATAATCAACGCCGCTGAGGCCCGCGTAACTGCAGAGCGCCAGCAGCACGAACACATACCAGATATCGCCGGGCTGGCCGGTGAAGCCGAGGTTGGGCCGCTGCGGAACGTGCAGGTGCGAAACAAACCACCGGTAGAAGCCGGTCACCGCCCAGGGCGCCGGGATCACCAGCAGGTTGCCGATGAACAGGAGCAACGCGCGTCCAAGCAGCGCCCATGTGCCGGCCTCGAACGAAAGCAACCCGGAGCCGATGGCCCGCGCCACAGGCGCGCCCGAACCGGGAAAAGCCGGCGGTCTTGCGCCGCTCGAAAGCAGGCCGGGAACATCCCCGGCGAACTGCCACGCCGCCATTCCCTCGCTCCAGACGTAGGTGTCCGGCCGAATACCGCCCTTTGCGATCAGGTCGCGAAACTGATCCTCGGAATAGGGGCCGTGCTGCTGGCCGTCGGTCGCAAAAAACCAGGATCGGCTTGCCATGATGTTCGTCCCCGGCGCGCGGCCCGGCCAATCGCCGGCCATAAGTGCGCATTCTGGCCGAATATTCCGGGCTGTACAGCGACACCGCCCCCGATTGCGCTAGTCCCCCACACGTTTTCCCATCCCGGCTGCAACTTTTCTGTGCCATTTGCACAGAAAGATGCCAGATTTGCGGGAGCGCAAATCAAGCTACGACCCATTTGCGAAATCCGCGGAAACGAAGGCCTCATTCATGAAACTCGTCGTCGCCATCATAAAACCCTTCAAGCTCGACGAGGTGCGCCAGGCGCTCACCGCGATCGGGGTCCACGGCATGACGGTCACGGAGGTCAAGGGCTATGGCCGCCAGAAGGGCCATACCGAGATTTACCGCGGCGCCGAATATGTGGTGAATTTCCTGCCCAAGCTGCGCATCGAGATCGCGGTGTCCTCGGACCTCGCCGACAAGGCGGTGCAGGTCATCACCTCAAGCGCGCGCACCGGCCAGATCGGCGACGGCAAGATTTTCGTCACACCGATCGATCACGCCCGGCGCATCCGCACCGGCGAAACCGACAGCGACGCGCTGTGACAGCAATAGATACGTGCCCCGGACGTAGCGCAGCGCGCCGCACTTCGCGGCGTGGTGCGCTGCAGAGCCGGGATCCAGCTTGCTTGCTAAACCGGGGTCCCGGCTCTGCGGAGCGGCATGAAGAATGCCGCACCGCGTCCGGGACACGGGGGTTTGTCTAATCGAATAGAAGAAAACGAGCCGGGGGAACATCATGGGGCCACTGCCACGTCACGCGGCCGTTAAAGCTGCGGCAATATTTTCCGCAGCAACTTTTTTTTCAGCGCTAACAACACCTGCATTTGCCGAAGCATCCACCATCAGCGCCGCCGACACCGCCTGGATGATCGTCGCCACCGCCCTGGTGCTGATGATGACGATTCCAGGTCTGGCGCTGTTCTATTCCGGCATGGTGCGCAAGAAGAACGTGCTGGCGACCATGGCGCAAAGCCTCGCCGCCGTGGGCGTTATTTCAATTCTATGGGTGGCGTTCGGCTATTCGCTGGCGTTCGTCGGCGACGGGCCGTGGATCGGATCGCTGGATCGCTGGTTCCTCGCCGGCATGACCATGGACGGCGTCAATCCGCTCGCGAAGACGATTCCGGAAGCGCTGTTCATGCTCTACCAGATGACCTTCGCCATCATCACCGTGGCGCTGGTGGCGGGCGCGGTCGCCGATCGCATGCGTTTTTCGGCCTATCTGTTGTTCTGCATCGGCTGGTTCACCTTCATCTATGTGCCGCTGGCGCACTGGGTGTGGGGCGGCGGCTTCCTGGGCACGGCCGGCGTGATCGATTTTGCCGGCGGTCTTGTGGTGCACCTCAGCGCCGGCATCGGCGGGCTGGTCGCGGCCAAGGTGCTCGGCCGCCGCCATGGCTACGGCTCGGACAACCTGTCGCCGTTCGATCTGTCGCTGGCGGTGATCGGCACCGGACTGTTGTGGGTCGGCTGGTTCGGCTTCAACGGCGGCTCGGCACTGCAAGCCAATTCGCGCGCGGTGATGGCGATCACCGCGACGCATCTGGCGGCCTGCGCCGGGGCGCTGACCTGGGGCGCGATCGAATGGTCGACGCGGCGCAAGCCCTCGGTGCTCGGCATGATCTCCGGCGCCATCGCCGGGCTCGGCACCATCACCCCGGCCTCCGGCTTCGTGGCGCCGTGGCATGGCATCGTCATCGGCATCGCCGCCGGCGCGCTCTGTTTCTGGGCCTGCACCAGCCTCAAACATCGCTTCGAATACGACGATTCGCTCGACGTGTTCGGCGTCCACGGCATCGGCGGCATCACCGGCACCCTGCTGGCCGGAGTGTTCGCCACCGCCGCGATCGGCGGCACCGCCGGCCTGATCGAGGGCAATCCGAACCAGCTGCTGCTGCAGCTCTACGGCGTCGCGGTCACGCTGGCGTGGTCGGGCGGGGTCACTTTCATCCTGCTTAAGCTGGTCGGCGCCTTCGTGCCGCTCAGGGTCTCGCAGCAGCAGGAGCTGGAAGGGCTGGATATTACGCAGCACGGCGAGGCGCTGCAGTAGCCTACCTACCGCGATACCTGCGCCCTGCCCTCCTCATAAGCACGATTATGTCGGCAGTCTGTCATGCCTATATTTTAATCAGGCATGATGAGGCCTTGGGCGCGACCGAATATCGCAGGTGCGAGCATTTCCCGCAAAGCGCGAAAACGCCCGCGTTCATAAACCGTTAGGGAAATCCCGCCGTCTGGCACGGCATTTGATTCTATCGGTTCTGGCTGTGCCCGCGTTGTGAACTTCTCCGCGTGGTGAAGCTCAGTCGAGAACGCCCGGTCATGTCTGGACCGGGCCCCAAGCGGGGATAGGACCCATGAAAATTGTTATGGCGATCATCAAGCCATTCAAGCTCGAAGAAGTCCGGGACGCCCTGACCGCCATTGGCGTTCATGGTCTCACGGTGACGGAAGTCAAGGGATATGGCCGGCAAAAGGGCCATACGGAAATCTATCGCGGCGCCGAATACGCGGTGAGCTTCCTGCCCAAGATCAAGATCGAAGTCGCGGTCAATTCCGATCAGGTCGGCAAAACCATCGAAGCCATCACCGGTGCGGCAAAAACCGGACAGATCGGCGACGGCAAGATCTTCGTCATCAATCTCGACCACGCCGTTCGCATCCGCACCGGCGAGGCAGATGCCGCGGCCCTGTAGATTTCGCGCTCAATCACAAATCCACTCAGGAGTAAAACAAATGACGTTCAAGCGTCCCTACAGCGCGGGATTGGCAGCCCTCGCAGCCGGCCTGTTTGCCGCGACCGCTGCTTACGCCGAGCCTACCGTCAACAAAGGCGACAACGCCTGGATGCTGACATCGACGGTGCTGGTGCTGTTGATGACCATCCCCGGCCTTGCGCTGTTCTATGGCGGCCTGGTCCGTTCCAAGAACATGCTCTCGGTGCTGATGCAGGTGTTCTACACCGTCTGCATCGTCATCATCATCTGGGCGCTCTACGGCTACAGCCTCGCCTTCACCGGCGGCTCGGACTTCATCGGCGGCTTCTCAAAAGCCTTCCTGATGGGCGTCACCACCGATTCGAAGGCGGCGACGTTCAGCGTCGATGCCAACATCTCCGAGCTGATCTACGTCTGCTTCCAGATGACCTTCGCGGCGATTACCCCCGCTTTGATCGTCGGCGCCTTCGCCGAGCGGATGCGGTTCGCGGCGGTAGCGCTGTTCATTCCGCTCTGGGTGACGTTGATCTACTTCCCGATCGCGCACATGGTCTGGTACTGGGCCGGACCGGACGCGATCACCGATGCGGTCAAGGCGCTTGCGGCGGCGGGTGATGCGGCGGCAAAGGCCGCGGCGCAGGCCAAGCTCGACGAAGTCAACGCCGATGCGGGGTGGATCTTCAAGAAAGGCGCGATCGATTTTGCCGGCGGCACCGTGGTGCACATCAACGCCGGCATCGCGGGCCTGGTCGGCGCGCTGTTGATCGGCAAGCGCACCGGCTACGGCAGGGAGCTGATGGCTCCGCACTCGCTTACCATGACCATGATCGGCGCCTCGCTGCTGTGGGTGGGCTGGTTCGGCTTCAACGCTGGATCGAACCTGGAGGCCAGCGGCGGCGCGGCGCTTGCCATGACCAACTCCTTCGTCGCAACGGCCGCGGCGGCGCTGTCGTGGATGTTCGCCGAATGGATCATCAAGGGCCATCCTTCCGTGCTCGGCGCATTGTCGGGCGCGGTGGCGGGACTTGTCGCGGTGACGCCCGCGGCCGGCTACTCCGGCCCGATGGGCGCCATCGTGCTCGGCCTCGTGGTCGGCGTGGTCTGCCTGTTCTTCTGCACCGTGATCAAGAACGCGCTCGGCTATGACGACTCG
>NZ_DASYMN010000438.1:0-15355 GCF_036009065.1 Bradyrhizobium sp. | reverse complement strand
AGCAACGTAAACGGTGGCATAATCCACCGCGGCGGGTGCGTCAGTGGGATCGAGACTAGTCATCTTGGTCCTCCGAGGTTGGTTGGTGGTGCAACTCCAATCCTAACCTCTTGACCACCCGCCAACCCATAGGATCTGAGGTGCGCGCTCTTTCTTGCGCGCCTCGAAGGATGGCCGCATGCGCTCGTGGCCGATCCTTCGAGGCTCGCCGTGAAGACGGCGAGCACCTCAGGATAACGAGATCCCGTGGTGAGAAGCCCTACTTCAGCGTCGCGGTCAGCGCTGCCGAAAATTCCTCGTCGGTGCGGTCGAGCCGCAGCGGGGTCACGGAGACGTAGCGCGCGGCAAGGGCCGCGAGATCGGTGCCCTCGGCCGGCGTATCGATGTGCGCGAGCCGCTCAAAGCCGATCCAGAAGTACGGGTTGCCGCGACCGTCGCGGCGCTGGTCGACTTTCAGAAATCCGAGGTTGCGCTTGCCCTGTCGCGTCACCTTGACTCCCAAGACCTCATCGGGGGCGACGGCCGGAAAATTCACGTTGATCACGGTATTCTTCGGCACCCCGGCGTCGATCACCTTGCGCAAAATCTGCGGGCCGAATTTCAACGCGGTGTCCCACAGCGGCGCGTTGCGGGTCTCAATCGAAAATTCCTGGCTCAGCGCAAACGACGGAATGCCGAGAATGGTGCCTTCCAGGGCGCCGGCGATGGTGCCGGAATAGACCACGTCCTCGGCGACGTTGCGGCCCTTGTTAACGCCGGACAACACCAGATCGGGCCCCTTCTCGCCGAGGATGTGGCGCGAGCCCATGATGACGCAATCGGTCGGCGTGCCCCGCACCGCAAAATGACGCGGGCCGACTTCGCGAAGGCGCAGCGGATCGTTCAGCGACAGCGAATGCGAGACGCCGGACTGATCGAGCTCCGGCGCCACCACCCAGACATCATCGGAAAGCGCGCGCGCGATCTCTTCGACGATTTTCAAGCCCGGGGCATGAATACCGTCGTCGTTGGTACAGAGAATCCGCATCTGCCCGCGTGCCCTTTTCGATCGATCTTGCGCCGCTCGACGCCGTCTTTATCCGCCTATCGCCGTCGAGGCAAACCCGGCAATAGGCTGGAAACCTTCGTCAACTCGCCGCATGCGTATGAACGGTGCTGGGGGCAGCACACCGCGATGTGATATCAATCACTGAACCATCGCTGGCGCATGGCGGAGGACGTAATGAGGCGGAGATTTCGTAGCGGTGCTCGGCAGTGCCGCGATATGGCCGCTCGCCGCCCGCGCGCAGCAGCCGAAAATGCCGGTAACCGGATATCTTGGTGCCGAATCTCCGGAGCGGTTCGGCGGGCGGCCTGCTGAGTTACGGTGGAAGCTTCCGGCAATCCCACCGCCAGGCCGGCACCCATGTGGGACGGATTCTGAAAGGCGAGAAGCCGGGTGAACTGCCGGTTGTGCAGGTCACAAAGGTCGAGCTGACCGTCAATCTGAAGACCGCCAAAGCGCTAGGCTTCAATGTGCCCTTGGCGCTGCTTGGCCGTGCCGACGAAGTGATCGAATAACGCAGGCGCTCAACCGCCAGCCCTAAACCGGCTCGTTCTGAAGCCGCGGATTGTTATAGGCTTGCTCGCCGCGGCGAAGCTGCTTTGCGCTGACAAAGCGGGCGCCGACCAGTTCGCCGCGGCGCCACGCCCTGAGGCAGATGCGCACAACGGTGCCGCATGACGTGAAGGCGAGACCGAACATCTTGGGCACCGGCAGCGCGCCGACGTCGAGGCAGACGCCGCTCTCCGAGATATCGACGACGAAGCATTCGATCCAGGGCGCGTCGGGCGCCGGAATGACGAAGCCCAGCCGCCGAACTTCGATCCGTTCGTGCTTGCGTTCGCCGAGGTCTTTTCGGTGTCTACCCATCGGGTTCCCCATCCCGATACCGTAGGGCAAAACTCTTGAGCGGCGGTTATCGAGAGAAGTTAACAGGGGCTTTACGGGAACCCGGATTCATGGACGAAAATGGAACCGGTCCCGTCAACAATAACGTGAAGGTTAGGATTTTCACAACCTCCCGGTGCTGGCGGAAGATGCCGAACCTCTCGGGCAGCGATTGTTTTGGCGACAGTAGTTTCCGTGCGGTTCATTTCACTTGGAAGTGGGACCGCCGGACTGACTACAAACCGGCGGCCCCGTGTCTCGCAATTGAAATCGTGGCCGGTGCGGCTTTGCCGGTCACTTTGCGCGACGTGCCGACCGTAGCCGTCCGCTCTACGCTTGCAACGCGATCCCGGTTTTAACCTAACCAGTCAACCTTACCGTGGCTTCCGTCATTGCCAGAAGCGAAGTAACGGAGCAATCCGCCTGCAGCGTGGTCTAACTTTTCTCAATCAGCTTCACCCCGCCCATGTAAGGCTGCAGCACGTCGGGCACGGCGATCGAGCCGTCTTCCTGTTGATAGGTTTCCATCACCGCGATCAGCGCGCGCCCCACGGCGGTGCCGGAGCCGTTCAGCGTGTGCACGAAACGCGGCTTACCATCCGGTCCGCGATAGCGCGCGTCCATGCGCCGCGCCTGGAAATCGCCGCACACCGAGCAGGATGAGATCTCTCGGTAGGCCCCGCCCTCGCCCTGCCCCGGCATCCAGACCTCGATGTCGTAGGTTTTTTGCGCGGAGAATCCCATGTCGCCGGCGCACAGCGTCATCACCCGGTAATGCAGGTCGAGGCGACGCAGTACTTCCTCGGCGCACGACAGCATGCGTTCGTGTTCGTCCTTGCTGTTTTCCGGCGTGGTGATCGACACCAGTTCGACTTTTGTGAATTGGTGCTGACGAATCATACCACGGGTATCGCGCCCGGCCGCACCGGCTTCCGCGCGAAAGCATGGAGTGAGCGCAGTGAAGCGCAGCGGCAATTCTTTCTGGTCGAGGATGGATTCGCGAACAAGGTTTGTGAGTGGGACTTCGGCAGTAGGGATAAGCCAATAGCGATCATATGGATTCTTTGCGGCCACCGCTTTCGCTTCTTGAATCCTCGCATCCCAATCGATGGTGGCTGACCACTCGTTGACTTGTTGGGGCGTCCAATTTTCGTCCTTCATTCTTCGTGAGGCTTCATCAGACCACGGAAGAAAATAGTTCTTGTGATAGATATTTGAAAATCGCTGAATGAACTCATCCATCGATATTTGCTTTAATGCCTGAAACTGGTCGTCCTCAAATTTCGGTAGCTGGCCCGTTCCAAACATGACGTTGTCGCGCACCAGCAGCGGCGGATTGACCTCAGTGTAGCCGTGTTCGCTGGTGTGCAGGTCGAGCATGAATTGCCCGATCGCGCGCTCAAGCCGCGCGAGGCCCTTCTTCAGCACTACAAAGCGCGCGCCGCTTAGTTTTGCCGCGGTTTCGAAATCCATATAGCCGAGCGCGCCGCCGAGATCGTCGTGCGGTTTCGGATTGAACGCGTAATTGCGTATCCTGCCGAAGACATGCCGCTGAACGTTGCCGTGCTCGTCGACGCCGTCGGGCACGTCCTCCAGCGGCAGGTTTGGGATTTCAGCAAGCGCTGTTTCGATCTCTTGATCGACTGCCTTTTGCTCTTTCTCAAGAGTGGTGATCGAGGTTTTGCACTCAGCTACTTCCTCTTTAAGCTTTTGCACCTCGCTCTCATCTTTAGCCTTCATTGCTTGATGGATTTTTTCCGACGCAACCTTGCGGCGGGCCCTCCAACTCTCAAGCACACGAATTATTCCCAGCCTTCGACCTTCAATAGAACTCAAATTTTGCGCCATACCGTCCAGCCCGCGGCGCTTTAAGCCGGCGTCAAAGGCCGTTGGATTGTCGCGGATCGTTTTGATGTCGTGCATGACCACAATTCCTGCGTCATGGCCGGGCTTGTCCCGGCCACCCACGTCTTGATTGCGAGGTCTGTAAAAGACGCGAATGCCGGGGACAAGCCCGGGCATGACGAATTGGACAATATCGCCCTACCGAAGACGCTCGATGAGCGCCAATATTCCGATCCCGGCGGCGACTATTCCGCCTAGGCGCACGGTCAAGCGTAGCGTCTGAGTCTCCATCGCTGCCTGTAAGGTATCGATCCTTCCCCCCAGCCTGGCCTCTAGAGAATTGATCGCTGCCTGCAAGTCTTGCTTGGTCACCAGTTCGATCATGATGAACTCACGCGCAGCCTCAGCGTGACCCTCGGCCTGTGGGTCGGAAACGCCGGCTTCCCGCAATCGCTTGGCATAGCCCAATGTATCAAATGCCCAGGCCATCGTCTTCCCCCGATGACCTGATCTAAGCATTCCGAGAACGGCTCCGCCACAACCGGCGGCTGAAAGAGCAGAATTTTTGCGGAACGACCCTACTCCGCCGGCTTTGGATCGGGCGGGGTTGCGGATGGCGTCACGCCCCCCGCCTTGGCCGCGGCCTTCTTCTCCACCATTTGCACCGCGATGATCGAACCCTCATACAGCGCCATCAACGGGATCGCGAGCGAGGCCTGGCTGATCACGTCGGGGGGCGTCAGGACGGCTGCGATGATGAAGGCGATGACGATGAAATAGCGCCGTTTTTTCACGCAGCATCTTTGCGCTGACGATGCCGATCCGCCCCAGCAGCGTCAGGATCACCGGCAGTTGGAACGCGACGCCGAACGCGAAGATCAGCGACATCATCAGCGACAGATATTCGCCGACCTTCGGCAACAGCTGAATCTGCGCGGTTTCCGCGCTGCCCATCTGCTGCATGCCGAGCGAGAACCGCACCAGCATCGGCAGCACCACGAAATACACCAGCATCGATCCCAGCACGAAGAAGAACGGCGTCGCGACCAGATACGGCAGGAACGCGCCGCGCTCGTGCTTGTAGAGGCCGGGCGCAACGAACTTGTAGATTTGGGCGGCTACAATCGGAAACGAGATAAATGCCGCGCCGAACAGCGCCAGCTTCAGCTGCGTCAGGAAATATTCCAAAAGTGCGGTGTAGATGAACTTCGAATTCTCGGGTCCTGCGATCCAGACGAATGGCCACACCAGCACGTTGTAGATCTGCTTAGCGAAGAAGAAGCAGAAGATGAAGGCGACGCCGAACGCCAGCAGCGCCTTGATCAGCCGCGAGCGCAGCTCGATCAGGTGATCCATCAGGGGCGCTTTGCTGGCCTCGATATCCTCGTCGCTCATGACGCTTTGGCGTCCTTGAGAATGTCAGGATTTTCGGCCGGCGGCGCGTCAGGGGGCGTGGCGTGAACCTCACGCGTAATCGCCAGCGGCTGGCTGGCAAGCGCGTGCGCATGGGCCTCGGAGAACGTCTCCGGGATCGGCGCTTCCAGCTGGGCGGCGCGAGCTTCCTGCCTGAGTGCCAGGCGCTCGGCGACCGAATTGGTTTCCGCTTCGGCGAATGTTTCCGGCGTCGGCGGCTCGGGCGTTGCCGGCACAACTGGCGGCTCGAGCGCTGGCTTGTCGATGTCGTCGATCTTCAGCGCGTCGCCGACATCCTTTTGCAGCGAGGTCATGATGTTGTCGCTGGCAAACCCGGTGGCCGTCTCCTTGACCTCATTAAACGTCTTCTTGAGGTCGGCCATTTCGGCCTCACGCATCGCCTCCTGAAACTGGCCCTGGAATTCGGCGGCCATCTTGCGCGCCTTGCCCATCCATTGGCCGACCATGCGCAGCACGCCGGGCAGTTCTTTCGGGCCGATGGCAATCAGCGCGACAACCGCGATGACGACCAGTTCACTCCACCCGATGTCGAACATGAAAAATTCCGCTCACGCAAGGCTTTAGGCGCGCCCGCGTCTCCTTCAACCGGTCTTGCCGCAATCCTGCCGCAAGATCAACGCGCCGGCACCGGTTTGCCGCAAGCGTGCCGCAAGACTTTTTGCTTAAACCACCTTGCTGCCGACATCCGACCGCGCCGCCGTGGGCGCCGGGGCATTGTGATCGATGGTCTTCACGGGCTCTTGCTTTTCGGGAGCCTTGTCATCGTCCTGCATGCCCTTCTTGAAGGCCTTGATGCCCTGGGCCACGTCGCCCATCAGATCGGAAATCTTGCCGCGGCCGAACAACAGCAGGACGACCGCAATCACGACGATCCAGTGCCAAATGCTAAGCGAACCCATCCTGCAACCCTCCAAACACGCGGCCGCCAAAGCGGCCTTTATTTGCCCGGAAGGTAGGCGCAGGAGTTGTCAAAAACAAGGACTTAAGCCTTGTCATATCGCCGATGGCGCGACGCATTGCCGCTATTGTTAATCCGCGGCCGAATGCAGCCGAAGGTCAACTGCCGCCGTCTTTTTCCGGCTCCGCCGCCGGTGCCAGCGCCAGTTCCAGGTCGCCGATTTCCAGCGGATCCTCGTCATCGCGCAGCGCAGGATCGTCCGACGGCGCGGGAACGCTGAACCCGGACGGCAGCCGCGAGTCCAGCAAGCCCGTTCCCTTGAGCTCTTCCAGACCGGGCAAGTCGCCGAGCGCCTCGAGGCTGAATTGCGACAGGAAAGCCTCGGTGGTGCCGAATGTTAGCGGCCGTCCCGGAGATTTGCGGCGGCCGCGTGGACGAATCCAGCCGGTTTCCAAAAGCACATCCAGCGTCCCCTTGGAGGTGATCACGCCCCTGATGTCCTCGATCTCCGCGCGCGTGACCGGCTGGTGGTAGGCGATGATTGCGAGCATCTCGATCGCCGCGCGCGACAGCCGCCGCGTTTCGGTGCTTTCTCGCGTCATCAGCCAGGACAGATCGCCTGCGGTTCGAAAAGTCCATTTGTTGGCAACGCGCACCAGATTGACCCCGCGCGAGGCGTAGTCCGCCTGTAACTGCGCCAGCGCCAGCTTAATGTCGACGCCGTCGGGCATCCGCTTGGCGAGGGCCGCCTGATCGAGCGGTTCGGTGGAGGCGAACAGCAGCGCTTCCAGCAGTCGCAATTCCTCGGGCCGCGCTTGCGGATTTTCCGAACGGTCATCGATTTCCGCGATGCGTTTTTCCGCCAGGCTTGCCATGGCTCGGTCTCCTTCTTCCAATTATTCCGGCAACGTGTCCGGCGCGGCAGAAGCGGCGGACATCGGTTGCGGCGGACGCTTGCGAAAATACAGCGGCGCGAACGCTTGGCTCTGGTGCAGTTCGACCTCGCCCTCGCGGACCATTTCCAGCGCCGCAGCGAAGCTGGACGCGAAAACGGTGGCCTTTTGCGAGGGATCGACGACGTAGTTGATGAGGTATTCGTCGAGCCGGCTCCAGTCCTCGGCCATGCCGACCAGACGCTCGAGCGAGGCACGCGCCTCGGTCAGCGACCAAACCGAGCGTTTTGCCAGATGCACATTGGCGAGCACGCGCTGCTGGCGCTGGGCTGCATAGGCTGTGAGCAGATCGAACAGCGTGGCCGTGAACCGGGGATGGCGGATTTCCGCGATGGATTCCGGCTGGCCGCGCGGAAAAATATCGCGCTGCAACTGCGGGCGATTCATCAGCCGGTTCGACGCTTCGCGAATGGCCTCGAGCCTGCGCAACCGATTGGCGAGCGCCGTCGCCATTTCCTCGGCGCTCGGACCGTCCGGCGTCGCCGGCTCCGGCAGCAACAGCCGCGACTTGAGAAACGCCAGCCACGCCGCCATCACCAGATAATCGGCCGCAAGCTCGAGGCGAATTTTTCGCGCGGCCTCGATGAAGACCAGATACTGGTCGGCCAGCGCCAGAATGGAAATCTTGTGCAGGTCGACCTTCTGCTGCCGCGCCAGCGCCAGCAGCAGGTCGAGCGGGCCTTCATAGCCCTCGACATCGACCACCAGCGACGGCTCGTCGTCGGCGAGTTCGGCAGGCCGTCCGGTTTCAAACGACAGAATTTCCGCGCTCATGCGCCAACCCCTGCACGACCGACCAATTCATCCAGTTCCGCCCGCGCCGCCGCGCGATCGAACGGTTGCGGGGCTTTTCGCGACGCCAGTGCACGTTTGGCACGCTCCAGCGCCTTGCCCGACAACACCGGCGTCTGCCGCGCAACCTCCCGCATTTCATCGAGATTGCCGTTGCAATGCAGAACCATGTCGCAGCCTGCTGAAACGATCGCCCCGGTCCGCTCGGCGATCGACCCCGCCAGCGCGTTCATGGACACATCATCACTCATCAACAAGCCCTGGAACCCGATACTGCCGCGAATCACCTGCTCGATGATTGTCGCAGATGTCGTCGCCGGTTGGGCAGGATCAAGTGCGCTAAACACAACATGTGCGGTCATGGCCATTGGCAAGTCCGCCAGCGGTTGAAACGCCGCAAAATCGGTCCGTTCGAGTTCCGCCCTCGATGTACCGACGACGGGAAGCCGGAAATGGGTATCCGCGGTCGCCCGCCCATGTCCGGGAATATGCTTCAGGACGGGGAGCACACCGCCCTGCTCCAGTCCCTCCGTCACCGCCCGCGCGATTGCCGCCACCTTGCCGGGCTCGGTTCCATAGGCCCGGTTGCCGATCACGGCGTCCGCGCCGGCAACCGGAACGTCCGCCAGCGGCAGGCAATCAACGGTTACGCCGAGGTCGATCAGGTCGGCTGCGATCAGGCGCGCGCTCAGGCGTGCCGCCGCAAGACCGAGCTTGCGGTCGATGTCGTATAACGTTCCGAACACCGCGCCGGGCGGATAAGCCGGCCAGTGCGGCGGCCCGAATCGCTGGACCCGCCCGCCCTCTTGGTCGATCAGGACGGGCGCATCGGTCTCGTTAATACTTTCTTGCAATTCTATCACCAATGCAGTTACTTGCTCAGGTGTTTGAATGTTACGCTTGAATAAAATAAAGCCCCACGGCCGTTCCGCGTGCATGAATGCACGCTCTTCGGCGGTCAGCGTCAGCCCGGATACGCCGGTGATGAATGCGCGCGTTGTCATGGCGCGGATTAGACCGCGCCCGGGCCGAGGGTCAAGGAAACGGCCGTTAATTCCTTTGGATGGCTAGTTCTTTTGAACCACGCACTGCCCGCCGGCCGTTTTCAGATTGCCGCAGACTTGAGCAGCTTCTTCAGGCGAGCCGAACGGGCCGACCATGGCGCGGTAGTAGACGCCCTTGTCACCCAGATCGGCGCGCTTGATCAGCGGCGCGCGCGATCCGAGCACCGACGGGAACTTGCCCTGCAACGCCCTGTAGGAAGCCTGCGCATCGGCTTCGCTCCGCTGCGACGAGACCTGGACCACAAAGCTTCCCCCACCGCCGGGCGCGGCCTGCGCGGCATTGGTGGAGGCAACGCGGGTTCGCGTATCCGCAGGCGTGGGTTGGGCGCCCTGCGGCGACAGCGACAGCGGCGCATTGGCCGAGGCATTGGCGTTGGCCGCCGGTGACGGTGCCGGAGTGCGTGCCGCGGCGGCCGGCGCAGGTGCCGGGCGCGGCGCGGCGGCGGGCTTCGGCGCCGGCGTCGCCGCAACGTCGGCCGGATCGCCCTTCACCGCCAGCGTCCTGATCTTGCGCGGCTCGTCGCCCGCCAGGGTGCCATTGGCCGCCGGAGCCGCAGCCGGCTTGGCGCCCGGTGCGACACTCGCCGCCGGCGGCGGATTGGGGTTCTGGTTCAGCGGCGGAAACACCACGCGGCTGCCGGCGTTGACGTCAACCGGAGCTTCCTCGCGTGGCACGATCTTCTCGGCGCCTCCGGTCGTCATGCGGTCCGGCACCTTGGCCACGCCATCGCCTGACGGCGCCGGCACGACCTTGGTCGGACCCGCATCGGCCCTGATGATCGGCGGCTCGCTGCTGCGCGGGGATGCCATATAGGTGCGATAGGCAAACGCTCCGCCGGTCCCGACCACGGCCAGCGCCAGCACGGCAGCGACGGTGATCATGCCGCCGCGGCGCGGTTTCTGATCTTCCGGCTCCTCGGCGTAGCCGTCCTGATAGGCATAGGGATCGTCGGCGTAGGCCGCGCCCTGCTGCTGAGCGTCGTAGGTGCCGGGATCGGGCTCGCCGTAGAGCGCATCGTCGTAGCGCGCGGGATCGGCCTGCGGCTGCTGATCGGCGTCGGCGGCGAACGGCGGCGCCTCGTGGTATTCCGGCTCGGCGGGCGGATGCGCGGCGGCGTAGCGGCGCAGCGGATGCACGGAGGTGTCGAAATCCAGTTGCGGGGCAGCTTCCTGCTGCGCGGCGCGCGCCATCCATGGCGGCGGGCCGGCGGCAGGGCTTTCGTCGATTTCCGGTTCAGGGTCCGGCTCCGGCCGGTGATAGGGATCGGCTTCGCGCGGCGGCATCGGCTGGTTGGCGCGGCCAAAACTGGAGAATGGGTCGGTCTGCCCGATCAGCCGCGCCAGTTCAGCCAAGGGGTCGCCCTCGCCCTTGGCAGGGGCCTGCGGAGATCCGCGATCGTCGTCGTCCGCGGTGGACGATTTGTCCTGGTATTGATCAGCCATCGTGATGATGCGTCCCCTTCGGGACAGCCGCCAACCCGCCCTTACAAACGAACCAGCCGCTGCCAGTTAATTGCCCTCACAGATCCCCATGTGAGCGCGCTATCCCCTATCGCATCTCGTCCGGAGCATGGACGCCGAGAATGGCGAGGCCCGATGCCAGAACCGAGACGACGCCCTGAACCAACGCCAGCCGCGCCTTTGTAATCTCTGCATCATTATTGATAATGAAGCGTAAATAGGGCAAATCCCGGCCCCTGGTCCACAGCGCGTGAAATTCGCTGGCGAGATCATAGAGATAAAAAGCGATTCGGTGCGGCTCATGTGCGGCCGCCGCCGCCTCGACCATCCGGGGGTACATTGCCAGCCGCCGCAGCAGGTCCAGTTCCGCCGCGTCGGTCAGCCGCTCCACCGCCGCGTCCTTAAGGTATGCCGCCCGCGCCTTGGCGTCCTCCGGCAGGTCCGGGACCACCTCGCGGGCATTGCGGAACACCGAGTGCCCGCGGGCGTGGCCGTACTGCACATAGAACACGGGATTTTCGCGCGACTGCTCGATCACCTTGGCGAGGTCGAAATCCAGCACCGCGTCGTTCTTGCGGTAGAGCATCATGAAGCGGACGGCATTCTTGCCGACCTCATCGACCACCTCGCGCAGCGTGACGAAGTCGCCGGAACGCTTCGACATCCTGACCTGCTCGCCGTTGCGTAACAGCCGCACCAGCTGCACGATTTTTACGTCGAGCGCGGCCTTGCCCGATGTGACGGCCTTCACCGCAGCCTGCATGCGCTTGATGTAGCCGCCGTGGTCCGCGCCCCAGACGTCGATCATTTCGCGAAAACCGCGATCGAACTTGTTCCTGTGGTAGGCGATGTCGGCGGCGAAATAGGTATAGGAGCCATCGGACTTCAGCAGCGGCCGGTCGACATCGTCGCCATAGGCGGTGGCACGGAACAGGGTCTGCTCGCGGTCCTCGTAATCCTCGACCGGTCCGCCCTTCGGCGGCGGCAGCCGGCCTTCGTAAACGTCGCCTTTGGACCGAAGGTAGTCGACGGTCTCGGCAACCCGGTTGTTTCCGGTTTCGATCAGCGAGCGTTCGGAGAAAAACACATCCTGCTCGATGCTCAGGGCGGCGAGATCGCCCTTGATCTCCTCCATCATCATCGCGATGGCCCTGGCGCGCACGATCGGAAGCCATTCGGCTTCGCTCATCTTCAGCAGCTTGTCGCCATGTTCGGCCACGAGCGCCTGCCCGACCGGCTTCAGGTAGTCGCCGGGATAAAACCCTTCCGGAATCTCGCCGATGTTTTCGCCGAGCGCTTCGCGATAGCGCAGAAACGCCGAGCGCGCGAGCACGTCGACCTGCGCGCCGGCATCGTTGATGTAATATTCGCGGGTGACGTCATAGCCCGCGAACGCCAGCAGGCTCGCCAGCGCGTCGCCGAACACCGCGCCCCGGCAGTGGCCGACATGCATCGGCCCGGTCGGATTGGCCGAGACGTATTCGACGTTGACTTTTTCGGCCGCGCCGACGCCGCTGCGGCCGTAGGCATCGCCCTCGTGCAAAACGGTGCGCAGTGCGTCGGCCCAGACGTGTGGCTTCAGGGTGAGATTGATGAAGCCGGGACCGGCGACATCGACAGAGGCAATCAAATCGTCGACGCGCAGTTTTGCTGCGATCTGCTCGGCGAGATCGCGTGGTTTTGCGTTGGCGTCCTTCGCCAGCACCATCGCGGCGTTGGTCGCCATGTCGCCATGGGATGCATCGCGCGGCGGCTCGACCACCACGCGCGACAGGTCGGCATCCGGCCATGCGGCGTCAGTCACGAGCGCGCTGCAAGCGGCATGGACGCGCGCGAGCATGTCGGCGAAAAGATGCTGCGAGGGAGCTGGATCGACCATAGGCGTGACGGGAGACCGGGATTTTGCCGAACGTTGCGGCGAGGTCGCCGCCTAACGCAAATCCTAGGTCGAGTCAAAAAGCTGTCGAGGCTGGCTCATGCAGGCGGGCCGACCATTCCGGCGGTGAAATGGCGATCCGGCGCGATTGCGCTTGTGCCCGCGTCGTCGCCACGATTGACCAACGCTCTGGTAAGGTGATATATATCAATGGTATCTATCACGGGAAAATAGATCATGAGTGCAACCGCAAAACTGTTCATGCACGGCCGCAGTCAGGCTGTGCGGCTGCCGAAGGAATTCCGCTTCGAGGGTAGCGAAGTGCGGGTCAGCAAGGTTGGCGACAAGGTGATCCTTGAGCCACTGAAAAAACAGCCATTTGATGCGGAGGCGTGGTTCGCGCGTCTCGACGAACTCGGCGGGCGTGATTTCCTCCCCGACGGCATCCCTGACGATCCGCCGCTCGAGCCTGATCCGCGAATCTTCTTCGATAAATGATCTGTCTCGACACCAACATCGCGATGTACGTGATCAACCGCCGCGTGCCTTCGGTCCGGCACCGGCTGGCGGAACAGTTGCGGCTGGGAACGGAGATCGGTTTTTCTGCAATCGCCCTGTTCGAGTTGCGCTATGGCCATGTGCGCAGCGACAGACGGGCTGAAGCCGAGCGCCTGCTGGCGGAGTTTCTGGCGCCGGGCATCATAGTGCTCCCGTTCGATGCTGAAGACGCCGCGCATGCCGGCGACATTCGTGCGCATCTGGAGAGCAAGGGCACGCCGATCGGCCCCTATGATTATTTGATTGCCGCGCAGACGCGACGCCGCGGCGCGACCCTGGTTACGGCGAACGGCCGCGAATTCGAGCGGGTGCCGGGGCTGATGGTGACGGATTGGGCGGCGTGATGGCGGACGGTGTGGCGAGCGGAAAAGATGGGAAGGCTGGCTGAGGCGCGCTGCTGATCCGGTCTAGGCGCGTTGCACGGACGCGGATCAAATAACCAACGCTTTTAAATTCGATGATATCCTCTGTGATAACATATTCATACGGGATCGCATGGAGCCAGAAATGCAGATTTTCAGGTGGGGTGACAGTCTGGCGGTTCACCTCCCCAAGGCCTTGGTCGAAGAACTCGGACTGAAGGAAGGCGACCAATTGAACGTGGTCGCCGCGCGCGATGGCGCCATCGAGGTCGAAACCAGGAAAGACCAGCGCCGCAGGGCATTGGACCGGATGGCCGCACGCAACTGGACGTTTCCGCAGGGCCATCGCTTCGATCGCGACGAGGCCAACGAACGGTGAGCGCTTTTTTCGATACCAACATGGAGATGGCGTGAAGATAACCGCCGCGTTTCGAATGGCGATCAGGTGAACCGCGTCGCGGCTCTGGCAATGAAGCGCGGCAAGAGAACGCAGCGTTTCGGACTTCGTTTCCTCATTCCCAAGTTCGACCAGGAGATAATCGCGAACAGCTTCGATTTGCTTGCCCAAGCGATCGAGGCGCCGTGTGATGAGGGCTGCGACGCAGAAAAATCACCGTCCAATCGTGCGCGCTCATCGCTTCGCCGATAGTCCGAGTTCGACCAGCCGGCGGATGGCTTCAGGGCGATCTAACTCGACATCCTGAAGTGCGATCCACTCGTCGATGGCGCGGATTTCGGACTCAGTCCAATCAGGATTGGGGCTCGCCGCTAATGCCTTTTTCGCCACCCCTCTTGCTGCGGCTACGGAGGCGGTGATCTTGGCCAACGTGCTTTCTTTCATAGGTCTTCGCCTCCTTGGCCGGTCTCTCGCCCGAGGCTACCGCAACCCACGGGCGCGCGAAAGCCGCTCCGTTCTCAGCAATGCGCCTTTCGGCAACGTCGCCAATTCTCGTGACGAAGGGCCGATATGAAGCGTCTTACGTAACCGGTTCACACTCAGGGCGGCCACCCGCCATTTACGATGTGAGAATGCGCCAGCGGCAAAGCTAACTCTTGATTTCCTGCTGCGACCGACGACAATGACGTCGCGCCAGCATTTCCGGTACCCAAGCTTTAAACAAGACGGGGCAAACCCGCTCAGCGACGGCAACACCAGTGCTGCGCGGGAGGGGTGCCGATATGGCAGTAAGGTTCATGCGCCGGCTGCAATGCCTGCTTCTTGCGAGCAATTCACCCTGTTTCACGCCGCAATCGCCATTTGTCGCCGGAAGACCGGGCACACCGACAAATGATCGTCCAAACAACGTGTTGCGCACGCGCGAACGTGCGCATGCGTTGAACCACGCAGGCGCTACAAAACGATAAGGATCTCAAGCCGGCGTGAGACCGGCCAAGGGGGTATCACCAAGGGAGGGAATCCATGACGAAACTAACCCGACGTAACGTCCTCAAGGGCGGCACCGTGCTGGCCGGCGGCATGGCCGGCATCCTGGCTACCGGACGCCCGCCCGCTTTTGCGCAGGGCGCCACCGTGCACTGGCTGCGCTGGAACGACTTCGTGCCGGCTTCCGATCAGCTCTTGCGCAAGGAAATGCTGCCCGAGGCCGAGAAGGCGCTGGGCGTCAAGATCAATTTCGAGACGGTAAACGCCAACGATCTGCAGCCGCGGATCACTTCCGCCATCCAGTCGGGCTCCGGTCCGGACCTGATCATGCTCAACAACAACCATCCGCAGCTCTACGCGGCGAGTTGCGTTGATATGACCGACGTGGTCGAGCCGCTGGCCAAGGCCGAGGGGGCCCATTACGCGCTGGTCAAGGCCAACTCGAACGACGGCAAGAAGTGGATATCGATGCCTTGGGCCATCATCGGCGGCATGATCGCCTATCGCAAATCGTGGTTCGAAGAGGCGGGCGCCTCCTCCTTCCCGGACACCTGGGAGAAGTACCACGAGGTCGGCAAGAAGCTCAAAGCCAAGGGCCGCCCGATCGGCCAGACGCTCGGTCACACCTTCGGCGACGCCCCGACGTTCAGCTACCCTTATTTGTGGTCCTGGGGCGGCAAGGAAGTCGACGAAAGCGGCAAGGTGGTGATCAACAGCAAGGAGACGCTCGACTCGGTCAAGTTCATGACCGGCTTCTGGAAGGACGCGCATGACGAGGGCGGCCTTGCCTGGGACGAC
>NZ_DASYMN010000437.1:0-6245 GCF_036009065.1 Bradyrhizobium sp. | reverse complement strand
CGACCGCATGATCCCGATCTACAAGGTGGTCGACATGACGCTGACCGGCACGCGCTCGATCGAGCGCGAACTGGCGATGGTGAAGGTGCGCGGCATCGGCGAGCCCCGCATCGAGGCGATGCGGCTGGCGGATGCATTCCGTGCGAGGGTGATCGACGCCTCGACCGAGAGCCTGGTGTTCGAGATCACCGGCAACTCCGCCAAGATCAACCAGTTCGTCGACCTGATGCGGCCGCTCGGGCTGGTCGAGGTGTCGCGCACCGGCGTGGCTGCGATCGGTCGCGGGGCGGAGGGGATGTGAGGGTGGACGGGTGAAAACTAATGGATATACACCGTAAATCCCAAGGGGTCGGTCATGAAGGTCAAAGTCGCGAAGTGGGGAAATAGTCTTGGAGTAAGGTTGCCGAAATCGGCCGTCGACGTCGTCGGTGTGCGCGCAGGCACCGAACTTGAACTCACCGTCGAAGGCAGAGACATCCGGCTGCGCAGCATGGTCAAGACATCGGCGCAGTTGCTGGAAGAACTGCTCGACCAGATTGACCCGAATAACGTGCCGCCGATGCTGGACTGGGGACCTGACGTCGGCTCCGAGATCATCGACGATGCTTATTCGCGCGGCGAGATTGCGATGCCGCGAGCTCGGAGTCGGAAGAAGCCTCCAAAGCACCATCGCCATGGGAAGCCAAATGCGGCTTCCTGACGCAGGTGATATTGCGTGGGTCGAGTTGGATGATACCCGGGGCACAGAACAGTCAGGCCGACGGCCGGCACTCATCCTGACATCGCGAAGCTACCATGAAACCTCTCGCCGTACGATCATATGTCCAATTACTAGGAGGCTCGGGGATTGGCCGACCAACGTCGATTTGCCCGAGGGCCTAAAGACGGAGGGGACGGTCCTTGTCGACCAAATTCATTGGATCGATCGTCAGCAGTGCCTTTTTGATTTCATTGAGACAGTACCTCGCGAAGTCTTGACGGAAGTTCACGCAAAACTCGCCGCGTTGCTCGATATCAATTTTGACGGTGTCCCCGGATGATTATGCATAGATCTTGCGCATTGGCATGAAACCCGCCGACATCTTTCTCGCAACCCTCGTCGCCGTGATCTGGGGCCTTGCCTTCGTCGCGAGCCGGCTGGCGCTCGACGAACTGCCGCCGACGCTGATGACGACGATGCGTTTTGCCATCGCGGCGGTGCCGTGCCTGTTCGTGCGCAAGCCGGACGTGTCATGGCCATTGCTGATCGCCATCAGCGCAACGCTGTTTCTCGGCCAGTTCCTGGCGCAGGCTTTTGGTATCGCGCATGGCGTGCCGGTGGGCCTCGCCAGCGTCATCGTACAGAGCCAGGCATTGTTCACGATCGCGTTCGCGGTGATCGCGTTCGGCGAGGTGCCGACGCGCATGCAAACCGTCGGAATCGCAGTCGCCGCGGTCGGCCTGCTGATGATTTGTGGCACCGTCGGCTACGATTTCAGCGTCGGCGCCTTCGCCGTGCTGATGATTTGTCCGGTCTCTTTCGCGGTCGGCAACCTGCTGCTGCGGCGGGCGCGCGATGTGCCGATGTTCGACCTGTTCGCCTGGCTATGCCTGGCGTCGGCGGTGCCGCTGCTGGCCCTGACGCTGATCGTGGACGGACCGCAGCCGGCGCGGCATGCGCTCCTCAACATGTCGCCGACCGGCGTCATCAGCATCCTTGTCATCGGCGCGGTCTCGACCAGCGTCGCCTACTGGCTGTGGGGCCGGCTGCTGCGCGACCATACCGCGGCGCAGGTGGTGCCGTTCGCGCTGCTGGTGCCGTTCGTGGGCGCGGCGGCCTCCAGCATGGTGTTCGGCGAGCGGTTCGGGCCGCTGCGGCTGGCCGGCATGATCGTGGTGATCGTCGGCATCGCCATCATGCTGCTGTCGGGCCGTTCGCGGTCCGTGCCGAAAATCGCCTGAGCGGCGCGTATGCGTTCCGCGCACGCAGAAAATCACCTTCCGGCCTTGTCTGGGAGGGCTAGCCGCCCTAGAAACCGGCGGCAATTCGAGATCAGGCGGGCCGGGAAGCGGCCGCCATAGCAGAGGAACGAGCAATGCGGGTTTATTACGATCGCGACGCGGACATCAACCTGATCAAGGGCAAGAAGGTCTGCATCGTCGGCTATGGCAGCCAGGGTCACGCGCACGCGCTGAACCTGAAGGATTCCGGCGTCAAGGACGTCGCGATCGCGCTGCGCAAGGGCTCGGCCTCGGCCAAGAAGGCGGAAACCGCGGGCTTCAAGGTGATGGAAGTCGCCGAGGCCGCCAAATGGGCGGACCTCGTCATGATGCTGACGCCCGATGAGCTGCAGGGCGATATCTATCGCGATCACCTGCACGACAACATGAAAAAGGGCGCGGCGCTGGTGTTCGCGCACGGCCTCAACGTGCACTTCAACCTGCTCGATCCCAGGCCCGATCTTGACGTGCTGATGATTGCGCCGAAGGGCCCCGGCCACACCGTGCGCTCGGAGTATCAGCGCGGCGGCGGCGTGCCCTGCCTGATCGCTATCCACAAGGACCCGTCCGGCAATGCCCATGACCTCGGCCTCAGCTACGCCTCCGCGATCGGGGGCGGACGCGCGGGCATCATCGAGACCTCGTTCAAGGAGGAATGCGAGACCGACCTGTTCGGCGAGCAGGTAGTGCTGTGCGGCGGCCTGGTCGAACTGATCAAAGGCGGCTTCGAGACCTTGGTGGAAGCCGGCTACGCGCCGGAGATGGCCTATTTCGAGTGCCTGCACGAAGTAAAACTGATCGTCGATTTGATCTATGAAGGCGGCATCGCCAACATGAATTATTCGATCTCCAACACCGCCGAATACGGCGAATACATCACCGGCCCGCGCATCGTCACCGCCGAGACCAGGGCGGAGATGAAGCGCGTATTGAACGACATCCAGTCTGGCAAGTTCGCCCGCGATTGGATGCTGGAGAACAAGGTCAACCAGACCTCGTTCAAGGCCACCCGCGCCAAACTCGCCGCGCACCCGATCGAGGAAGTCGGCGTCAAGCTCCGCGACATGATGCCCTGGATCAAGAAGGGCGCGCTGGTCGACAAGACGAAGAATTGAGGCGGCTTCAACACAGTTCGCCGTCATCCTGAGGTGCTCGCCGTTCTTCACGGCGAGCCCCGAAGGATGGCCGCGCACACCGGTGCATGCGGCCATCCCTCGAGGCTCGCCCAAGACGGCGAGCACCTCAGGATGACGGCGTCGAGTGCGCGCGCTTAGGTCGATTCAACGCTCGCGCATTTCGCACCGTAGAATTTGCTGCGCCGCACTGCACACACCTTAGCGACAAATCGCCTCTGACAATCGCAGTTCCAGCACCCGGCCGCCGCTTCCGGGAATCCCTGCCGGCTGCTATCGTCCGGCCAATAACAGAAAAACACTTCGAGGAAATCGCCCGCCAAAAAGCCGTCACGCCTGGACCAGCCCTGCAGGAGGAGACTCTATGAAGCGCGCCGCTATTGATTTGCTCAAGACGCTTGGAATTTCCGCAACGATCCTTGCCGCAGCCTCCGCGCCGGCGTTCGCGCAGAAAAAATACAGTCCCGGCGTCACCGACACCGAAATCAAGATCGGCAACATCATGCCGTATAGCGGGCCGGCCTCGGCCTACGGCATCATCGGCAAGACCATGAGCGCCTATTTCAAGATGATCAACGACACCGGCGGCATCAACGGCCGCAAGGTCAACTTCATCTCCTACGACGACGCCTATTCGCCACCCAAGACTGTCGAACAGGCGCGAAAACTGGTCGAGAGCGACGAGGTGTTTTTGATTTTTGCGCCGCTCGGCACCGCGCCTAACGCGGCGATCCAGAAATACATGAACACCATGAAGGTGCCGCAGCTGTTCGTCGCCACCGGCGCGTCGCGCTGGGGCGACCCCGAGCATTTTCCGTGGACCATCGGCTGGCAGCCGAATTATCGCGCCGAGGCGCGCATTTATGCCACCTACATCCTGCAGCATCATCCGAATGCGAAGATCGGCGTGATTTATCAGAATGACGATTTTGGAAAAGACTACGTGCTCGGCCTGAAGGACGTGCTGCGCGAAAAATATGACAAGATGGTCGTCGCCAGCATCCCCTATGAAACCAGCATGCCGACCGTGGACTCCCAGGTCGTCGCCATCAAGACCGCGAACCCGGATATCTTCATCAATATCGGCACGCCGAAATTTGCCGCCCAGGCGATCAAGAAGGTGGCCGAACTCGACTGGCATCCGATCCACATCATGACCAACGTGTCGGCGTCGGTCGGCGCAGTGCTCGGCCCGGCCGGCCTCAACAACTCCAAGGGAATTTTGAGCGCCGGCTATCAGATGGACGTCACCGATCCGCAATGGGACAGCCATCCGGGAATGCAGAAGTTCCGCGCCTTCATGGCGAAGTATTATCCGGAGGCCGACAAGTCGGAGAGCGGACCGCTCACGGGGTATAATACCTCGATCGCATTGGTCGAGGTTCTGAAACGCTGCGGTGACAATCTTACGCGCGAGAACGTCATGAAGGTGGTCGCCAATATGGATTTCGAGATCAACACCTACATCCCGGGAATCCGCATCAAGACCTCGCCGACCGATTTCTACCCGATCGAACAGGTTCAGATGATGAAGTTCACCGGCGAGAAATGGCAGCTGTTCGGCCCGATCATCGACGGCCACGCCGAATAGGGAATCTGTCGCCGCGCCGGCGGGAGGGCGTGAGCCAGCTGTCGCAGCTCGCCGATTTGTTTTAACGTTTAGATGGAGACGTCATCCTGAGGTGCTCGCCGCTCTTCGCGGCGAGCCTCGAAGGATGGAATAAGGTGCCTGCGGCTATCCTTCGAGGCGCGCAAGAAGCGCGCACCTCAGGATGACGCTGGTGTGTGCGGCTTAGAGAGAACCATCATGCAATCCGTCGTCATCACCGGGACATCGACCGGCATCGGCTGGGGCACGGCCAAGGTGCTGCTCGAGCGCGGGTTTCGCGTGTTCGGCAGCGTGCGCAAACAGGCCGACGCCGATCGGCTGAAAGCCGAGTTCGGCGCCAACTTCACCCCGCTGCTGTTCGACGTCACCGACGAGGCGCAGGTGCTGGCGGCGGCGCGCGAGGTCCGCGCCGAGCTGGAAGGCGCAACCCTGGCCGGCCTCGTCAACAATGCCGGCATCGCGGTGGCAGGTCCCGTGCTGGATCTTTCGGCCGACGAATTCCGCCGCCAGATGGACGTCAACGTCATCGGCCCGATCATCACGACGCAGGCGTTCGGTCCGCTGCTCGGTGCCGACCCATCGCTGCACGGGCCGAAGGGGCGAATCGTCATGATCAGCTCGGTGGCGGGGAAAAACGGCAATCCGCTGATGTCGGCCTATTCGGCCTCCAAGCACGCGGTGGAAGGCCTCTCGGAAAGCCTGCGCCGCGAAATGATGCTGTTCGGCATCGACGTCATTATCATCGCGCCGGGCGCGGTGAAGACCCCGATCTGGGCCAAGGCCGAGGAGGTGGATATTTCGCCCTACAGGAACTCGCCGTTTTTTCCGGCGCTGCAGCGAATCCGCAAGTTCATGCTGCAGCTCGGCGACAGCGGATTGCCTGTCGAAAAGATCGGGGAATTGGTTCACCTGGCCTTGACCACTCCGAACCCGCGCGTGCGCTACCAGATCGCGCCAGACCAGATGCGGCATCTGATGACGGCGATCCTGCCGAAGCGCATGGTCGACCGCATCATCGCCAAGCGGCTGGGGTTGCTGCCCAAGGGATGAGCAGCGGTCGCGACCGCCCTATGGTTCTTCCGTCATGCCCGGCCTTGTGCCGGGCATCAACGTCCTTGGTGAGTCGCGAAGAAGCAAGACGTGGATGGCCGGGCCTTCGCCTCGCCGAAGGGGCTTCGGCCCCGCAGGCGGGACACGCCCGGCCATGACGAGAAGTCGTAGGAATGCATTCACGAATAGTTGATTGTTTTTTGTTATTGACAATATTCCGTTACAACTTATAACCCTAGTCATCCCATCCTACCTTGAGGGAGCGTTACCTGGGACGCTTTGCAACGTGGGGGTGGGAGCGGCGCCTGAGGGCGGGGGGCTAACGTGGCTCACGTTCGCGGGAGTACTTGGGTATCCGTCCGGCCCCACTCTCGGGGTCTGCCACCGAAGCTGGCTGGACGGGGACAGGCAGCGGCGCGAAATCGCCGTGCGCCAAGTCCCCGGAAGCGCGGACCAGGGCTACTACGCCGTGA
>NZ_DASYMN010000436.1:0-34595 GCF_036009065.1 Bradyrhizobium sp. | reverse complement strand
CGAGAGCTGGCCGGACCGGGGCCCCGGAACGGTCGATGGCCTGGTTGGTGGAGCGCCGGGAGGCGCTGCGCCTAGCCTTGGGCGCGCGCGGTGCCTTGCCGCGCGAGGTGGGTACGTTAATCCCGCCTCTAGGGGTGCCCGCTGGTGCCCTGGCGCCTCCCGCCGCTCCACCCCCCTCGCTTGGGTTCGCGAGGGACTGGCAAACCTCGGACGCATTGCGCCGCGAGAACGAGAAAGTGTGGCTGTTTGAAATTTGAACAGGAATTTGAGACGAAGCGCCTTCTTAACCTCGCCCCGCTCTTTAGCGGGGAGAGGTCGACGCGCATCGTCAGATGCGCGGCGGGTGAGGGGCCAGGCACTGAGCAGCCAAATCGAAAACCTATCGGGTCGGAAGGCCTGCAACGGTCCTCCATGGTGTTCGAGTCACTGCCTCGCCCCTCACCCGAAGCCTTCGCTGCGCTACGGCTTCGACCTCTCCCCGCAAGAGCGGGGCGAGGTTAAGAAACGGCGCTACGCTGCTCCCGAAAGAGCCTCTACGCCGCAGCCGCGATCGACTTCAAGAACCCGTCGATCTCCGCCTGCAAACTCGTCGTCGAGTCCGACAATTGTTTTGCCGACGACAGCAGCTGGCTTGAGGCGGCGCCGGTCTGGTTGGCGCCGTGGCTGACTTCGGCGATGGTGCCGGCGACCTGCGAGGTGCCGGCCGCGGTGCGCTGGATGTTGCCGGAAATCTCCTGCGTGGCGGCGCCCTGTTCTTCGATCGCCGCCGAAATCGCGGTGGTGATCTCGGAAATCTTGCCGATGGTCGCCGAGATCATCTTGATCGAGCCGACCGCTTCCTGGGTTGCGGTCTGCATGCCCGCGATCTGGATGCCGATCTCGTCGGTGGCTTTCGCGGTCTGGGCAGCCAGCGCCTTTACCTCCTGGGCGACCACGGCAAATCCGCGTCCGGCTTCGCCGGCGCGCGCGGCCTCGATGGTGGCGTTGAGCGCCAGCAAATTGGTCTGCTCGGCGACCGAGGTGATCAGCTTGATCACGTCGCCGATGCGGTTGGCGGCCTGCGACAGCGCGTTGATGCGGGAATCGGTTTCATCGGCCTGACGCACGGCGCTGGCGGCGATCGAGTTGGATTCCTGAACCTGCTGGGAAATCTCCCGCACCGAAATCGCCAGCTCCTCGGTGGCGGAGGCCACCGACTGGACGTTGTTGGAGGCGTCCTCCGAAGCGTTGGCGACCACGGTGGCGAGCCGCGTGGTGTTGCCGGCGTTGTCGCTGAGCGCGCGCGCGGTGCCTTCCAACTCGCTCGAGGCTGACGACAGCGCGGTGATGATGGTGCGGAAGCGGTTGCTGGCTTCCGTGATGGCGTCCTTGCGCAGCTGGCGGTTGGAGCCGAAATAGGTGGCGACGATGGTCTCGGTGTCCATCATGTTGGCCTTGGCGATGGCGTTCAGCATCGCAGCCTTCCTGTCGCGTGCCGCCTGAGCTGCCTTGCCGAAGCGCGGCATCTGGACCTCGCCCTCGACCGCTTTCATCAATTGATCGGCGATGAACATCAGCCGGCAGCCGACATACCATTGCGGCGCCACGCCGGCGCGATGATTGAGTTCGCAAAACCGCGCCGCGGAGGACTGGTAATCGGCGCCGAAATTGCCGGAGGCGATCAGGTCCCAGTGCTGCAGCTGCAGGCGGATGGCTTCCTGCATCACCCCGTCCTTGAACACGCCGGATGCCGGGTCGGTATGCCGCACCTTGTCGTAGAACCGCGCCAGGATGCCGGGCAGGGTTTTGGCGAAAAACGGCCGCATCTCGCGCAAACTTGCCCGCATCGGCTCGTCGATCTGAAGCAGTTCGAGGCGGACGGCGTTCCAGTCGGGGGTCATAGGCGGCGGCTCCGGCGCAGGGCAGGTCCGCTCATTTAATGGAGTTATGGTTAACGGATTGCGAATTTGGCAGTGGGGGACCGGCGAATTGGTACGTGTCCCGGGCGCGATGCGGCATTCTTCATGCCGCTTCGCAGAACCGGGACCCGGTTACTTCCAGCAAGCAAGCTGGGCCCCGGCTCTGCAGCGCACCACGCCGCGAAGAGGCGGCGCGCTGCGCTGCGTCCGGGGCACGGAGAGTGTCTACTCCGGCTTCCCGATCGTCACCTTCAGCGTGCCGATGCCGTCGACGCCGCATTCGATCCTGTCGCCGGGCGAGAGCGCCGCGACACCGGCGGGCGTGCCGGTCATGATGATGTCGCCGGCGCCAAGCGAGACCTGCTGCGACAGCTGCCAGATGATTTCCGGCACGCTCCAGATCAGTTCGGTGAGGTCGCCCTTCTGCCGCTCGGTGCCGTTGACCGAGAGCCAGATCTTGCCCTTGGCCGGGTGGCCGATCTTCGAGGCCGGCTGCAATGCGCCGCAGGGCGCGGAATGGTCGAAGGATTTGCCGATCTCCCAGGGCCGTTCCTTCTTGCGCGACGCCTGCTGCAGGTCGCGGCGGGTAAGGTCGATGCCGACGCCGTAGCCCCAGACATGATCCAGCGCCTTGTCGGCCGCAATGTTGAGGCCGCCGCTTTTCATCGCGACGATCAGTTCGACCTCGTGATGCAGGTCCTTGGTCAGCGGCGGATAGGGAATGGTCGCGCCATCGGGCTCGACCATGTCGGCGTGCTTGGCGAAGAAGAACGGCGGCGCCCGCTCGTCATTGCCCATCTCGCGGATGTGCTCGAGATAATTGCGCCCGACGCACCAGATGCGGCGGACCGGAAAAGTGTTGCTATCGCCGGCAACAGCGATCGCAGCTTGCGGCGGGGCGGGAATGACGAACGAAGCGCTCATGAATTTTCTCGGTGTTGAGGGGGAGGGACGGTTGTTCGGTTAAATGCCTTAAGCCGTTGCGCTGATCGGTGCCAGCGTCGGCGGAGTAGCATCGCGATGCTGCAGGCGGAAGAACGAGGCGTAGCGCCCGCCGCGCCGCAGCAGATCGTCATGGCGGCCGCGCTCGACGATCTCGCCGCCTTCGACCACCAGAATGGCGTCGGCATGCATGATGGTGTGCAGGCGGTGGGCGATGACGATGGTGGTGCGGTTCTGGCAGAGGTGCTCGATGGCTTCCTGCACCTGCTTTTCAGATTCCGAATCCAGCGCGGCGGTGGCCTCGTCGAGCAGGATGACCGGCGCGTTCTTCACCAGTGCGCGGGCAATGGCGACGCGCTGGCGCTGGCCGCCCGACAGTTGCGTGCCGTGCTCGCCGACCGGGGTATCGTAGCCGAGCGGAAATCCCATGATGAAATCATGTGCGCAGGCGGCCTTCGCGGCAGAGACGATCTCGGCTTCCGTCGCGCCGACCTTGCCGAATGCGATGTTCTCGCGAATGGTGTCGCGGAACAGATAGACGTCCTGGCCGACATAGGCGGTCTGCTGCCGCAGCGAGCGGCGCGACACGCCCGAGATTGCCTGGCCGTCGATCACGACGTCGCCTTCGGTGACCTCGTAGAGCCGCAGCAGCAGCGCCAGCACCGTCGATTTTCCGCCGCCGGACGGACCGACAAGGGCGGTGACCTTGCCGGGCTCGGCCATGAAACTCATGCGGTTGAGCACCGGCTCGTTGGGCCGGTAGGCGAAGGTCACGTCGCGGAATTCGACCCGCGCGTCGCTCAGCTTGAGCGCCGGCTTGTCACCGTCGTCGGGCTCGGTAGCGGGACTGTCGACGATCTCCAGCAGTTTTCGCGCGCCGATCAGGCTGGAGTTCAGTTCGATGTTGAGCCGCGCCAGACGTTTTGCGGGCTCATAGGCCAGCAGGAACGCGGTCAGGAAGGAAAAGAACTGCCCGGGCGTTGCGCCCATCGCGACCACGCGGTAGCCGCCATACATCAATCCCGCCGCGATCGCAAAACCGCCCAGCGTCTCCATCAGCGGGCTCGCGCGGTTGGAGACGCGCGCCATCTTGTTGGCGTTGCGCTCGACCGCATCGATGCTGGCGCCGATGCGCCGGCGCATGGTCGCTTCCAGCGTGAACGCCTTGACGGTGCGGATGCCCTGCAGCGATTCCTGCATGGTCTCCATGATATCGGCGGTGCCGGTGAACTGATTATGCGCCAGTCCCTTGATGCGCTTCACCAGCTTGCGCAGCACCAGCATCGCCGGCGGCGCCACCAGGAAGCCGAGCAGCGCCATATACGGGTCCTGCATCAGCATCACGCAGACCAGCGCGATCAGCGACAGCACGTCGCGCCCGACTGCATTGATCAGCAGGTTGAGCACCTGCGTCACGGAATTGGCGCCGGCGGTGAGTCGCGCCAGAAACTCGGACGAATGCCGTTCCGAAAAGAAACCGACGCTTTCATTCATCAGCTTGGAGAACAGCCGGCGCTGGTTGTTGGCGAGGATGGCGTTGCTGATCTGGGACAGGATCACGGAATGACCATAGGTCGCCGCGCCCTTGAGCGTGAACACCGCAATCGTGATCAGCGACAGGATGGCGATGCCGCGCACGTTCTTGTCGACATAGGCCTGGTTGATGACTTCGCCGAGCAGATAGGCCGAGCCGGCCGTTGCCGCCGCCGAAACCGCCATCAGAAAAAACGCCAGCAGATAGCGCCGCCAATAGGCCGCGCCCTGTTCCATCACCAGGCGGCGGATCAGGATCGCCGCGCCATAGGGATCGTCGGTGATCTTGCGTGGAAGGTCGGTCATCCGCATTCCATGGACGGCGTCGGGCCACATTACCCGCGCGGCAGGGTTGCCCGCAATGGAGGGGATTTTCAAGCCAAATTAGGGGCTTGCGCCGAATGAGATTTAGGCTGAGGCGGCGTGCTGCAGGCCGCCATGGCGCTCGTGGAACAGCTTCTCTTCCCAGGCCAGCGCATGCGCCGCGATGGTTTCGAGATCGGCATATTGCGGCGTCCAGTCCAGCGTGCTGGCGATGCGCCTGGTGTCCGCGATCATGGTCATGATGTCGCCGGACCGCCGCGGCGCGGTCTGGACCGCGAAATTGCGTCCCGAGACGCGGCGCACGGCCTCGATGGTTTCCAGCACCGAGTAGCCGTGGCCATAGCCGCAATTCAGCGTGGTCGACGCGCCGCCATTGCGCAAATATGACAGCGCCGCGCGGTGCGCCTGCGCAAGATCGCTGACGTGGATGAAATCCCGCACGCAGCTTCCGTCCGGGGTCGGATAGTCGGTTCCGAACACGTCGATCTTGGCGCGCTGGCCGGTCGCGGCCTCGACCGCGATCTTCAACAAATGCGTGGCGCCGGCGGTGGCAAGCCCGATGCGCGCAAGCGGGTCTGCGCCTGCGACATTGAAATAGCGCAGCACGACATAGTTCATGCCATGCGCGGCGGCGACATCGTGCAGCATGATCTCGGTCATCAATTTCGATGAACCATAGGGCGACAACGGCCGCGTCGGCGCATCCTCCGTCACCGGCATCCGCTCCGGATCGCCGTATACGGCCGCGGTCGATGAGAAGATAAAGCGGTTGACTCCGCATTTCACCGCCGCGTTGAGCAGGCTGCGCGTGGTCATGGTGTTGTTGCGGTAATAGGCGAGGGGATCGCGCATCGAGTCCGGCACCACCACCGAGCCCGCGAAGTGGACAATGCTCTCGACGCCATGCGCCGCGATCACGCCCTCGACCAGGTTCTCGTCGCCGGCATCGCCGATGAACAGCGGCACGCCTTCGGGCAGCGACGTGGAAAAACCGGTCGACAGATTGTCGATCACGACGACACTTTCCCCGGCTTCCGCCAGTGCCAGAACCATGTGGCTTCCGATATAGCCTGCGCCGCCGGTGACAAGCACGGTCATGAGATCACCTATCCCTGAAGGTTACGGGACGAGGCTATCCGGCTCAGGGTGAAGAGGGGGTTTCGGCGCGCGCCAACTGGCCACTATGCTTAATGTTGCGTATAGGGACTTACGCGAAACGGAGTTTTAGGTGGCCATCGACGCTCAAGCCGCGCGCCAATTGCAGCTGATCGTGCCAAATCTGCACAGGCGCTATTCCGGCGTGACCGCGACCAATCGCATGGTGGCGCCGAGGCTCGCAGAACGCTTTCGCGCGGCGTGGCTCGGTTCGGATGCACCGGATGGCATCGCGCGCATGGACGCCGCGGACCTTTTGAAATGTTGGCGCCGCCGCACGCCGTTGATCTGGCACGCGCGGCGCAACAACGAGATGATCGTCGGCGTGCTATTGAAAGCACTCGGCTGGCCCTTAAAACTGGTGTTCACCTCGGCGGCGCAGCGGCGCCATAGCTGGCTTACGCGGTGGCTGATCCGCCGGATGGACGCCGTCATCGCCACCAGCGACCTCTCGGCGTCGTATCTCAAGCGGGAAGCCACCATCGTTCCGCATGGCATCGATACCGACCGTTACGCGCCGCCTGAGGATCGCGCGGCAGCGTTCGCCGAAGCCGGGTTGCCGGGACGCTATGCGATCGGCTGCTTCGGCCGCGTCCGCGCGCAAAAAGGATGCGATGTGTTCGTAGACGCGATGTGCCGGCTGCTGCCTCGCTATCCGGATTTTAGCGCGGTGATCGTCGGCGCCATCACCGGCGAGCAGGCCGCATTCGCCAACGGCCTGAAAAAGCGGATCGAGGCCGCCGGCCTGACTTCGCGTGTCGTCATAACCGGCGAGTTGCCGATCGAGGAACTACCGCGTTGGTACCGGCGGCTGACGATCTACGCCTTCACCTCGCGCAACGAGGGTTTTGGCCTGACACTGCTCGAGGCGATGTCGTCAGGCGCGGCGCTGGTGGCGTCGCGCGCAGGTGCTGCCGAGCTCCTCGTCGAGGACGCCGTCACTGGCGTGCTGACGCCGCCGGGCGATGTCGATGCGCTGGTGGCGGCGCTGGAACCGTTGTTGCGCGATTCGACTTCCGCGGCGGCGATGGGCGCGCGGGCGAGAGCGCGCGTCGTTGAAAAGTTCAGCCTGGACGCGGAGGCAAACAACATCGCCGAGGTTTATCGCACGCTGCTCTGACCCATCACGTTGGCGACAAACGCATCGAGATCGCCGCCGGCAAACAAGAACCCCGGCAAGCCCGCAGCTTGCGCCGCCTCGATGTCCGTTTCCCGGTCGCCGATGACAAAACTGCCGTCGCGACGCACCGGCCAGTGTTGCATCAGATCGAGGATCATGCCGGGGGCCGGCTTGCGCCAATGATGGTCTTGCAGATAGCCCGCGACCGTGCCGTCGGGATGATGCGGGCAGTAGCGGATATCGTCGATGTGAGCGCCTTGCACCGTGAGTTCGGCAAGCATCCAGTCATGCAGCACGCGCAGGTGATCTTCGGTGAAGAAGCCGCGCGCGACGCCGGATTGGTTGGTGAACAGGAAGACAAAATATCCGGCATCGTTCAACCGTCGGATCGCCTTCGCCGCATTCGGCATCCAGCGAATCCGGTCCTGCGTGCCCATAAAGCCGTCGTCGTAATTGAGGACGCCGTCGCGGTCGAGGAAGGCGGCGGGTTTTGGCGCGCCGCTCATTTTTTCGAAGGCTCGCGCATCATTGTCTGCTCGATCTCGTCGCAGATGCCATGCGCTACGGCGAGATGGATTTGCTGGACCACCGGCGTATCGGCGCTGGGTGCGACCAGCAGGTAATCGCATAGCGCGTGCAAATTCTCGCCCTTGATGCCGGTGAACCCCACGGTGACAAGCCCACGCTCGCGCGCCAGGCGAAGCGCCGCCAGAATATTCGGCGATTTGCCGGAGGTGGATAACGCCATCAACACGTCGCCGCGTTGGCCCAGGCCCTCGACCTGGTGCGCGAAGACCTGCTCGAAACCGTAATCGTTGGCGATGGAGGTCAGCGCCGACGTGTCGGTGGTCAGCGCAAGCGCGGAGTATCCGGGCCGGTCCTGCTTGTAGCGGCCGATGATTTCGGCCGCGATATGCTGGGCATCGGCGGCGCTGCCGCCATTGCCGATGATCAGCAGTTTGTTGCCGGAACGAAGGGCCGCGATGATAACAGCCGCGGTTTTGCGCGCGACATCGAGAAACGCCGCATCGCTCGTCGCGCGCTGCAGTGCTGCGAGCGAGCCTTCAAGGTGGGCTGCGATCAGGTCTTTTGAATCCTTGCTCAAAATACACCATGGGAGTTGCAAGATGCAGCTTTGGTAATGACCGCAACACCGCTGTGCAAGCGGGACGCCGCGGCGATGTTAATGGCCAACGCCGGCTGCCGTACCGGCCAGCACCTGCTCTGCGATGGCAGCCACGTCGGACGCAGCAATGGTCCGCATGCAGGCGTGGTCGTTCATGGTGCAAATCGTCCGCTGACAAGGCTCGCAAGGCGGCGGTGTCCTGGTTTGAACCGTCGCCGCAAGACCATTCAGGGGTGCCCAGAGATAAGGACTGGTGGGGCCAAAAATACCCATGGTCGGCGTGCCGATGGCGGCCGCGATATGCATCAGGCCGGAATCGTTGGAAATCGCCACGCCGGCCGCGGCCATCGCCAGAATGCCGTTGCGCAGGTCGGTGCCGGTGAGGTCGCGGACGGCGGGTCCGCCGGCGGCGACGATTTCGGCGGCAAAAGCCTTTTCACCGGGGCCGCCGACCACCCAGACACCAAAACCCCGTTCCGTCAGAAGGCGCGCGGCCTGCGCATAATAGGGCCAGCGCTTGGAGGCGCCGACCGATCCCGGCGCAAGCGCCACCGCAGGGTTGGTTCCGAGCGCGTTGGCCTGCCGCCAGCGGCTGATATCTTCCGCTGGCACTCGCAATTGCGGCACCGGCCATTCCGCCGGCAATGGGGCGCCATCCGGCAGCGCCAGCGACGCATTCTTGTCGATGAAGCGGGGCAGGGTCCTTTCGCCCCAGCGCAAGCGGTTGAGCAGGCCGAACCGGACTTCGCCGAAAAATCCCACCCGTTCCGGGATACCAGCCAAAGCAGGTGCGATGGCGGACTTCCAGGTGCCCGGCAGGACCAGCGCGGTGCCGTAGTTCCGCTCCCGCAAGTGCGCCGCCAAGCCCCGCTGCCTGGCGAGCGCCAGCCGGCCGCGGGGGAGGTCCCAGACGATCCCGGCGCGGACGCCGGGCATGTAATCGGCCAGCGGGGCGCACAGGGACGTGGTCAGCAGATCGACCGGACGGTTCGGCCAGCGCTGCTTGAGGACCCTCACCACCGTATGGCCCCGCACAAAGTCGCCAATCCACATATAGGGTACGATCAGGATCGGGCGGGTGTCGCCCGCGTCCTCCACTATACCCTGATATAACGAATTCGAATTCATATTTTGAGTCGAGTTTGCTGCCCTGGATTTGGCCTTGTCGGTATCTGCTCCACGCAGGGAGGTAAAGTCACTCCGTCGGCGCGAAAATGCGTTTCGGGTCCTTCACCTAACCGGTCCGTCCAAGTTGCCTGCCGGGCGGGACTGGGGCAAAGCTGGCGGCGCTTGATCAAGGGCAGGGATGTCATGTTGCTGGTGAGCGGGGGCGCCGGTTTTATCGGATCGAATGTCGTGGCCGCGCTGAATGATGCGGGTCGTAGCGACGTGGCGGTCTGCGACGTGCTCGGTCATGACGGCAAATGGCGCAATCTGGCCAAGCGGCAGCTTGCCGACATCGTGCCGCCCGCCGAACTGATGGATTGGCTGAAGGGCCGCCGGCTCGACGCCGTCATCCATCTCGGGGCGATCTCGGAGACGACGGCGACCGACGCCGATCTGGTGATCGAGACGAATTTTCGCCTGTCGATGCGGCTGCTCGACTGGTGCACCGCCAGTGCAACGCCTTTCATCTACGCCTCGTCGGCGGCGACCTATGGCGATGGCGCGCAGGGATTTTCCGACGACCAATCCATCGATGCGCTGAAGACGCTGCGGCCGATGAATCTATACGGCTGGAGCAAGCATCTGTTCGACATAGCCGTCGCCGAACGTGCGGCCAGAGGTGAAAAACTGCCGCCGCAATGGGCGGGCCTGAAGTTTTTCAACGTGTTCGGCCCCAACGAATATCACAAGGGCGCGATGATGAGCGTGCTGGCGCGGCGTTTCGACGACGTCAAGGCGAGGCGCCCGGTGCAGTTGTTCAAGTCGCATCGTGAAGGGATCGCCGATGGCGACCAGCGGCGCGATTTCATCTATGTCGACGATGCGGTGCGGGTCGTGATGTGGCTGCTGGCTACACCATCGGTCAGCGGCCTGTTCAACGTCGGAACCGGCACCGCGCGCAGTTTCCGGGACTTGATACTGGCGGCCTATGCGGCGCTCGCTGCAAAACCCGACATCGAATATGTCGATATGCCTGAGGCTATTCGCGGCAGCTACCAGTACTTCACCCAAAGCGACGTCGATCGGCTGCAGCGCGCCGGCTATAATGGCGGCTTCACACCGCTGGAAAATTCCGTCGAAACTTACGTCAAGGGGTTCCTCGACCAGCCCGATCGTTTTCGCTGACCGTACAAGAGATAGCCGGTTCTGATGTTCGATTTTGAAGCATTGTCGAATGCGATGGTCCGCCAGACGGTGCTATGCATCGGCGACCTGATGCTCGACGAATTCGTCTATGGCGAGGTCTCGCGCATCTCGCCGGAAGCGCCGGCGCCGGTCATCGCAGTGCAGCGTTCCGAGACCAATATCGGCGGTTCCGGCAATGTCGCGCGCAACATCGCATCGCTCGGTGCGCGCTGCATCTTCGTCGGGCTGATCGGCGAGGACGACGCGGGAAAAACGCTGAAGGCCGCGCTGGCGCAGCAAAGCCTGATCGAAAGTGTGCTGATTTCAGATCCGGCGCGGCCAACGACGCGAAAGGTGCGGTTCGTCTCCGAGCATTTCTCGACGCATATGCTGCGCGCCGATTGGGAAAAGGCGTCGCCCGCTTCCGCTGATATCGAGCAGAAGCTGATCGATGCGATCCTGCCGCTGCTTTCCCGCGCGGATATCGTATTGCTGTCCGATTATGCCAAGGGCGTGTTGACCGCGCGGGTGATCCGCTACGTCATCGACGCCGCGCGAAAACTCGGCAAACGCGTCATCGTCGATCCCAAGAGCGCCAACTTTGCCATCTACCGCGGCGCGACGCTGCTGACGCCCAATCGCAAGGAGTTCGCCGAGGCAACGCGCAGCCGCGCCGGCACTGAGGCGGAAATCGCGGACGCGGCGCAGGAAGCTATGTTGCTCGCGGACTGCGAGGCCATGCTGGTGACGCTAAGCGAACACGGCATGATCCTGGTGCCGCGCAACGGCGAGGCCATTCAGGTGCCGGGGCATCCGGTCAAGGTGCGCGATGTCTCCGGGGCCGGCGATACGGCCGCGGCGGTGGTCGCCGTGGCGCTCGCGGCCGGCGCCGATTGGGAAACCGCGTTGCGCGTCGCGAATGCGGCGGCGGCGGTCGCGGTCAGCAAGAAAGGCACGGCCGTTGTCACATCAGCGGAATTGCGGCGAAAAATTTTGCCGCATGCCTTCCTCGCAGCGGAGGAAAAGATCGTTCTTGCCCCAGGCGATCTCGACGCCCATCTTGCGGATTGGCGCAAGCAGGGCTTGAGAGTCGGATTCACCAACGGCTGTTTCGACATTCTGCATCCCGGTCACGTCAAGGTTTTGACCGCGGCGCGAGGCGCCTGCGACCGGCTGATCGTCGGCCTCAACAGCGATGCCTCGGTGAGGCGACTCAAGGGCGAGGGGCGCCCGGTGCAGGACGAGCGTGCGCGGGCCGAAGTGCTGGCGGCGCTGGAGGCGGTCGATCTCGTCGTCGTCTTTGAAGAAGACACGCCGATCGAATTGATCGGGCGGATCAAGCCGAGCGTGTTGGTGAAGGGCGGCGACTATGCCCGCGATCAGGTTGTCGGCCATGAGGTGGTTGAGGCGAGCGGCGGCGAAGTGCTGCTGATCGAGGTCTTGCCCGGCTTCAGCACGACCTCGCTGGTCCAGCGGGCGCGTGAGGGCGGGGCATGAATGCGAAGGCCGCACGCTCGCTCGCGAGCCCGGCACTGCCGGGCTGGCGCGATCCGGCGATCGCGGTAACCACGGCGGATATTTTCGCTGTGCTGACCGCACTGGCGCTTCCGTGGTCGACCTCGCTTACCGCGATTTTCGTGCTTCTCTGGCTGGCGGCCGCAGCCTGGATGCTCGACTACCGGGTCTACTTTCAGTCGCTGAAGCGTCCCGCTTGCGCACTGCCGCTTGCGCTTTTTGCCCTAGCCGCGGTCGGCACCTTATGGTCGGACGCGCCCTGGGCCGCGCGTCTTTATGCGGTCGGGCCTACGCTAAAGCTGCTCGTGCTGCCCGGGCTGTTCTATCATTTCCAGCGCTCGGCGCGGGGGATGTGGGTGTTCACGGCGTTTCTGGTGTCGTGCGCGGTGTTGATGGCAATATCCTGGATCGTCGCGTTCGAGCCGGACTTGACGCTCAAGCCGGCGGCGGATGCGTCGCGCGGGATCTTTGTCAAAAATTACATCGACCAAAGCCAGGAATTCGCATTGTGCGCCGTGGCGCTGGCCTATCCAATCGCCAACTTGCTGCGGGCAGGGAGAATCTGGCTCGCGGCAGCGCTGGTTGCGCTGGCATTGGGGTTCGTCCTCAACATGATGTTCGTCACCGTGTCGCGGACGGCGCTGGTTACCATGCCGATCATGCTGGCCGTGGTTGCGGCGCTCCACCTGACATGGCGGAGCAATGTCATCCTATTGTGCATAGCAGTCGTACTGGCGGCGTCGGCCTGGGCGATGTCGCCTCAATTGCGCTCAACGACCGAGAGGTTCTCCCGGGATTACGCGATTTACAAGGAGCGCGATCAGCCGACGTCGATCGGGCTGCGGCTGGAGTTCTGGCAAAAATCGCTGCGGTTCTTTGCCGGGGCGCCGATTGTTGGACACGGCACCGGTTCGACACGCGGGCTTTTTGAGCACGCCGCGACCGGCCCCAAGGTTCTTGCCGGCGGCCAGGTGATCGGAAACCCGCACAATCAGACGCTGAACGTCGCGGTGCAGTGGGGCACGGTCGGGGTCGTGGTGCTGTATGCGATGTGGCTGTCCCATTTGCTGCTGTTTCGCGGCGACGGCGTAGTGCCCTGGATCGGATTGCTGGTGGTGGTGCAAAACATCTTCACCTCGCTGTTCAATTCACACCTGTTCGATTTCCACGAGGGATGGATGTACGTCCTGGGCGTCGGCGTCGCGGGCGGCATGGCGCTAAGGATGCGACCGGAGAATGCGGCGGTGGTTCCGGCAAACCGTGACGGCTGGCATGCACGGGCGAGATAAGCTATCAGCAGCCCCGGGAACGGGGCAGAAATTCAATAATAGTGGTTATTGGTCGACGAAATGACGCGTTTTTCGAATCTGACATTGCGTAACTTGCTGATTGTGGCGCATGACGCGCTGGCGACCGCGCTTGCGCTGCTCGTCAGTTTTTACCTTCGTTTCGAAGGCGGCGACTCTTTCTTTGACCGCCTGCCGCTTTTGCTGCGCATCCTGCCCTGGTTCATCGCGCTCAGCATTGTGGTTTGTTACGTCTTCAATCTGACCACCGCGAAATGGCGGTTCATTTCGTTGCCGGATGCGTTAAATATCCTGCGCGCGGCCACGGTCCTCACGCTGGCGCTGGTGGTGCTGGACTACATTTTCGTCGCGCCGAACATTCACGGCGCTCCCGTCGCACCGAACATTCAAGGCGCGTTCTTCCTCGGCAAGATCACCATCATCCTTTACTGGTTTCTCGAGATATTTTTTCTCAGCGCATTGCGCTTCGCCTATCGTTATTTCCGTTATACCCGCGCGCGCTATCACGCCCGGACCGACGAGGATGCCGCGCCGGCGCTTTTGATCGGCCGCGCCGCAGACGCCGAGGTTCTTCTGCGCGCCATTGAAAGCGGCGCGGTCAAACACTTGTGGCCGGTGGGGGTGTTATCGCCGTCGCCGGCCGATCAGGGACAGATGATCCGCAGTATTCCGGTGCTGGGCGGGATCGACGATCTCGAAGACGTGATCCAGGATTTCGCAAGACGCAATAAATCGATCGCGCGCGTGGTAATGGCACCGTCCGCGTTTGAGCCGGAAGCGCGGCCCGAATCCGTGCTGATGCGGGCACGCCGGCACGGGCTGATTGTCAGCCGGCTTCCATCGCTGGGGAGCGGCGATGCCCCACGGCTGACAGCGGTTGCCGTCGAGGATCTCCTGCTGCGTCCAAGCGAAAAGATCGATTACGCGCGGCTCGAAGCTCTGGTGAAGAACAAGTCGGTCATTGTAACCGGCGGGGGCGGATCGATCGGCTCGGAGATTTGCGACCGCGTCGCGACGTTCGGCGCCGCCCGGTTGCTGGTGATCGAGAATTCGGAGCCGGCGCTCTATGCCGTCGTCGAGTCGCTTGCTGCGCAGAACACCGAAGCCGTGATCGAGGGCCGCATCGCCGATATCCGTGACCGCGACCGTATCCACCGACTGATGAACGAGTTCAAGCCGGACATCGTGTTTCATGCCGCAGCGCTCAAGCATGTGCCGATTCTCGAGCGCGACTGGAGCGAGGGCGTCAAGACCAACATCTTCGGATCGGTCAACGTCGCTGACGCCGCCGTCGCTTCGGGCGCGGACGCGATGGTGATGATCTCGACCGACAAGGCGATCGAGCCGGTTTCCATGCTCGGCCTGACCAAGCGCTTTGCCGAGATGTATTGTCAGGCGCTCGATCACGAACTGGCGGGCCAGCCGGATGGCAAGCCGCCGATGCGGCTGATTTCAGTGCGGTTCGGCAACGTGCTGGCATCGAATGGTTCGGTTGTGCCGAAATTCAAGGCCCAGATCGAGGCGGGCGGCCCGGTAACGGTCACCCACCCCGATATGGTCAGGTATTTCATGACCATCCGCGAAGCCTGCGATCTCGTGTTGACGGCGGCGACGCACGCGCTGACGCCGGTGCGTCCGGACGTCTCGGTCTACGTGCTCAATATGGGCCAGCCGGTCAAGATTGTCGATCTCGCCGAGCGCATGATCCGGCTTTCCGGCCTGCAGCCCGGCCATGACATCGATATCGTCTTCACCGGGATGCGGCCGGGAGAGCGGCTGAACGAAATCCTGTTCGCAACCGAAGAGCCCACCGTCGAGATCGGGCTCGCCGGTATCATGGCCGCCAAACCCAACGAGCCGCCCATGCACGTGTTGCGAAAGTGGATCGGCACGCTCGAGCAGGCAATCGCAAGAGACGACCGGGCCACCATCAAGGCCGTTCTGAAGGATGCGATCCCCGAATTCGGTCCGGCCATGCCGGCCGAACCGGCAGCCGGCCCGGCTCTACAGGCTTAGTTTGCGAATCTGAAAAATCCGCCGGGCGAAGCGCAGGAAAAATGCCGGGTCGATCGGCGGCGCATTCAGGTGTTCGCGGCGTGACTGCAAACATTCCAGATTTCCGCGCAGCGTCACGCGCCAGCCTTTGGTGCTGATGCCGCCAACCTGAAAGTCGGCGATGACCTGAGGAAGATAGCGCACGCGGAAATCGTTTAACGCCAGCGCGCGCAGCATGTAGTCATAGTCTCCGGTGGTCACGTATTTCAGGTCGTATTCGCCGACCTTTTGCGCCACTTCCCTGCGCATATAGAAGGTCGGGTGGGGTGGTACCCAACCGAGCTGGAACGCGTAGCGTTTGAACATTCCACCCCGCCACGATCGGACCAGAGTCTTGGTGCGATGATCGGTCACCATGTTGAGGTCGCCATACACGATATCGCAATCCCGCATCGCCGTGGCGATATCCGCAAGAGCGCGGGAATCGTGAAATGTATCATCCGAATTCAGAAACCCGATGGCATCGCCTTGAAACAGACGAAAGCCCTTGTTCATCGCATCGTAGACGCCCTTGTCTTTTTCCGAGAAAACACGGATCGCGTCCGAACCGAACGACTCGACGATCTTTACAGTCGCGTCGCTCGATGCCCCGTCAATCACCAGCATTTCTTTTTCCGGATGCGCTTGCTCCAGAAAAGATTCGATGGTGAAGCCGATCGTCGCCTGGGAATTGTAGCTGGCTGTTACGACGCTGATCTTCATTGGCATCCCGGGACATCATTGACGTTACCGAGGCGAAGCTGGTCTGTCAAAAACCGCCTTTGTCGGATGCATCACATGGCGGGGCTTCAATTCCGTCAAGTTACAAGCACGCAATCGGCGGCGCCGGGGAGTGGCCGCTACTCGGGGACCTCGATCGGCGCGGAGCCCTGCGCCCGCTTTTCGGCACTGAAGATCCATACCAGGCCCCCGAACGCGCCGACGATAAAGGATACGCAGCCGAACAACAGCGACACATTGACGCCTTCATTGCTCGCAAGCCCGGCATAGCCGAACGCCAGTCCCATGGTGGCTTCGCGCACGCCCCAGCCGGCAATCGAGATCGGCAGCATCGTGATCAGCATGACCGGCGGGATCAGCTGAAAAGTCTGGCCGAACAGCACCGGGGCTGCGATCGACCGCACCACGCACCAGGCAACGACGACGGCCAGAACATGAACCAGGAGCGACAGCGCCGCCAGTTTCGGTCCGCGCTTGCGGCTGAAAATCACGCGGTTCGCGATCACCGAGCAGGCGTGAAGATGATGCGTCGCCCACCAGCGCCTCAACCACGGCCATGGCAGCCTGCCCAGCAGCAGAAATCCGGCGCCCGCCGCGAGCGCCGCGAAATCGACGATCAGCAGCGCCGACCGGCCGTGCGGGTTGTCGATGAGCCGATAGCTCCATGGCAGGCTCGCCACGATCACGACCGCAAGCGCGATCAGGCCGATCGCGCGATCGACGAAGATGGAATAGGTCGCTGCACGCCACCCGGCGCCGCCGCGCGCGACAAGCCATAACCGTACCGCGTCGCCGCCGATCGAGGATGGCAGCGTCTGGTTGAAGAACGTTCCGATCAGGTTGAAGCGCACCGCCTGCGTTATCACCAGCGGCGCGCCGCAATCGGCGCTGATCTCACGCCACCGCAACGCACCGACAAAAATCTGCAGGAACATCACGGCGATCGCAAGGCCGATCCAGCCCAGGCTCGCGATGTCGAAGCGCGATGCTAGGTCGTAAAAATTGATCTTGCTCAGCGCGAAATAGAGCAGCGCCGCGGAGATCAGTATTTTGACGGTTGAAAGCAGGATCCGGCGCATGTCGTCCGCGCTCGTCAGGTTCGAGAGGGGGGTACAGGAGACACAAATCCGACGGGCGGGCCGGACTTTACCCGTCTTGGTATGGTTTCGGCGCCGATCTGGCAATAGCCCTTCAAACGGGTATTGCGGTTCCCTTGATGCGACGGGTAAAGAGGCTTGGGAAGTGGCCGTCTGGTATCGCAGCCACGTCATGCAGAAGATGTTCGGGGTTCGATGGACAGGCGAATTATTCCACTGATCATGTGCGGCGGCGCCGGAACGCGGCTATGGCCGGCGTCGCGCGAGGTGCGTCCGAAGCAATTCCTGCCATTGTTCGGTGCGCGCTCGACGTTTCAGGATACGCTGATGCGGGTTTCCGACGCGGCGTTGTTCGAGCGCCCCATCGTCATCACCAATGCCGTGTACCGTTTCATGGCGCTGGAGCAGCTTGCCGAGATCGGCATTGAGGCCGACGTTCTGCTGGAGCCGATGCGGCGCGATTCCGGTGCGGCGATAGCCGCCGGCGCGACGTTTGCGCAAATCCGCGATGGGGACGCCGTGGTTCTGGCGCTTGCCGCCGATCACGTCGTCGGCGATACCGCGGCCTTTGTCGCCGCCTGCCGTCAGGGTCTGATCGCGGCCGATGCCGGGCGCATCGTGACGTTCGGCGTGCGGCCGGAGCGTCCAGCCACGGAATATGGCTATATCAGCCCGGGCGAGCCGGTTTACGGCGAGGTTCGCATGGTGGCGAAGTTTGTCGAGAAGCCGGATCCGGCAACGGCGGCCGAATACATCAAGGCCGGCTATCTCTGGAACAGCGGCAACTTCATGTTCCGCGCGAGCGTGCTGCTCGACGAATACCGCAACGTCGACGCCGACAGCGTGCAAGCGGTCGGCGACGCCGTAGCCAAGGCCGGACGCGATCTCGGATTCGTGACGCTTGATTCGGAATCGTTTGCAAAAGCCAAGGCGATTTCGATCGACTACGCCGTGATGGAAAAGACCGCGCGCGCCGCCGTCGTGCCGGTGGCGTGCGGCTGGTCCGATGTCGGCTCCTGGCATGCGGTGTGGGAGTTGTCGGGCAAGGACGAACAGGGCAATGCCGCGCAGGGTGCCGCGGTATTCGAGGATTCCCGAAACTGCAACGTGTCGACCGACAAGGCGCTGGTCGCGCTGGAAGGCGTCGACGATCTGGTTGTGGTGGCGACCCAGGACGCCGTCCTGGTGTCCCGCCAGAAGGATGCCAACGGCCTCAAGCGGCTGGTCGCGAAATTGAAGGTGGTGGCGCCTCAGGTTACCGAGGAACATCTCAAGGTGCACCGCCCGTGGGGCAATTATCAATCGATCGACACCGGCGATCGTCACCAGGTCAAGCGTATTGTGGTGAAGCCGGGCGGCCGGCTGTCGCTGCAGAAACATCACCATCGCTCCGAGCACTGGATCGTGGTGCGAGGTGCTGCGCGCGTCACCGTCAACGAACTGGTCAAGGTCGTGCACGAGAACGAATCGATCTACATCCCGATCGGCGCCACCCACCGGCTGGAAAATCCCGGCAAGATCCTGCTGGAGCTGATCGAGGTTCAGACCGGGAGCTATTTCGGCGAGGACGATATCATCCGCATCGAGGATGACTATCGGCGCTCGTGACCGCGTTTCACACCGGCCCGGTGTTCCGAAATCCGGCAAAACGGTGTAATTCTTCGAATCAAAACGTGTTTGGGATCAATTCGCGGGCATTCGCCACATTTGTGGCGACGTGCTAGGACACCCCGTGGCGCTGGTCGCGCGATCCTGGCGGCCCTTTGTCACAGATTTATCGGGGTTCGTGAGATGGATTCACAGCGGTCTGCGGTCAGGGCAGGCGCGGAGCGCATGCTTCGGGTCGGCGTCATCGGCGCCGGTATCATGGGCAGCAACCATGCCCGCGTACTGGCGGGATTGCCCGGCATCGTGCTGGTCGGCATCGTCGATCCTTTGCCGGCCCATCGCACCCGAGCGACGGAGTTAGTGGGCTGCCGCACATTCGCTGCCCTTGACGAACTGATTGCGGAAGAGGTGGACGCAGTGACCATCGCCGCGCCGACGCATCTTCATCACGAGATCGCGCTCGCCTGCATCGCCCGTAACATTCACGTCCTTGTCGAGAAGCCGATCGCATCGTCCGTGCAAGAGGGACGCGACATCGTCGCCGCCGCCCGCCGCGCCGGCGTGACGCTGATGGTCGGCCATGTCGAGCGCTTCAATCCGGCGGTCGCCGCCATCAAGGCGGCGATATCAGGTGAAGATATTCTCTCGATCGCCATCACCCGGGTCGGCCCGTTCCCGCCGCGCATGTCGAACGTCGGCGTGGTGATCGACCTTGCGGTGCACGACATCGACCTGATCCGCTGGTTTACCGAGTCCGACATCATCGACGTGCAGCCGCAGCTCTCCAGCACGGTTGCCGAACGTGAGGACATTGCGCTTCTTCAGTTCCGCACCGCATCCGGGGTGCTCGCGCACATCAACACCAACTGGCTGACCCCGTTCAAGGCGCGCAACGTCACCATCGCGACCCGCGGCAAATACGTAATGGGAGACCTTCTGACCCGTCAGGTCACCGAATGCTTCGGCTTCAAGCCTGACGGCAGCTATTCCATGCGCCATTTGCCGGTCGGTCACGACGAGCCGCTGCGCGCCGAATTGATCGCGTATCTCGACACGGTGCGCACCGGCGGCGTGCCGGCGGTGACCGGCGATGAAGGGGTTGCCAGCCTCGAAATTGCGATCCGATGCCTGGAAACTCCCGCCAAGCCGGTTGCCGCCTCTGCCCGCAAAGGGCCGCGTCGGGTGGTCGGTTAGAGCATGATCGAATTGAAGTTGATCGCTCGGATGTCCCAATCTCAATCCCCGCAAGGCGCCATGAACCAGCATCTACGTGTCGACCCCGTGCCGTTCATCGATATAGGCGCGCAGCGCCGGCGGCTCGGCAAATCGATCGATGACGCAGTCGGGCGCGTGCTCGCGCATTGCCAGTTCGTCAACGGCCCCGAAGTGGCCCGGCTCGAGGCCGAACTCGCGGCCTTCAGCGGCGCAAGGCATGTGGTGACCTGCGCCAGCGGCACGGATGCGCTGCTGATGGTGTTGATGGCCAAGGGCGTCGGGCGCGGCGACGCGGTGCTTTGTCCGTCGTTCACGTTCTGCGCGACCGGCGAAGCCGTGGCGCTGGCCGGGGCGACGCCGGTGTTTGTCGATGTCGACGAGGCGACCTTCAACATCGATGCGAATGCGCTGGAGCGCGGCATTGGCACGGCAAAGAAGCTCGGACTCGAGCCGAAAGCGGTGATTCCCGTCGATCTGTTCGGGCAAAGCGCCGACCACGATGCCATCGCTGCGGTCGCCGAAGCCGCGGGCATGTTCGTGCTCGACGACGCGGCGCAGGCGTTCGGCGCCAGCTACAAGGGCCGGCGTCTCGGCACTTTCGGCCTTGCCACCGCGACCAGTTTCTTTCCCGCAAAACCGCTCGGCTGCTTCGGCGACGGCGGCGCGATCTTCACCGACGATGCCGAACTGGCGGAAACGCTGCGCAGCATCCGGGTCCACGGCCAGGGCGTGGAAAAATACGACAATGTCCGCCTTGGGCTGACCGGGCGGCTCGATACCATCCAGGCGGCGATCCTGATCGAGAAACTGAAAATCTTCGAGGACGAGATCGCGTCGCGCAACCAGGTCGCGCAGCGTTACGCGCGTGGGCTCGGCAATGTGGTGACCGTGCCGCATGTCGCCGGCGGCTGCAGCTCGATCTGGGCGCAATATACCATCCGGCTGCCGCGCGGCGTCGACCGCGACGGTTTTGCCGCGGCGCTGAAGGCGCAGGGCATTCCGACCGCGATCTATTATCCGAAGTCGATGCATCAGCAGACCGCCTACCGCGGTTTTCCGGTCGCCGAAGGTGGCCTGCCGGTCAGCGAAACGCTGTCCGACGACGTCATCAGCCTTCCCATGCACGCCTATCTCGACGAGGCGACGCAGCAGCGGATCATCGAGGCTGTGCGCGGCGCGCTTACGGCATGATCCCGAAAAGCGGTTTCCGGTTTTCCGGATTAGATCATGCTCAAATGGCGAATCTTCTGATTTCGCCGTTTTGAAGCGCCGCCGCATGCTGTAGAAGCGGCTGATGCTCGGACGTATTTTCACCGTCGGCGGCTATACGCTGCTCTCGCGGCTGACCGGCTTTGCGCGCGACATCATGCTCGCGGCGATCCTCGGCGCAGGACCGGTGGCCGATGCGTTCTTCGTGGCGCTGCGGCTGCCCAATCACTTCCGCGCGATTTTCGCGGAAGGCGCCTTCAATGCCGCGTTCGTGCCGGCCTATGCCCATCTTCACAGCGGAAACGAAAAATCGGCGAAACTGTTCGCCGATCGCATCTTCACGCTGCTGTTCAGCGCTCAAATCGTGCTGCTGGTGGTGGCGTGGCTGTTCATGCCGCAGGTGATCGCCGTCCTGGCGCCGGGATTTTCCGAAGATCCGGTGCGCGGCGAACTCGCGGTCGCGCTGACGCGGATCACGTTTCCCTATCTGCTGCTGATCACGCTGGTGACGCTCTATGGCGGCATGCTCAACGTCATGCACCGTTTCGCCAGCGCCGCGGCGGCGCCGATATTTCTCAATTTGTCGATGATGGCGACGCTGGCGCTGGCCGGGTTGTTTCCCGGCGCCGGATACGCGGCGGCCTGGGGCGTCTTGATCGCGGGGTTTCTCGAGTTTTTCCTGCTGGCGGGTGACGCTGCGCGTCAGGGCATCCTGCCGCGATTTGCCCCGCTCAGGCTGGACGAGGATGTCCGCGCCTTTTTTCGCGCGCTCGGACCTGCGACGGTCGGCTCGATGGGGACGCAGGTCGCGCTGTTCGCGGACACGATCATCGCGACGTTTCTGCCCGCGGGCGCGCTGTCGGCGCTGTATTATGCCGATCGGCTCAATCAGTTGCCGATCGGCGTGATCGGCATCGCCATCGGCACCGTGCTGCTGCCGGAAATGTTGCGGCGATTGACCTCGGGCGATCATGCCGGCGCGATCGCGTCGCAGCGCCGCGCCTTCGATTTCACGCTGCTGTTTTCGGTGCCGTTCGTGGCCGCGTTCCTGACGGTGCCGGACGTCATCATGCGGGCGATGTTCGCGCGCGGCGCGTTTTCGAAGGCGGATGCCGCTGCCGCCGCCGCCACGCTCGCGGCCTATGCGATCGGATTGATCCCGTTCGTCCTGATCCGCAGCGCGGTCGCGACCTTCTACGCCCGCAAGGATACCGCCACGCCGGTGAAGGCGGCGCTGACCGGCGTCGCCGTCAATGTCGCGCTGAAGATCGCGCTGGTGGGATCGCTGGCGCAGGTCGGCCTTGCGCTTGCTACCGCGGTCGGCGCCTGGGTCAACCTGCTGCTGGTGATCGGCTTTGCGGTACGGGCGGGGTATCTTGAGCTGGATGGGACGCTGGCGCGGTCATCGGCGAAGTTCGCCCTTGCCGGTATTCTACTCGGGGCTGCGCTCTGGTTCGCCGCGCGCTTCGCAGCGGCGCAATTTGCGCAATTGAGCGCCTTCCGCGACGAGGCGGCGCTTTTGCTGCTGATCGTGGTCGGCGCGATCGTGTACGGCGGATCGATTCTGCTGCTGTTCGGCCGGGGCTGGTTGCGGTCTCTGGTGCGGACCTGAAGCCGTTTGCGCTCGCCACCGATCCGCTGCAATATGACGAAAAATCGCGATGGAAATCGGAGATAAAATGGCTCCCATCAAATTCGGCGTCGGTCAAAGCGTGCTGCGCAAGGAAGACGACGCGCTGATCCGCGGCAAGGGCCGCTACACCGACGACCACGCGCCGGCGACCCTGCACGCGCTGATGCTGCGTTCCCCCCATGCGCACGCGAAATTCACCATCGACGCCAGCCGCGCCCGCGGCCTGCCGGGTGTCGCCGCCATCCTCACCCCCGACGACGTGAAGGATCTCGGCAGCTTGCCGTGCCTGTTCAATCTCGAAGTCGATCCTTTCACGGGACCTCCCTATCCGATCCTCGCCGCCGGTGACGTGCGGCATGTCGGGGACGCCGTGGCGTTCGTGGTCGCGGACACCATCGATCACGCCCGCGACGCGGTCGAGGCGATCGAGGTCGATTGGACGCCGCTGCCTGCGGCGATCGGTGTGGTCAATTCCGTGAAGCAAGGCGCGCCGCAGGTCTGGCCCGATCATGCCGGCAATGTGCTATTCGACGTGCCGATCGGCGACAAAAAGGCCACCGAGGCGGCCTTCGCCAAAGCGCATGCCGTTGCCGAGATATCGATCGTCAATCCGCGCATCGTCACCAACTTCATGGAAACGCGCGCGGTGGTCTGCGAATACGACGCCAAACGCGATCATCTGACGCTGACGGTCGGCAGCCAGGGCAGCCACCGGGTGCGCGATATCCTGTGTCAGAACATCCTGAACATCCCGGTCGAAAAGATGCGGGTGATCTGCCCGGATGTCGGCGGCGGGTTCGGCACAAAACTGTTTCCGTACCGCGAATACGCGCTGGCCGCGTTTGCCGCGCGAAAACTGCGCAAGACGGTCAAATGGGCGGCCGATCGCGCCGATCACTTCATGGGCGATGCCCAGGGCCGGGACAACGTTACCACCGCCCGCATGGCGCTGGCCGAAGACGGCAAGTTCTTGGGCATGGACGTCGACCTGATGGGGGACATGGGCGCGTATCTGTCGACCTTCGGTCCGTATATCCCGCATGGCGGTGCCGGCATGCTGCCCGGGCTTTACGATATCCAGGCATTCCATTGCCGCGTCCGCACGGTGTTCACCCACACGGTGCCGGTCGATGCCTATCGCGGCGCCGGGCGACCCGAAGCGGCCTATGTGGTCGAGCGGCTGGTCGATGCGTCGGCGCGAAAGCTCGGGATGACGCCGGACGCGATCCGGCGCAAGAATTTCATCCCGCCGCGTGCGATGCCCTACAAGACTGCTACCGGCAAGGTTTATGATTCCGGCGACTTCACCGCGCATATGAAGCGGGCGATGGAGATTGCGAACTGGAAGGAATTTCCAAAGCGCGCCAAAGCCGCAAAGAAGCAGGGTCTTGTGCGCGGCATCGGGCTTGGCACCTATGTCGAAGTCTGCGGCACCATGGGCGAGGAGACCGCCAATGTGGCACTCGATCCCAATGGCGACGTCACGATGCTGATCGGCACCCAGTCGACCGGGCAGGGCCATCAGACCGCCTATGCGCAAATCGTCGCCGAGCAATTCGGGCTCGCGCCCGAGCGCGTGCACATCCTCCAGGGCGACACCGGCAGGATCGCGACCGGCCTCGGCACCGGCGGCTCGGCATCCATTCCCACCGGCGGCGTCAGCGTAGAGCGCGCCACCCGCACGCTGGGGACGAATTTGCGGGAGATCGCCGCCGATGCCCTGGAGACCAGCGCCGCCGATCTCGAGATCAGCGATGGCACAATTCGGATCGCCGGCACCGATCGCGCGATCTCTTTTGCCGATCTGGCCAAACGTCCGGGCGTCGATCCGTCGAAACTCAATGCAAGCGCCACCTTCACCGCCGCCGACGGCACCTATCCGAACGGCACCCATCTCGCCGAGGTTGAGATCGATCCGGCCACCGGCAAGATCAGAATCGTGAATTATGTCGTGGTCGACGATTTCGGCGTGACGCTGAATCCGCTGCTGCTTGCCGGCCAGGTTCATGGCGGCGCGATGCAGGGCATCGGCCAGGCGTTGATGGAGCAGGCGGTCTACGACCCGAAGGACGGCCAGCTGGTAACCGGAACGTTCATGGACTACGCGCTGCCGCGCGCCGCCGATGGCCCGTCGTTCGTGTTCGAAACCCACAACGTGCCCTGCAAAACCAATCCGCTGGGCGTGAAGGGCGCGGGCGAGGCCGGCGCGATCGGCTCATGCCCGGCCGTCGTCAATGCGATTCTCGAGGGGCTGTGGCGGGAGTACAAGATCGATCACATCGACATGCCGGCGACCGCCGAACGGGTCTGGATCGCGATCCGGGAGCATCAGCGGCGGCACAGCCTGTGAATTCATCATCTTGGGCGTGGAATGAAATGCCCGGCGTGGGGTTAGATTGGCGGTAGCTCAGGTTCGGTTGCGAACTGGCAGAGCGATTGAAAAACAGGGAAGGGGAGCGGGCCGATGATACGTACTGTCGTTGTCGTAGGAGCGTTACTGCTGGGGGTCGGCGTCGTTGCGGCGCAACAGGACAAGGTCAAAGAGGCGCAGGACATGATGAAGGCCAACGGAAAGAACCTGGGCGGCGTTTTGAGCCCGATGTTCAAGGGCGAAAAGCCCTACGATCAGGCCGCTGTCGATGCCGCTCTCACACAACTCGACGACACCGCCAAGAAGCTTCCGACCCTGTTCCCCGCCAGCCTCAAGGACGCCAAGTGGGAAGGCGATTTCAGCCCTTCCCCCAAGATTTGGGAAGACAAGGCCGGCTTCGACGCGAAGATCGCCAGCTTTGCCAAGGTGGTGAGCGAGGCCAAGGCCAAGATCAAGGATATGGACTCGCTGAAAGCGAATTTCCCTGCGATCGGCAAGGAATGCGGCGGTTGCCACGAGACTTTCCGCGTCAAGAAGGGCTAACCTTCGGTTTTTAGCGGACTATGAAATTAAAGAGGGCGGGCGCTTGGAGCGTCCGCCCTCTTTTGTATTCTCAATCGCGCGAAGTCTTAACTTCGTCACCGCAGCTGCAAAATCTTACTTCATGACCTGGCCGCGGATTTCGCCGCCCTTGTTGGCGTCGGTGTGGACATTGACATAGTACTTGCCGGCCGTCAGATCGGCCGCCTGGGCATCCGTCAGGGTAGCGCTGCCTTCCGAACCGCTCGCGGTGTTGCTGATCGGGACCGCAACGCCGGCGTTCTTGCCGGGCTCGGCAGGGCCGTGGAAATGCGCTGCGGTCGCGGGACCGGACAGCCCCGAATAGGTCAGCTTCCAGCTCAGCTTCTTGGAGGCGGGATCGTAGTCGATGTCGGCGGTTCCGGTAGCCGCGCTGGTATTCGGCGGGACCTGGGACTTGCCGTCGAGGGTTGCTTTCATCTTGTCAGCAAAAGCCGGTCCGGCGAAGGCAATCGCCGCGCCGATTGCCAGCGTAGCGAGCGTGACTTTGGTCTTTGACATGGTTCTCTCCCTGTAGACGTCGATTTACAACAATGCGACTTCGGATTTATTCCCGGATTCGGCGCGAACACGGCTAAACTTCATTGAGACAGTAGCCGGGAATTTATCCCATACTGGCAATATTGGTGCCCTGGAACGATGGATTAGCACGTGCTGAGACGATTTTTCCTTGCCCTCGTTCTTGCCGGCGTCGCCGGCCTTGGCATTTTCTGGTGGCTGACGATCCCGTCGGCCGTTCCCGCCAGCGCGTTGCCGGCCTATACCCCCAATCCAGCCAATGGTCTCACAACGTTCAATGCAGGTGGATGTTCCTCATGCCATGCCGTGCCCGGTCAACCCGACCGTACCAGGCTTGGCGGGGGTCTCGCTATTCCGTCCCCGTTCGGGACGTTCTACGTACCGAATATCTCCCCCGATCCGGCCGATGGAATCGGGCGCTGGACCGAGGCTGATTTCGTCAGCGCGCTCATCAAAGGCACTTCACCGCAACGGGCGCATTACTTCCCGGCGTTTCCCTACACGTCCTACCAGCATGCGAAGGTCGAAGACGCCCGCGACCTCTTTGCCTTCTTGAAAACGCTGACGCCGGTGTCCGGCAGGGTGCGCGACCACGCCGTGCCGTTTCCGTTCAATATCCGCCGCAATATCGGCGTCTGGAAGTTGCTGTTTATGGACGGCAAGCCTTTCACGCCAGATGCCGCGCGCTCCGCACAGTGGAATCGCGGCGCCTATCTGGTCAACGCGCTTGGCCACTGCGCCGAATGTCACAGTCCGCGCAATTTTCTAGGCGGCATTATCGCCGACAAACGCTTTTCGGGCGGCCCCAATCCGGAAGGCGAGGGCTGGGTGCCGAACATCACGCAAAAGCGGCTTAGCGATTGGAGCGAAAAGGACATCGCCTATTTCCTCGAAACCGGGCAGACGCCCGATGGCGATACCGCGGGCGGTTCAATGGCCCGCGTGATCCGGAACACCTCGCAACTGAGCGCCGAGGATCGCGCGGCAATCGCCGAATATCTCAAATCGCTGCCGCCGGTGGAGGGACCGCCGCGGCCGGCGAAGAAGAAAGAGGGCTAGAATAACGTAATGCCGTCATCCTGAGGAGCTGCGCACTTGCGCGGCGTCTCGAAGGATGGCCGCGTGCACCGGCGCTTGTGGCCATCCTTCGAGGCTCGCCGAAGACGGCGAGCACCTCAGGATGACGTTGGTGTATTACTCTCCTACTTCGAACCGAACGCCTTGAAGGTGATGATGGTGTGGGTGTCCTCGATGCCGGGAATCACCTGGACCTTTTCGTTGACGAAGTGGCCGATGTCGGTGTCGTTGTCGACGTAGAACTTCACCAGCAGGTCGTAGTCGCCGGCGGTGGAATAGATCTCCGAGGCGATCTCGGCTTCCGCGAGCGCATTGGCGACGACGTAGGACTGGCCAAGCTTGCATTTGAACTGGACGAAAAAGGGAACCATCGCTGCTGTCTCCGAAGGCGTCGCGCCGGACTCAATATAGCGTGTAAGGCAACTTGCTGCCAATGGCGGGCCGCGCTACCACCGGGCATCGGCTTGAACGGGGAGCGTGTCGCGAGCAGAACGATGACCATTCCGATTGCGCTCACCATCGCCGGCTCGGATTCCTCGGGCGGCGCCGGCATCCAGGCGGATCTGAAGACGTTCGCAGCCTTCGGCGTCTATGGCGCGTCTGTCGTCACCGCGCTCACCGCGCAAAACACCAAGGGCGTCAGCGGCATTCATCAGGTGCCCGCGGACTTCGTGACCGCGCAGCTCGACGCGGTGTTCGGCGATCTCGACGTGAAAGCCGTCAAGATCGGCATGGTCGCGCAACGCTCGGTGGTCGACGCGATTGCCATGGGGCTTGAGCGGTGGCCGCCCGGGCATGTGGTGCTCGATCCGGTGATGGTCGCGACGTCGGGGGATCGCCTGCTGGCGCCGGATGCGATCGAAGCGCTTAGAACAACACTCATCCCGCGCGCGGTGCTCATCACGCCGAACCTGCCGGAGGCGGCGGCGCTGCTCGACGAGCAAATTGCTTCAAGCGAAAGCCAGATCGAGAGTCAGGGCAAACGTCTGCTGGCGATGGGCGCTAGCGCGGTATTGATCAAGGGTGGCCACGGCAAGGGTGCCGAGAGCATCGATTATCTAATCCGCGAAGCCGGCGTTGTTGCGTTGGCAGCTCCACGCATTGCCACCGAAAACACCCACGGCACCGGATGCTCGCTGTCCTCTGCCATCGCGGCGGGCCTTGCCAAGGGCGACGATCTGGAGACCGCCGTTCGCCACGCCAAGGCCTGGGTGACCGCAGCGATTGCCGCGGCCGACCGCCTGAGCGTCGGTCACGGCCATGGGCCGATCCATCATTTCCATGCCTTCGATTAGGGGCCGCATATACATTGCCGTCATCCAGAGGAGCCGCGCGCTTGCGCGGCGTCTCGAAGGATGAGTCGCAGGCACCGCGTTCGTGGCCGATCCTTCGAGGCTCGTCGCTATGCGGCGAGCTGTCGTGGCAACATCGCAGTCCGCTGAATCGGATTCGCGGTTAATATGATTCGCCGGGCGTGCCTGGCGGCATCAAACCCTCACCGCAAGAGTGCCGCCGGTTCGCCGCAAGCCAGGGCTGGGAAGCGTCGGCCCGCGCATTCGTCAACAACATCAGCGATGTACGGGCCGAAACCAACTCGGATTTGCAGATCGCGCCAGAACAGCCGCGACTGGCCACCTGACTTGCATCTGCGCGTCTTGCCCGCCTGTTGCGGCTCGCGATAAAAGGTGTGCATGACAAATTCTGCTTCGCCCTTGCCGGTAACGTCCGTCGACGTCGATGCCGCGGCGCGCGTGCTCGCGCCATTCGCGGTGCGGACGCCGTTGCTGTCGTCGCCGGCGCTCGACGAACGGGTCGGCGCAAAGGTTTTCCTGAAGCTGGAAATGCTGCAGCGGACCGGATCGTTCAAGTTTCGCGGCGCTTTCAACAAGCTGTCGTCGATCCCGCAAGCCGCGCGCGGCGGCGGCGTGGTGGCATTCTCGTCGGGTAACCATGCGCAGGGCGTGGCGGCTGCGGCGCAGATCCTGAACATGCGGGCTACCATCGTGATGCCGTCGGACGCGCCGCGCTCCAAGCGCGAGCGCACCAAAGGCTACGGCGCCGAGGTGGTGCTGTACGATCGCGATCGCGAGGATCGCGAGGCCATCGCCCGCGACATCGCCGGGAAACACGGCGCGACGCTGGTACCGCCCTACGACGATCCCAAAGTCATCGCCGGGCAAGGCACCGTCGGCCGCGAGATCGCCGAAGACATGGCCGCGCTCGGCATCACCCCCGATATCGTCATTGCGCCGGCATCCGGCGGCGGCCTGGTCGCGGGTGTCGCGACCGCGGTGAAGGCGCGCTATCCGTTGGCGAGGTTGATGTCGGCCGAACCTGAAGGTTTTGACGACCATGCGCGTTCGCTGCGCGCCGGCAAGCGCGAGCCGCACCGCGCCGAGGGGCGCACCATCTGCGATGCGCTGATGGCGTCGATTCCCGGCCAAATCACATTCGCCATCAACCAGCGGCTACTCACCCAGGGCGTCACGGCATCGGACGTGGAAGTCGGTATCGCAGTCGCGTTCGTGTTTCGCGAACTGAAGCTGGTGGTCGAGCCGGGCGGGACCGTTGGTCTCGCCGCGCTGCTGGCCGGCCGTTTCGAGGCCCATGGCAAGACCATCGTCATCGTGCTGTCGGGCGGCAATGTCGATGCGGACCTGTACGCGAAATTGATCGGCTGACGCTGGTTCACGAGAAAAATGCGATCTTCTCGGCCTGACTCATGCGCCGGATCGGCGCCAGCGGGTCGAGATCGGAAGCGCCCGGGTTGCGCACGATTCCATTGGCGATCAACGATGCGCCCAGTGAGGGATCCGGCATCGGTGCTGGGTCCGGCCGCGGCGCGGTGGTTGGCTCGGCTGCCTGCGCGACGATATCGGGGTCTGCCGGACTCGTCTCCAGCATGTCAGTCTCGACGATACCAGCATCATCAAAATCCGGAGCGGCCATTTCCAAGGCGATCATGTCCAGCACGGCATCGTCATGCGCGACGTCGGCGTCGATGGTGGCGGTTTCGATCCGCACCGTTACGACGGAGTCTTGCGTCGGCGAGGCCGCTGCAAGGTCTTCGGTTCCGCCCTCGCAGGGCGCTGCGGGCCGCGCAGTGGCAGCAGGCGCTACTTCGTAAGCAGCCGCCGGCGGGGACCCAGGCGTTTCGGAAACCGGCGATTGTTGTGCCATTCCCTCGTCTGCAAGCCGCGCGATCCGCTGCTCGATCAGGTCGAATGCGGCATTCAATGCCGCCTTGGAATCGGTCGCAACGATATCGCTGCAGCCGGTCTCGATGGCGCCGACCTGGGAATCGATCAAATCGTAAATCCGGCCGTCAGCTCCGATCTCGCGAAGCCGCGACAAGGTCTCGCGAATGACCTGCGCGCCCTTGCGGATCGGCTCGAGCGATTCTTCGACACCGCCAAACGCCGCGGCCGCCGCGGCCTTCGCTTCGTCAACCGCATCCCTGATGACCGCCAACACCTCCAGTCCATCGTCAGGCGCCGCATTTTTCTGGGCGGCGAGGTTCTCTTCGATCCGCGCCACCGCGTCGAGCACCATGCGGGTGTCGGCATTGCGGTTGCGCTTGGCATATTCGCTGAGGAACCAGCGGCCCCGCGAGGTCTCCATGAAGGCTTCGCGGATGGCGTCATAGTCCGCTTCGCCAGGCTGCGCGGCGCGGGCGGAGATCGGCGATAGGGCGAAAGCTTCGTCGGCCATGGAAAACCCGTCGCGCAAAACTCGTGGCGCAAATCACTACGCGTTGCTGGTACGATCATCATGAACTCAAGCGAATCGCAATTGAATTGATGGCTTTCGAACCACAAATCCCCATCGCTTCGCAAACTGCACCGAAGCGATTCGCGACGCGGCTGGCGCTGTTTTACGCCGCGCTGTTCGGCCTGGTGGGAACGCATCTGCCGTTTTTTCCGGTGTGGCTGAAGGCGATCGGCATCGACGCGTCATGGATCGGGATCATTACGGCGGTGCCGTCAGTGACGCGGTTTACCGTACTGCCGTTCGTCACCGGCTTTGCCGAAAGGCGCCGGTCGCTGCGCGGCGCCATGATCGCCACCGCTTTCGTGAGCGCTCTCGGTTTCTCGGTCATCGGCGCCTTGCACCAACCGCTCGCGATATTGCTCGCCTATCTGGTGACCGCCTGCTTGTGGACGCCGATGACGCCGCTCACCGACGCCTACGCGTTGAAGGGCGTCTCGCGCTACGGCCTCAACTACGGGCCGCTGCGGTTGTGGGGCTCGGCGGCATTTGTGGTGGGGGCTCTCGCCTGCGGGTTGCTGGTCGATGTCATCGCGGCCAGACACCTGATCTGGGTCATCGTCGCAGTGGCCTGGCTCGGCGCCTTGGTCAGTCTCCGGTTGCAGCCGCTGGAGGTTGCAAAAACGGCTCCGGCCACGACGTCGCGCGCGTCCGCGCTGCTGCGCCAGTCCGGGTTTCTTGCGATCATCGTGGCTGCGGCGCTGATCCAGGGCAGCCATGCCGCCTATTACACCTTCGCTTCCATCGCCTGGCAGAACGCGGGACTGGGCGGGTTGACCATCGCGGCACTTTGGGCGCTCGGAGTGATTGCCGAGATCGTGGTATTTGCGCTGTCGCCGCGGTTCACGCTGTCGCCTGCAATTCTCGTGATCATCGCCGCGCTCAGTGCCGTTGCGCGCTGGCTGATTATGGCGCAGGAACCACCGCTGCCTATGCTCGCGTTGGTCCAGTTGGCGCACGGACTGACATTCGGGCTCACGCAGATCGGCACCATGGGACTGTTGGTGCAGCATGTGCCGGGTCATGTGATGGCGCGGGGGCAGGGTTATCTCACCGCCTGCACCGGGATCGTAACCAGCATCGCGTCTGTTCTGTCCGGCGCGATCTATGCGCAGCACGGGCAGGGCGTCTACTACCTGATGGCTGCGATGGCGCTGGTAAGCGCCGTGGTGATGTGGCTGGCGCGTCACCGGCTGGCGCATCAGCCCCAAAGCGCCGCGTCGGGCGGATAGACCGTGCTGCCGTCGTAGCGCAGGCCGCCGTCGCGATCCCGGGCCAGCAGCAATGGCCCGTCGAGATCGACGAAGCGGGCTTGCGGCGTCAGCAGCATCGCCGGCGCCATCGAAAGCGAAGTCGCGACCATGCAGCCGACCATGATTTCAAACCCGAGCGCTCGCGCCGCATCGGCCATCGCCAGCGCCTCGGTCAAGCCGCCTGCCTTGTCGAGCTTGATGTTGATGGCGTCATAGCGTTCGCGCAGGCCCTCCAGCGAGGCGCGGTGGTGTACGCTTTCGTCGGCGCAGATCGCGACCGGCCTGCGGATACGCGCCAGCAGCCCGTCTTGCCCGGCGGGAAGCGGCTGTTCGATCAGGGTGACGCCGACGGCCTCGCAGGCGGCGAGATTCTGCTCGAGATTGGCCGGGGTCCAGGCCTCGTTGGCGTCGACGATCAGCTCGGATTCCGGGGCTTGCTTGCGCACGGCCGCGATCCGGTCGCCGTCGCCATCGCCGCCGAGCTTGATTTTGAGCAGCGGCCGGTCCGAGGCCTTGGCGGCCGCCGCCGCCATCGCCTCCGGGGTTCCCAGTGAGATCGTGAAGGCGGTGGTGCAGGGTCTCGGGGCCGGCCGCCCGAGCAGCTCCCAGGCCCGCTGACCGCCGATCTTGGCTTCCAGGTCCAGCAGCGCGCAATCCAGCGCATTCCGCGCCGCACCCGCCGGCACGGCGCCTTGCAAGCCCCGCCGGTCGAGCCCCCCACGCAGCGCCTCCTGCATCGACAGGAGTGCGGCCAGGGTTGCTTCGGGGGTTTCGCCGTAACGGGCGTAGGGTACGCATTCCCCGCGCCCGGTATGGGCGCCTTGGCGGACCTCCGCTACCACCGTGATCGCCTCGGTTTTGCCGCCGCGGCTGATGGTGAAAGCGCCTGCGATCGGCCAGCGTTCGATTCGGGCGGCGAGCTTGGGCGGTTTGCTGGAAGTCATTTCAAAATCTGGCAATTTCCGAACCGCAGGGTTGCCCGGCGCAACCAAGTATGGCTGGTTAGAACCGTATCCCACAAGGCAGCGGCGGCGTGTCGATTTTATTTCCGCCGCCGGCGGGAACCTGCGCAGGAGTTGACATTGGACGGCGGCCCGACACTGGAACGGATTGTACAGGGCAACGGCCTTGCGTTGTGTGCCGCGGGCTCGTGGACCGCCCGCTTTGCGTCCGATCTTGAAGCGCTTGTCGGCGATGCTGAGCGGCTGACCGGAAGCCGACCCAATATCTTCATCGACGTCTCGCAGGTCTCCAAGCTCGACACGTTTGGCGCCTGGCTGATCGAGCGGCTGCGCCGCAGCCTGACCCAGGGCAGCGTCGAAGCGAAGATCGCCGGGCTTTCCGCCAATTATTCGAGCCTGGTGGACGAGGTGCGGCGGGTGAAAGCGGCGCCCGAACCCGAGGCCGCTTCGGCGACGGTCACCGGCCTTTTGGATCAGATCGGCCGCAGCGTGTTCGGTCTGGGCGAAACATTGACCGGACTGATCGGCATGCTGGGGGCCGTGCTTGCCGCCGCCGCGCGCGTGATCCGGCACCCCTCCGGATTCCGCCTTACCTCGACCGTCCATCATCTCGAACAGGTGTGCTGGCGCGCGGTGCCGATCGTGGTGCTGATCACCTTCCTGATCGGCTGCATCATCTCCCAGCAGGGCATATTTCATTTCCGCAAATTCGGCGCCGACGTGTTCGTCGTCGATATGCTGGGCGTGCTGGTGCTGCGCGAAATCGGCGTGCTGCTGGTGGCGATCATGGTGGCGGGCCGCTCCGGCAGCGCCTATACCGCCGAACTCGGTTCGATGAAGATGCGCGAGGAAATCGACGCCTTGCGCACCATGGGTTTCGATCCGATCGAGGTCTTGATCTTGCCGAGGATGCTGGCGCTGGTGATTGCACTGCCGATCCTGGCCTTCCTCGGCGCGGTCGCGGCGCTGTATGGCGGCGGCCTGGTGGCATGGCTCTATGGCGGCGTCGATCCGGAGGCATTCCTGCTTCGCCTGCGCGACGCTATCTCGATCGATCACTTCACGGTCGGCATGATCAAGGCGCCGGTGATGGCGGCGGTGATCGGGATCGTTGCCTGCGTCGAGGGGCTTGCGGTCGAAGGCAGCGCCGAATCGCTCGGGCAGCACACGACGTCGTCGGTGGTGAAGGGAATATTTTTGGTAATCGTGATGGACGGCGTGTTTGCGATCTTCTTCGCATCGATCGGAATGTAGCGATGGTCGCCGATGTCTCCGATGCCATCATCCGGGTTCGCGATATCTCGGTGCAGTTCGGCG
>NZ_DASYMN010000435.1:0-14700 GCF_036009065.1 Bradyrhizobium sp. | reverse complement strand
CAAACCGCTTACGCGGCCTGAGCAACCGGAGCATAGTTGTCGTTTGCAACTATTGCATAGCCCGATAACGGCGGAACCATACCGAGAAAAAGCGAGCCCTTTACGCCCTCGTCGATCCTATTTCGCCCCCGCCGAAGCCCGCTTGTCTGCCGGGAACATGCCCGACGGGCTTGGGTGGAGGCGCCGGGTACCGCCCCCGGGTCCGAATGGTTTATTACGACGGCCATTTATTTCCATAGCCGGCGAACCGGCTCCTCCAATATAGGATGCCAAGATTGAGAAAAATAGAGCCGGATCAGGGCATTTAGTCACGGAACAAAGCGCAGGCACGAAAGCCCGGGAAAATCGGTTGGCCTCGCGCACCCTTCGTTCTAAATCTCGGTCATGTCTCCGGATTCGCCTCCCGCAGCTATCCCCGCGCCCGATATCCAGGCACCTGCGGAACCGCCCGGCCTTCTTCAGCTGTTCCTGGCCTTCGCCAAAATATCGCTTTCCGGCTTTGGCGGGGTTTTGGTGTTCGCCCGGCGCGCGATCGTCGAAAAATACCGCTGGATGACGGCGGATGAGTTCAACGAGACCTACGCCCTCTGCCATTTCCTGCCGGGCCCCAACATCTGCAATCTGTCCGTGGTTTTCGGTGCCCGTATAAGAGGCATTCCCGGAAGCCTGGCGGCATTTACGGGCCTCGTCGGCCCCCCGGTTGTCATTGTTTCTGCTTTGGCGATGATTTATGCGCGCTACGGCGAAATTCCGGCGCTGCAGCGGACGCTGGCGGGGGTTTCTTGCGCTGCGGTCGGACTGGTCATCGGCGTCGCGGCCCGAATGATGGGACCGCTTCTGAAGCGGCGCGATCCCGTTGCCCTCGGCTTCCTGATCGCGGTATTTGTGGCAATCGGCCTGTTGCGATTGCCGCTGCCCCCGGTTCTCCTCGTCGCGATTCCCCTGAGCATCGCCGTTACCTATGCGATGCAGAGGAATATGGCGCGATGAACGGCGGTATCGGCGACCTCTGGACGCTGGCATGGACCTTCGGGTTGCTGTCCCTGTTCGCGATCGGGGGTGCCGCTTCGGCAATTCCCGAAATGCACCGTATCGCCGTCGACCTCCACCACTGGATGACGGATGCGCAATTCGCCGACGCCTTCGCGATTTCGCAACTGTCGCCCGGCCCGAACATCTTGATCGTCACCCTGATTGGATACCAGGTTGCCGGGGTCGCCGGCGGACTGGTGGCGACGCTGGCGATGTGCGGTCCGACAGCAGTCATGGCCTATAATGTCAGCCGCCTGCTGCATCGCTCCAGTCAATCGAAATGGCCCGCCATCATTCAGGCGGCGCTGGTTCCGCTATCGATCGGGTTGATGACGGCGAGCGCGCTGGTGCTGGCGCAGGCCGCGGACCGTACCTGGCTCGCGGTGGCCCTGACTGCAAGTGCGGCAATTTTGACGCTTGCCACCCGCGTCAACCCGCTGTGGTTATTGCTCGCGGGGGGATGTCTTGGTTTTGCTGGCGTTGTCTGACGAAAATCGCTAGGCAATGTTGGGGGCGGGCGGCATCAGCAGCCATCCAAGCACAATGGGCGAAAAGTCCGGTACGGGGAGGGAGATCGATGAGTGACGCGCCGAGCCAGGGGCCGGTCAAATCCATGATGCCGAAATGGGTCCGCAATCCGCAGGATTTTGTCGGCGGCATTGCATTGATGGCGATTGCGGCGTTCGCCTTGTGGGCGTCGAGCGATCTGCAGGGCATGCACGGGTTTTCATTCGGCGCCGGTACTGCACCGCGCATGTTCGCACTGCTGCTGCTGGGACTTGGCGCCGCGATCGCGGTCGTCGGACTTTTGACCGAGGGGCCGCATCTGGCGACCTATGCCTGGCGCGGCCCGCTGTTCGTCTCGCTGTCGATCCTTTCTTTCGCGTTCACGATCCGGCCGCTGGGTCTGGTGGTTTCGGCGATGGCCAGCTTCATGATCGCCGCGCTTGGAACGCCGGAAACCCGTTGGACTGAAACCATCATCGTCGGCGTTTGCCTGACGGCATTCTGCAGCTTTCTGTTTCCCTATGCGTTGGGGCTGCCGCTGCAGCTGCTGCCGCGTTTCATGATTCAATGAGGGCGTGATGGCTGATCTGTTTTCCAATCTTGCCCTCGGTTTCGGCGTCGCCTTCACGCCGATGAACCTGATGCTCTGCCTGATCGGCGCGCTGGTCGGCACCCTGGTCGGCGTACTGCCCGGCGTTGGCACCATCGCCACGGTCGCCATGCTGCTGCCGATCACCTTCGGCTTGCCGCCGGTCGGCGCGCTGATCATGCTCGCCGGCATTTATTACGGCGCGCAATATGGTGGCTCGACCACCTCGATCCTGGTCAACATTCCAGGTGAGGCGGGCTCGGTCGTTACCACGCTCGACGGTTTCCAGATGGCCAAACAAGGCCGCGCCGGGCCGGCGCTTGCCATTGCCGCGATCGGCTCATTTTTCGCCGGCTGCGTCGCGACCGTTCTGATCGCGGTGCTGGGCGCGCCGCTGACCAAACTCGCTCTGGCGTTCGGTCCCGCCGAATATTTCTCGCTGATGGTGCTTGGCCTGATCTTCGCCGTGGTGCTGGCAAAAGGCTCCGTGTTGAAAGCAATCGCGATGATCGTATTCGGATTGCTGCTGTCGATGGTCGGATCCGACATCGAGACCGGCGCGTCGCGGATGGCCTTTAATATCCCGGAACTGGCCGACGGTCTCGGCTTTGCCACGGTGGCGATGGGCGTGTTCGGATTTGCGGAAATTATCCGCAATCTCGACGCCGGCGCGGAAATGGACCGCGAACTGGTCCAGCAGAAGGTCACCGGGCTGATGCCGACCAAGAAGGACCTGGTCGCCTCGGCGCCGGCGATTCTTCGCGGCACGGTGCTGGGATCGATTCTGGGCATTCTGCCGGGCGGCGGCGCGGTGATCGCGTCGTTCGCGGCCTATACGCTGGAAAAGAAGATCGCCAAGGATCCGTCGCGGTTCGGCCGGGGCGCGATTGAAGGCGTCGCAGCACCGGAAAGCGCCAACAACGCGGCGGCGCAAACCTCGTTCATTCCGCTGCTGACACTCGGTATTCCGCCCAATGCCGTGATGGCGCTGATGGTCGGTGCGATGACCATTCACGGCATCGTGCCTGGCCCGCAAGTTATGCAGAAACAGCCCGAACTGGTCTGGGGCATGATTGCCTCGATGTGGGTCGGCAATCTGATGCTGCTTGTCATCAACCTGCCGATGGTCGGAATCTGGGTGCGGTTGTTGCGGGTGCCGTATCGGCTGTTGTTTCCGGCGATCGTGATCTTTTGCGCTATCGGCATCTATTCCCTCAACAATGCTCCGGTCGATGTCATCCTCGCAGGGGCGTTCGGCCTGGTTGGCTACTGGCTGATCAAGCACGATTTCGAGCCGGCCCCGCTGTTGCTGGGCATGGTGCTTGGACCCTTGATGGAAGAGAACCTTCGGCGGGCGCTGCTGATCTCGCGCGGCGACGTCACTGTATTTGTCACACGTCCGCTGTCGGCGGTTCTCTTGGCGGTAGCCGCCTTCCTGCTGGTGCTGGCAGTACTGCCATCGCTGCGCAAGAAGCGCGACGAGGTGTTCGTGGAGTCCGAAAACTAGCTGCGGCGTTGCGCCGCGTCCCGAAGTCGAATGGATTTCGGGCGCGGTGGGGTATTGACTTGAAATCTGGCCCGTTCGCAGCGGTATTTGCGCAACGCGCCCTGTCGGAGGAAACCAATGAATTTGTACCGTCGCCTGCTTGCAACCGGCAGTCTGGCTGCACTGGTCAGTTTCGGCGCGATCGCTAACTCTGCCCAGGCGCAGGATTATCCGACGCGCACCATCACCATGATCGTGCCGTTCGCGGCCGGCGGCCCGACCGACGTGATTTCCCGCATCGTCACCGCGCACATGGCGCAGACGCTCGGGCACAGCATCATCATCGAGAATGTGGTCGGCGCAGCCGGCACCACGGCGACCGCCCGCGCCGCGCGCGCTGCGAATGACGGATACACCCTGATCACCGGCCATATGGGCACTCACGCCGCGTCGTTGCCGCTTTATCCGAAGCTTGCTTATCATCCGGAAAAGGATTTCGAGCCGATCGCGCTGCTGGCCGGCACCCCGATCCTGATCCTCGCGCGCAAGGATTTTCCACCCAAGGACCTCAAGGAGTTCATCGCATATGTGAAGGCCAACACCGAGAAGGTCAACGCGGCGCATGCCGGTGTCGGCTCGGTCTCGCATGTGTCGTGCGAACTGCTGAACTCACTGCTCGATATCAAGCCGATCGGCGTTCCGTTCAACGGCACAGGACCTGCCATGAATGCACTGGTCGGCGGACAGGTGGATTACATGTGCGACCAGATCGTCAATGCGGTGCCGCAGATCAATGGCGGCACCATCAAGGCTTACGCGATCGCCACCCCCGAGCGTAATCCGTCGTTGCCCAATCTGCCGACAACTGCAGAAGCTGGCCTGCCAGCGTTCCAGGCGCAGGCATGGAATGCGATTTTCGCGCCGAAGGGAACGCCCGGGCCTGTTATCGCCAAGCTCAACGCGGCGGCAGCCAAGGCGCTGGATGACGAAGGTGTCCGCAAGCGCCTGCTCGATCTCGGCAGCGTCATCCCGAAACCGGCGGAACGGACCCCTGAAGCGCTGGCCGCCCTGGTGAAGAGCGAAATCGCGAAATGGTCCCCGGTGCTCAAGCCGGCGAGTAACTGAATTCAAGCCGGCGATTACTGGTTGAAGGCGAGGGCGGGACGCAGGTTCCGCCCTTGCCGTTTGCGCGACGGATCCTCACTTTTCCGGGTATAATCGACCGATATCGACGAATTGGCGCTGTCGGATCTATGGCCTGAACGATAGGTTCGCCGCTTCAAAAGCCACAAAACAACGCCATGAATCAGTATCACGACCTGCTTGGACGGATTCTCTCGGACGGTGCGGAAAAGCACGACCGCACCGGCACCGGCACGCTGTCGGTATTCGGGCATCAGATGCGCTTCAATCTGGCCTCGGGCTTTCCGATGCTGACCACCAAGAAGCTGCCGCTCAAATCGATCGTGCACGAACTGCTGTGGTTTCTGCAGGGCGACACCAACATAAAATACCTCAAGGACAACGGCGTTTCGATCTGGGACGAATGGGCCGATGCCAACGGCGATCTCGGTCCGGTCTATGGGTCGCAGTGGCGATCGTGGCCGGCGCCGGACGGGCGCAGCATCGATCAGATTTCCAACGTGGTTGATATGATCAAGCGCAACCCGGATTCCCGCCGCCTGATCGTCAGCGCGTGGAATCCGGCCGATGTCGACAAGATGGCGCTGCCGCCATGCCACTGCCTGTTCCAGTTCTATGTCGCGGACGGCAAGCTGTCGTGCCAGCTCTACCAGCGCTCGGCCGATGTGTTCCTCGGCGTACCCTTCAACATCGCATCCTACGCGCTGCTGACCATGATGGTGGCGCAGGTGACGGGGCTGAAGCCCGGCGACTTCGTTCACTCCCTCGGCGATGCGCATCTCTATTCCAACCACCTTGAACAGGCCCGGCTGCAACTGACGCGGCCGACCCGCGCGCTGCCGGTGATGAAGATCAATCCTGCCGTCAAGGACATCTTCGCCTTCCGCTACGAGGACTTCGTGCTCGAAGGCTACGACCCACATCCGCACATCAAGGCCGAGGTCGCGGTGTAGCGAAATATGGGTCAGGACCGCGCCACGTTTCAGCAACTTGCGGAAATGCGCTTGGCGGAAGCGAAGGCTTTGCACGCCGAGGGCCTGTATTCAGGAGCTTACTACCTGGCGGGCTATGCGATCGAGTGCGCCTTGAAGGCGAAGATCGCTGGGGATTTCCGTGAGAATGAAATTCCGGAGCTGAAACGTGTGCAGAGTATCTACACCCACGACCTCAGTGCATTGCTGGGTCTTGCCGTTCTGAAAGAAAATCTGGACGCAGAGAAAGATTTGCATCCGGAGCTATACCAGCGGTGGGGGCGTAGCGAGAGCATGGTCCGAGAATGCGCGTTATAAGGTTTGGACGGAAGCCGATGCGTCGGCTATATTGGATGCGATTGATGGGGCGGACGGGATCCTGGAATGGCTGCAGAATCGTTGGTAGATTCGAAGTTCGAAGCCTCAAAGCAGTTGGCCAGTGCACTGGTCCAGCGCGGGGCGCCATTGCTCGCGGCATTTTGGGATTTTCACGAGGACGTAGGTCGCTGGACCCTGGTACTGGTGCCCACTTCGCCGGAAGAGCAGCGTCGGCTGATCAAACAGGCAACCGACCTTCTGATAGATCCGCCCTACCGTTCGATTTTTTCCATTTCTGACCCGCTGGTTGATAGTCACCAAATCGACCGCGCGCGAGCGCTTGGCGCCTACATCAGGTACGAACCCTATATTGGCCGCCGCTTTGACACGACATTTACCAACGGCGAGTTTTTCGAGAGCGTCGTTCCGGTGTACTTCAAACCGGAATTGCTGACGCGTCTCGCAGTCGCTTCCTGAGTCTCCAACGTGCCATCACTGCGACTGATCGTGGGTTGGTTATCTCGCGAAAGTTAATGTCATTGTGATTGAAATCGTCCTCATCGTCGCCGTTGCTGAGAACGGCGTGATCGGCTCTGTCGGATCCATTCCCTGGCGCCTCAAAACCGATCAGCAACGCCTCAAGACAATGACCATGGGCAAACCGGTGGTCATGGGCCGCAAGACCTTCGAATCATTGCGCCGGCCGCTGTCCGGGCGAACCAATATCGTAGTCACCCGTGACGCGAATTTTCGCGCGGCGGGGGCGGTGGTGACGACCTCCTTTGCAGACGCGCGAGCGACGGCGCTTGGCGATGCGCTGCGGCGTTTAGCCACTGAGATCGCCGTCATCGGTGGCTCGGAAATCTACGCGCAATGGATGGACGTTGCCGACCGGCTGGAAGTCACCGAAGTTCACGCGAAACCGGAAGGCGACACACGCCTCGCCCCGATTGACCTGAAGGAATGGGAAGAAGTCGCGCGCACATCCCAGGTGAGGACGGACGACGATACGGCCGATTTCTCTTACGTCACATATAGACGGCATAGCCGAAGCCCGCGCCCCGCATAGTCGCCGAATGCGGCATTAACCGCTTCAGTCGATGCTTACATTGACAATTATCGGTTCGGGCTTAGCTGCTGGCAGGCAACAAGCCGCGTTGTAAGGGCCGGGGCGGTCCCCTATAAGGCCATGCAGAGTTTGCGAGGCCGGTGTTTTGGCCCGCGGAGGGAGACTGTCGATGCCGTGGAAGAATCAAGGCGGGGGCCCATGGGGCTCGGGTCCGAAAGGGCCGTGGGGCTCCGGCCCGCAGTCGGTGGGGCCGAGGCCGCCTGATCTCGAAGACCTGCTGCGCCGCGGTCAGGACAAGCTTCAGCAGATATTGCCGGGCGGTTATTTCAGCGGCATGGGCATCGCGATCATTCTGCTTGTGGCGGTGGCAATCTGGCTGTTGTCCGGATTCTTCCGCGTGCAGTCCGAAGAACTCGGCGTGGTGCTGCGGTTCGGCAAGCATGTGCGCACCGTACAGCCGGGCTTGAACTATCACCTGCCGTATCCGATCGAGACCGTGCTGCTGCCGAAGGCGCTGCGCGTCTCGACCATCAGCATCGGCATGACGCTGATCGACGACCCGGCGCGGCGCGGCAGGACCATGCGCGACGTTCCGGAAGAAAGCCTGATGCTCACCGGCGACGAGAATATCGTCGACGTGGATTTCACCGTGCTGTGGCGGATCAAGCCGGACGGCGTCGGCAACTATCTTTTCAATATCCAGAATCCCGAAGGCACCGTGAAGGCGGTCGCCGAAAGCGCGATGCGCGAAGTGATCGGGCGTTCCAACATCCAGCCGATCCTGACCGGCGCCCGCACCACCACCGAGGCCGGGGTGCAGGACCTGATGCAGAAGACGCTCGACAGCTACGGTTCCGGCGTGCTGGTGCAGCAGGTGCAGATGCAGAAGGTCGACCCGCCGGCACAGGTGATCGATGCCTTCCGCGACGTGCAGGCCGCGCGCGCGGACCTCGAGCGATTGCAGAACGAAGCCCAGACCTATGCCAACCGCGTCGTCCCGGACGCGCGTGGACGTGCCGCGCAGATCTTGCAGGTCGCCGAAGGTTACAAGGAGCAGGCCGTCGCCGAGGCCAAAGGCCAGAGCGCGCGCTTCCTGAAGGTGTACGACGAATACGCAAAGGCAAAGGATGTCACCCGGCAACGCATCTATCTTGAAACCATGGAGCGCATTCTCGGCAACGCCGAAAAGCTGGTCTATGACGGCGGCGGCTCCTCGTCCGGGCAGAGCATCGTGCCGTATTTGCCGCTGAGTGAACTGACGCCACGGCGTCCCCCGGCGACATCGACCCAGCCGCAAGCTCAGGGCGGAGGCTCCCGATGAGGTCAGGAATTTCAGGAATCGTCGCGATCCTCGTGCTGCTTGTCATAGTCGTGGTCGGCTACAGCTCGGTCTTCACGGTGAATCAGACTCAGCAGGCACTGGTGGTTCGGCTCGGTGAGCCGGTCAAGGTAGTCACCGAACCCGGTTTGAATTTCAAGGCGCCGTTCATCGACACCGTGATCAGCATCGACAAGCGGATTCTCGATCTGGAAAATCCGTCGCAGGAAGTCATCGCGTCCGACCAGAAGCGCCTCGTGGTGGATGCCTTCGCGCGTTATCGCATCAAGAACGCGCTGCGGTTCTATCAAAGCATCGGCTCGATCCAGGCCGCCAACATCCAGCTGACTACGCTGCTCAACGCGTCGCTGCGAAGGGTGCTCGGCGAGGTGACCTTCATCCAGGTGGTGCGGGACGAACGCGAGGCGCTGATGGCGCGGATTCGCGACCAGCTCGACAAGGAAGCCGACGGATACGGCATCCAGGTGGTCGACGTGCGGATCAGGCGCGCCGATCTGCCGGAACAGAACAGCCAAGCGGTCTATCAGCGCATGCAGACCGAGCGACAGCGCGAGGCGGCTGAATTCCGCGCGCAGGGCGGCCAGAAGGCGCAGGAGATCCGCTCCAGGGCCGACCGCGAGGCGACCGTGATCGTTGCGGAGGCCAATTCCACCGCCGAGCAGGTGCGCGGCGCGGGCGACGGCGAGCGCAACCGGCTGTTCGCCGAAGCCTATGGCAAGGATCCGGACTTCTTCGCCTTCTACCGCTCGATGACGGCGTATGAGAACGGGTTGAAGAGCAACGACACCCGGTTCCTGCTGCGCCCGGACTCCGACTTCTTCAAGTTCTTCAGTAACTCGTCCGGCCATCCGCCGGTCGCGCCGGCCCAACCGGCGGCGAGCGCCGCGCCGAAGCCTTAATACCTCCCCGTCATTGCGAGGAGCTCTTGCGACGAAGCAATCCAGTCCGTGGCACCATTCTGGATTGCTTCGCTTCGCTCGCAACGACGGCGTCCCTGGGGACGCCGTTTTGCGTTCGAGCCCGCTCTCCTCTAAGAAGATGCAATGTCGTCGGGCGAGCCGGATTCGCCGCGTAGAACAACACCATGGGGGAGGTTTCAGTCGGATGAGGTCCATAGCGTTCGCCGACTTCCTCATCGGTGTGGGTATTCTGTTTGTGCTCGAGGGCCTGCTGTTCGCGGCAAGTCCTGTATGGATGCGGCGGGCCATGAAAAGCGCGCTGGCGACGCCGGACAACATCCTTCGCGCGGTGGGGATCGGATCGGCGATCGCGGGCCTCATTCTGATATGGTTCGTGCGGCGCTGATCGATTCGGGGAGCCCGGCCGAGGTCCTTAAAAAATACCATAGGGATCAACGCCATCGTGAGCCGGGGCGTCCGTTTTTCGCCGTAATCCAAGGCGCTGATGGCGCAAAATTGCACGGCGCATGCTTGCGCCTTTGCCCGGTTCGGGCGCACTGTGGACCTTAAATTTCCGGCCCCTTTTTCAGGAGAGAGAATAGACATGACCGGAGCGACTCCCGCCTTGAGCCATCGCCTGCGCCCATGGGCCGCGGCCGTCTGTCTTGGCGCCGCGACCACCCTGGTTTCCCTGCCGGCGCTCGCGCGAGGGCCTGACGGCATCGCCGACGTGGCTGAGAAGGTGATCGATGCGGTCGTCAATATTTCGACCACCCAGACGGTCGAGGCCAAGGCAGGCGCCGACGGCGGCCGGGGCGCCATGCCGCAATTGCCGCCCGGATCGCCATTCGAGGAATTTTTCGACGATTTCTTCAAGAACCGCCGCGGGCCGGGAGGCGACAAGGGTGGCGGCGGCATGCAGCCGCGCAAGACCAACTCGCTCGGCTCCGGCTTCATCGTCGATACCGCGGGCATCGCCGTGACCAACAACCACGTCATCGCCGATGCTGACGAAATCAACCTCATCATGAATGATGGCACCAAGATCAAGGCGACGCTGGTCGGTGTCGACAAGAAGACCGATCTGGCGGTGTTGAAATTCACCCCGCCGGCCAAACCGCTGGTCGCGGTGAAATTCGGCGATTCCGACAAGCTTCGGCTCGGCGAATGGGTGATCGCGATCGGCAATCCGTTCAGCCTCGGCGGCACCGTCACCGCGGGCATCGTCTCGGCGCGCAACCGCGACATCAATTCCGGGCCTTATGACAGCTACATCCAGACCGACGCCGCGATCAACCGCGGCAATTCCGGCGGCCCGCTGTTCAACCTCGACGGCGAGGTGATCGGGGTCAATACGCTGATCATCTCGCCCTCGGGCGGTTCGATCGGCATCGGCTTTGCGGTGCCCTCCAAGACCGTGGTCGGCGTGGTGGATTCGCTGCGCCAGTTCGGCGAGCTTCGCCGCGGCTGGCTCGGAGTGCGCATCCAGCAGGTCACCGACGAGATCGCCGAGAGCCTCAACATAAAACCCGCGCGCGGCGCCTTGATCGCCGGTGTCGAGGAGAAGGGCCCCGCAAAACCCGCCGGCATCGAGCCCGGCGACGTCGTCATCAAGTTCGACGGCAAGGACATCAAGGAGCCGAAGGACCTGTCGCGGGTCGTCGCCGATACCGCGGTCGGCAAGGCAGTCGACGTCGTGGTCATCCGCAAGGGCGAGGAGCAGACCAAGCAGGTCACGCTCGGCCGCCTCGAGGATGGCGAGAAGGCGGTGCAGGCGTCGAGCAAGGGCCAGCCCGAAGCCGAAAAGCCCGCGACGCAAAAGGCGCTCGGCCTCGATCTTGCGGGGCTCAGCAAGGATCTGCGCAGCCGCTACAAGATCAAGGACAGCGTCAAGGGCGTCGTCATCACCAGCGTCGATTCTTCCTCCGACGCCGCCGAAAAACGGCTCAGCGCCGGCGAGGTGATCGTCGAGGTGGCGCAGGAGGCGGTGACCAACGCCGCCGACGTGAAGAAACGCGTCGAGCAATTGAAGAAGGACGGCAAGAAATCCATCCTGCTGCTGGTTTCCAACCCCGAGGGCGAACTGCGGTTCGTCGCGCTGAGCGTGCAGTAGAACAATCATCGTCATGGCCGGGCTTGATCCGGCCATCCATCACTTTTGAACGATTCTTGCGAAGATGGATGGATACGCGGGTCAAGCCCGCGTATGACGCGAACTCAAGTCACAAACTCATCCCGCCGATAGCCCTGCGCATAGAGCAGCGCGGTGAGATCGCCATGATCGATCCGGGCATGCGCGGCGGCGGCGACCGCGGGCTTGGCGTGGTAGGCGATGCCAAGGCCGGCGCTCTGGATCATGCCGAGATCGTTGGCGCCGTCGCCGGCCACCAGGGTGTCGAGATCGTCGAGGTCGAAGGCTTCGCGAAGCTCGACCAGCGTCGCCAGTTTGGCGGCGCGGCCTAGAACAGGTTCGGCGACTTTGCCGGTCAATTTTCCATCCTCGACCAGCAATTCATTGCCGCGGTTTTCCTGAAATCCGAGCATCGCGGCGATGGCGCTGGTGAACAGGGTAAAACCGCCGGAGATCAGGCAGGTATAGGCGCCGTGCGCGCGCATGGTCGCCACCAGTTCGCGGCCGCCCGGCGTCAGGGTGATTCGCTTTGCCAGCACCTCGTCGACCACGCCGGCCGGCAATCCCGTGAGCAGCGCGACCCGCGCGCGCAACGCAGGCTCGAACTCGATTTCGCCGCGCATTGCGCGCTCCGTGATGGCGGCGACGTGCGCCTTCAGGCCGACGTAATCCGCCAGCTCGTCGATGCATTCCTGGCCGATCATGGTGGAATCCATGTCGGCCAGAAAAAGTTTCTTGCGCCTGATGATCGCAGGCTGCACCACAATATCGATCGGCAGATCGCCTCTCGCCTCGCGCAGGCGCTTGGCGATGGCGCCGATATCCTCGGGCGAGGTGAAGGGAATGTCGACGGCCACTTCCTTGAACAGCCATTGCGCAGGTCCGGCGCCGGGAAGAATTGCGCGCGCGCCATCGACGATCGTCGAGTCGAGCGCGGGATTGGCCGGATTGCATATCAGCGTGGCGACGAGAGACATGGCGTGAATTCGCAGCAGGAAAACAGCAAGGCGGTGCTTATCGCAGGGCCCACCGCCAGCGGCAAGTCGGCGCTGGCGCTTGCGCTGGCGGACGCGACCGGCGGCGTGATCATCAACGCCGATTCGATGCAAGTGTACCGCGATTTGCGCGTACTCACCGCGCGGCCGACACCGGATGAAGAGGGGAGGACGCCGCATCGGCTGTACGGCCATGTCGATGCAGCGGTGAATTTTTCCGCGGGAGCCTGGGTAGCCGATGCCGGAAAAGCGCTGGCGGAAGCGCGGGCGCAAAACCGCATGCCGGTTTTTGTTGGCGGCTCAGGGCTGTATTTCAAGGCGCTGACGCATGGGCTGTCCGCGGTGCCGCCGATACCGCCGGACATGCGTGAGGATGTCCGGGCACGGCTGGCGCGCGACGGCGTCGAGGCGCTACATGCGACGCTGATGCAGCGCGATCCGGCGTCGGCCGTACGCCTGAAGCCGCGCGACAGGATTCGCATCGCTCGCGCGCTCGAAGTCGTCGAGGCCACCGGGCGTTCGCTGACCGATTGGCATCGCGAAGGACTACCGCCGCTGCTGCCGCCGGGACATTTCACGGGGGTGTTTCTCAGCCCCGAACGGGATGAGCTTTATGCGCGGATCGACGTACGGTTCGACGCGATGTTGAAGGCCGGCGCGCTCGACGAGGTGGCAGCGCTGGCATCTCGAAAGCTCGATCCGCTGCTGCCGGCGATGAAGGCGCACGGCGTGCCGGCCTTGATCCGGCATCTCAAAGGCGAACTTCCGCTAGAAGAGGCAACGATGATCGGACGGGCCGACACCCGGCACTATGCCAAGCGGCAGTTCACCTGGTTTCGGCATCAATTGCCGGAGTTCGAGTGGGTTAAGCCGGAGCAGGCGCGGGCGTGGCTGCCGCATCGCAATAATGATGAAAATGCTCGCCCCGCGCTGCAAACCCCGCTAACCTCTGAATAACGCAATTTGCGGCCTTGGCTTGACTTTCCCGGTTTGGCCGCTATGTTCCGCGCAACCTTTGAGAAGTCCGAGCGCCGAAATGAGCAATAAAATTACCAAACTCCTTATTGTCGTCGTACCCAGGCGCACCGCGGGGGCTGGCTGAGGCCATCCCATAACCGGGCGGTGTGCATGGGGCCTTTTGGGCCCTTTTTTATTTTCCGAACCGAAACGACCAAGTCGCGCCCAGGCGCATCCGGAGCCAGCCATGAACGACCACAACAGCCACGATCCCAACCAGATGACCGGCGCCGCCATGATCGTCCGCGCGCTGGCCGATCATGGCGTCAAGCACATCTTCGGCTATCCCGGCGGCGCGGTGCTGCCGATCTATGACGAGATTTTCCAGCAGAGCGAGGTCGAGCACATCCTGGTGCGGCACGAGCAGGGCGCCGGTCACGCCGCCGAAGGCTATGCGCGCTCCACCGGCTTGCCCGGCGTGGTGCTGGTGACCTCGGGCCCGGGCGCCACCAACATGGTGACGCCACTCACCGACGCGCTGATGGATTCGATCCCGCTGGTCTGCATCACCGGACAAGTTCCGACGCACTTGATCGGCAACGACGCGTTCCAGGAATGCGACACCGTCGGCATCACCCGGCCCTGCACCAAGCACAACTGGCTGGTGCGGCGGATCGAGGATCTGCCGAAGGTGCTGCACGAGGCATTCTATGTCGCGACCACCGGCCGCCCGGGCCCCGTCGTGGTCGACGTGCCGAAGGACGTTCAGTTCGCCACCGGCACCTATCATCCGCCACGCAAGTCCGATGTGCATATCTCCTATTCGCCGCGGGTAAAGGGCGATGCGGCGCAGATCCGCAAGGCGGTGGCGCTGCTGGCGTCCGCCCGGCGTCCGGTGATCTATTCCGGCGGCGGCGTGATCAATTCCGGCCTCGAGGCTTCAAAACTGCTGCGCGAACTGGTCGAGGTGACGGGATTTCCGATCACCTCGACGTTGATGGGGCTCGGCGCGTACCCCGCGTCGGGCAAGAACTGGCTCGGCATGCTCGGCATGCACGGCACCTACGAAGCCAACATGGCGATGCACGATTGCGACGTCATGCTGTGCGTCGGCGCGCGCTTCGACGACCGTATCACCGGCCGCACCGACGCGTTCTCGCCGAACTCGAAGAAGATTCATATCGACATCGATCCGTCGTCGATCAACAAGAACATCCGCGTCGACGTGCCGATCATCGGCGACTGCGGCAACGTGCTCGGCGAC
>NZ_DASYMN010000434.1:0-2080 GCF_036009065.1 Bradyrhizobium sp. | reverse complement strand
CAAACTGTGGAAATTGGGTCTAACGCGACCGGTGGTTCATTTCACCTGAGTTTTTCAGCAGCCTGTTAGTCTTACTGTGTCATAAAATTTTGCTCTGTTGGTGCAGATTTGTCAGATTAGGAAGATCCTCAGTCGTAGAGGCGGGTTGTGGGTCTTCAATCCAAGGCAGGTGGCAGCGAATTACGGTTCGTTGCCTATGTCGAGGCGGTCAGAGGTGGTCGGGTGGTTCGCTACAGCGTTTCGCCTCCGTTAAGTGGATCCCCTGCCGGTTGGTTTCGTAACGTGCGGTCATCGGGTCGTCGCGCAGGGAGGGCGTAGCCCGACCGGAGAGACGACCCGACGGCCGCGGCGAAATTCATGCCGCTGCCGCCGATGGTGGCAGCGAGCCAAAGTAGGCGTGGTCCGGCGTCCGCGCGCCAAGGCTCGAATGTGGTCGCTTGTGGTTGAAGAAGTCCAGATACTGGCCGATCAGCCTCCGCGCCTCGGCGAGCGTGCCATAAGCTCGCAGATACACCTCCTCATACTTCACCGACCGCCATAGCCGTTCGACAAACACATTGTCGCGCCACGCGCCACGACCGTCCATGCTGATTGCGATCTTGTTCTCCAGCAGCAACCCGGTGAAGTCGGTGCTGGTGAATTGGCTGCCCTGATCGGTGTTGAAAATCTCCGGCTTGCCGTGCCTGGCCAGCGCCTCCTCGACCGCCTCGAGGCAGAAATCAACCTCCAGGGTGATCGAAACCTGCCAGGCCAGAACCCGCCGGCTGAACCAGTCCACCACGGCCGCCAGGTAGACAAAGCCGCGGGCCATCGGAATGTACGTGATGTCCATCCCCTCGTCTGGCTATTCCAACGGCTGCGCCGCTGGAACCTTGGCCAGCCTCGCCCAGACCTGGTTCGCCCGCTCGATCGCCAGGCCGCGCAGCAGATACGGATAAATCCTGTGTCCAAGACACGGCTTTGATGTATTCGGGCGGCGATACAACGCCTCGATACCCATCCGCCGCATCATCGTTCGCACCATCTCGCGGCCGATGTCGACGCCGTCGCCGCGCAACAGATCGCGCAGCATCCGGCTGCCTGCGAACGCGTAGTCCAGGTGCAGCACGTCGATCCGCCGCATGATCGCGAGTTCGGCCTCCGGCACAGGCTGTGGCTCGTAGTACAGACTGCTCCGGCTGAGCCGCAGCAGCACCGCCTGCCGTGACAGCGGCAGGTCATGGCTCCGGTCGATCATCGCCTGGCGCTCAGCCGGCCGGCCTTGCTGAGCGCACCGGACAAAAAATCGTTCTCCAGTGTCAACTCCCCGATCTTGGCGTGGAGTGTCTTTATATCGATGCCCGGCGGTGGGTCGGATGCCGCCCCGCCCGCGCCGAACAGGCCCGCGGCAGCCTCAACCAGCTGACCCTTCCAAGCGGTGATCTGGTTCGGATGCACATCGTATTGCTGCGCCAATTCGGCCAGCGTCTTCTCGCCCTTGATCGCGGCCAGCGCCACCTCGGCCTTGAAGGCCGCGGCGTGGGTCCGGCGTGTTCGCTTGGTCATGCATGCTCCTGATCCGCGGCAGCTTCGCCGCTCTCAGGCAGAAGTTCCACTTATCGGCCTGTCCGAATTTGGCCGGCCACCTCTTTCACCCTTCAAGCGGTATCGGCTAAATGCCTTGGCAGCCAGCAACAGACTGGCGTGGGGATCGCTTCCAGGCGAGCACGTAAGGCGGCGAGCGTCGCGTCAAATACCTTGATGGTTTGATAGCGGACGGACAACTCAGCATTGGCCACGTCATTGATGGCAAGCGCGCCAGCAATGGCTACCCAATGCGGGTCATCCGTCACCAGGTCCAACAGGACATTCGTGTCGACCAGCGTCACCTGGTGATGTGTCGCTCAGGCGTCGCCGCGCATACGCGCCATGACCTCATTGGTGATGAGACCGACACCGGCGCTGTCCTGACGATGGTCCAGCCGATTTGGCGCCGGCCGATGCCTGGACTTCGCTGCCGGGCCCGATGTCCAGCAGCTTCCGGATCGGCTTGGCTATGGTCGCCTGACCTCAGACGGTAACAGCCTTCACATTAACTTTA
>NZ_DASYMN010000433.1:0-7029 GCF_036009065.1 Bradyrhizobium sp. | reverse complement strand
CTCCAGCGTCATGAAGCGCGACGCGTAGGAGACAAGCTGCCTGACGCCGAAGATCATGTCGCCGGTGTTGGCCGATTGACGCTGCTCGCCATTGACCTTGGTCGAGATCTTGAGGTTTTGCGGGTCGATCTGGTCCGAGGTCACCAGCCACGGACCGATCGGGCCCCAGCCGTCGCCGGTCTTGCCCAGCATCCATTGCCCCGAGCGCATCTGCTGGTCGCGCTCGGAAAAGTCCTGGCCCGTGCAATAGCCGAACACGTAAGTCAGCGCGTCGGCCTCGCCGACATTGCGCGCGGTCTTGCCGATCACCGCGACCAGCTCGGTCTCATAGTCGAAATTCTTCCCCGGCTCCCTCGACACCGCGATCGTGCCGCCATGATTGTTGAGCGCCGAGTTGAATTTGTTGAACAGGATCGGCTCCTTCGGCAGCTTCTGGTTCGCTTCCGCAGCGTGCGCCCGGTAGTTCAGGCCGACGCAGAGGATTTTTCCGGGTTCGGTGACGCAGGGGCCGAATTTGGCGGCCGTTTCCGCCACCAGGTATTTGCGCCCCGCCGCCTTGGCCTTGTCGATGGTCGATTTCAGCGCTGACGCGTCGTAGTCGCCGCTGATGACCTGATCGGTCGAGACCGGCGCGCCGAGCTTGAACGCCCGCTCGGCGGCGCCTATGTCGATGATGTCTTTGTCGGTCCGCACCCCGAGCGACAGGCCCGACGGCGTCTGCAGCATCGCCAGCGTCATGTTCTTGGCGACTTCCAGTTTCGTTTCAGCCGGCGCCGGCGCAGTTTTGGCCTGCGCGAAGGCATCGCGAGCGCCGGTGGAGAGCAAGCCGCCGGCAACCACGCCCGCGGCCGAGGATTTCAGGAATTTGCGACGATCGTTGTCCACGGCTTCCATCCCTTTTGTTGTTGGTCCGCACCCTCTGGCGGGGCTGCGCCGCCAAGCTAGCACTGGAAAATCCGCCTTCAAATGGGTAAGTCATGTAACCAAGGCATGACTCCCCTGCGCCCGCCAAATCCGGAAATTTGCGATGAAATCCGCCGTCCTCGTCTTCCCCGGCATCAATCGCGAGCGCGACATGGCCCGCGCCCTGCGGCTCGCGTCGGGGCATGAGCCCGCGATGGTCTGGCATGCCGAGACTGAACTGCCTGATGGCACCGACCTCGTGGTGGTGCCCGGCGGATTTTCCTATGGCGACTACCTGCGCTGCGGCGCCATCGCCGCGCGCGCGCCGGTAATGGATGCGGTGCGCAAGTTCGCGGCCGACGGCGGCCTTGTGCTCGGCGTCTGCAACGGCTTTCAGATTCTCTGCGAGTCCGGCCTCTTGCCCGGGATTCTGATGCGCAATGCGCGGCTGAAATTCATCTGCCATGACGTGCATCTGCGGGTGGAGCGTTCCGACACGCCGTTCACCCGCGGCTACAATGCCGGGCAGGTGATCCGCGTGCCCATTGCGCATGGCGAGGGCAACTACGCCGCCGACGAGGACACCATCCGCCGCCTCGAAGGCGAGGGGCGGGTGCTGTATCGCTACTGCTCGCCAAGCGGCGAAGTCGGCGATACCCACAACATCAACGGCGCCGCGCAATCGATCGCCGGCATCGTCAACACCGGCGGCAACGTGCTCGGCATGATGCCGCACCCGGAAAATCACGTCGAAGACATCATGGGCTGCACCGACGGCCGCGGCCTGTTCGCAGGCCTCGTCGCGCATCTGGAGCACGCGGCGTAGTTGTAGGACCTCAGGTAGAAATAGCCATGGAGCGGGGATAGGATTGCCCCGCAACCTGTCTCAGCACAGCCGATCGAATTTTCAGCCGGGGCACTGGATCCGAACAAACACCACCGCGCCCTCTTGAACAGCCCCTGCGGACCAATAAGCCTAGAGATAATGGCCGGCCACGTTTCGGAGGGCGCCGACATGGGATTGTCCGCATGGGATCATTGGCTACCAGCACCCATCCGGCGAATTCCATAGGGGCTTGAGGAAGCGCCGACGTCGATGGTTACGAAGCCCGCTTCTCCCGGCGGGTCGCCACGACGCGGAATCTGAGCAGAGACGGAATATGTGCGCCTAAGGTGACAGCATCTTGTTGTTGGTGATCAAGACAGAGATAGACGTCGCGACCGCCATGATAAGTACACTAAGCCAGGCATAATTGCCCTGGATTGGTACTCCAAATACCTTGACGATGCCCGTTCTCATCTTTTCCAGAAACACGTCGTTGGAAATCATTAATTCGCGGATGAAGGGTGGATGACTGTCAATCTTACGCATGAAAATGAGGAGAAAGAATAAAGCGAAGGTTAACAGGCCCGAAAGCACTTGTAATGATACCATCGCAACGTCCAGTGAACTACGAGGAGGATAACGCGTCACGAACGATAGAGCAAAGGTCACGAGAGCCAGGTAGCACGCACCCATCATAAAATAGAGACCATATCGATTGCCAATCTGACAATCCTTTATGTGTAATTTATACGGATCAGCGGGTAGTGATGTCCACTTATCTTCTGGAAGGCCAGCATATTCCCAGATCGGCGTCGCGATTATTGAAGCTGTCATTCGGGCGGCAGAGGAAGCGTCGTTCTTACTCAACTCTGCTTCTAACGCGGCAACGCGCGACAATACCTCGTCAATCTTCGGAGATTTCGCTTCGAGGGACTCTACCTTGAGCCCCGTTACCTTCATGGTCTCGCGCAAGCCGGTAACCGCAGCCTGCAGCTCTTTTAATGACGGAGCGGCCAATGCGCGATTGAACGCCAGGCGGAATTCGTTCGCATCATCCCAATTGATGCGCTTCGGGGGCGGCGCATCGCCTTTCTTTCGCACCCTTCTTTCAACTTCATCAAAAACATTTTCCAGCGTGAGCGTGCGATCAGTTTTGTCCTGGAGTCCGTGCTCCAACACCTCAACCAAAGCGCCGGTGAACCGAGTAAGCTTTTCATCCGGCGGAGCCAGCGCCTTGGCAGATGCGGGCACCGCCGCAATGCCGTAGGTGCCTTGAACGTCGATGGACGGCTCGGCTGCGCCAGTTGGACCTCCAGCGCTCATGCCGCCTTCCATGGCGCGGCCGCTATAGCAGCAGTCGAGAATAAGTATCCTCTTGCGTGCCGTAGAGGAGCGCATCGCCTTTTTTACTAATGATATCGCAATACCATCGAAGACCTTGCCCCTTTCGGTCGTCTTCGTGGTTGCAAGATAGAGAGGATTGTCGGCGTCACCGTAGAGACCATGTCCCACGTAGTAGACCAACAATGTATCGGTGGCTTCTTGTGCTATTCGCGCGAGGTCGCTCGTTACGTCACTGGCATTTTCCCGATCAAGCATCCGAATGATGCAGCTTTCGTCGAGACCGCAAATATCGGGGTCTTTAAATAACCTTGAGAGAGCATCAATATTTCTTTCCGCGTGCGGAATTGGCGGCAGGTTACTTTCGTCCGACGGATATTTCGAGGTCCCAATCAGGACAATCCGACTGTCGGCCTTGAATGAAAGGTTATCTGGATAGGGCATACAATGCTCATTAGCTCGGTGCGAGCGTCTTCGCCATTCTTTCCAAATCCGCAGACTTCGCGTTCTGAGCGTCGATGGTGACGGAACCCTTTTCCGTTTTTATGGTGATTTTTGTCTTTGGGCGTTTGGCGATGATGTATGCCTTTATGCAGCCAACCAACGCTAAAACCGCGGGTGTAGCCAACAGCACTTGCAGTACCGCAAGTAGTTCAGGCCCTTGTTCGCCCGGCTTCGGAGGCCGCGTTTTCTGCGAAAGGCCTCTTACATCGGTCAGCCGCTCTTCGTGCAACCACTCACGCAGTTCGCGTATTTCCTCGACTGATCCTGAACCGTCGCCTTCAATAAGCAACTCCATAACAGGCACTCCCTCATAATGCATCTCAAGGTCTAGTTTAGCATCCCTTGCAATCAAAATGCTAGGCGGTCGCGTCGTAAATTGTATCTGGCGCCAAGCATAAGCTGAAGATCCCCCCGCCGTGCAGCGCGGGGCCTGCGGTCTCAACAATCTCGCGCACCTGTTGCAGGTCTATCGCGTGCCGAACGAGTGGTTCCCCGCATCGGGCCGCCATCGGCCGTGCCGAGCATCTATCTGACGAAGACCATGGCGGGTTGAGGAGGCGGCCGCGCGTAAGCCGAATGGCTTGCCATCGCCCGGCAGGCGCTTAAAGTCTGATGCAGTGAATTCTGTCTGGATCAGGTTGGCTGTGAGCTTTTTCGCCAAGTCAAGTCGAAACTATTTTCTGCCGAGCTGCTTGGCCGCAGTTCTTGTGTTGGCCAGCCTCTCCGCCCGCGCGCAGGACTATCCCAAACGTCCGATCACCATGATTGTGCCGTTCGCGGCCGGCGGCGCGTCGGATGTCATTGCGCGGGCGGTTGCCGAGCAGATGGGCGCGGCGCTGAAGCAGAGCATCGTGATCGAGAACGTCGCCGGCGCCGGCGGTTCGACCGCATTGACGCGGGCCGCGCGCGCCGAGCCGGACGGCTACACCATCGCGATCGGCAACGCCGGCACCAATGCGGCGTCCTATACGATCTATCCGATGCTGCCGTTCAAGGCCGATGCCTTCGTGCCGATCGCGGTTGTCGCAAAGACGTTTGGGATCGTGGCGCTGCGGAGGGATTTCCCGGCCAGGACGCTGCAGGAGTTTATCGCTTACGCAAAGGCCAACCCCGGCAAGATCAATCTCGGCCACGCCGGCGTCGGCTCGTCGAATTTTCTGGTCTGCAAGAGTTTTATTCAGGCCGCCGGCATCGACGTGACGCTGGTCGGCTACCGCGGCGGTGCGCCGGCGCTCACCGATGCGATCGGTGGCCAGATCGACGGGGTGTGCGATAACGCCGCCTCGGTGTCGCAGGCGATCGACGACAGGCTGGTGAAGGGTCTTGTGATCGGCTCCTCGGTGCGGCTGGCGACGCTGCCGGATCTGCCGACCTCGGCGGAGGCAGGATTGCCCGAATTCGAGGCGCAGGGCTGGAACGGGCTGTTCGCGCCAAAGGGCACGCCGCCGGAGATCGTCGCGAAACTGAATACGGCGGCGCGGACCGCGGTGGAAAGCGAGGGCGTGAAAAAGCGTTTTCACGACCTGTCGTCGGTGCCGCCGGACGCCAACGAGCATGCGCCGGAGGTCTTGCAGCAACTCGTGACGCGCGACGTCGAGAAGTACCGCAAGCTGCTGGCGAACGACAAGCCTTGATCATCGTGAGCGACGTGCCCACACCGGCTGGGCATAGGAGAGCTTGCCGGGCTGCGCCCTGGCGAACGCCACCAGCTCCGCCACGGACTTGACCGGCAGCTCGATCGGAACGGCGAGCACGTTGGCCGCGACGAACACCTGCGGCGATGATGCCGGACAAGCTCTGCCTCCAGGCTTACCCGACATCACGCACCTGAAATTCTGTTCTATTTGTTCGCGCGCTGCTCGAGATCAGCGCCCGCTTCATTAGCGCATCGAAGCTCTCCGGCTCGTCCATCAAGAGGCCGTCCTCCACCACATGACGATAATCGTCTTCAAGCGCCCCGCGCGCTGCGCCTTCCGGAACAAGTTTTAGATCGCCGTTTACAGCTTTGTGGTAGTCGATGATGTGACCATCCGCATCTTTCGCCGCGAAAAACCAGCTTTTGTGTTCAGCAACGGCCTCCGCAAGTTTGCGATCAGCAAATATTGCGGGGCCGAGTAAGGTTCCTCGCGATGGTCAGCTTGCCGCGCTGATCGCAGCGAAAAACTTTTGCTGGCGCTTTGATCAAATCGATTGGAATGGCCCGTTTGGCTGGTCAAAAATCTCGGCCAGCGACTTGGCGCAAATCGTTATTCCCAAACTGCACGATTATGAAAGTATGACTTGGGCAGAGATGGACGGCCCCTCCGGCTCTCATACCGTTGATTATGACCAACTCTGCAAAGAAGCCCAGGACCGGCTCAAAGAGCTAAAGATGACGCACGTTGAAGCCTTGTTCTCCGTACGGATCGCGGGAGCAGTACGGGTCTGGGGAGTAAAGGACATCGCAATATTGCGCGTCCTCTGGTGGGATCCCGATCACCAAGTTTGCCCCAGTCTGAAGAAGAACACGTAGAGCGAGTGTCTTAACTAGGACAGCACCGGTTCCGGATTCGCGACTTTGTCGCGCCCCGGAATGACGGCAACTCCCTGCGCCAAACCGCCGCATTCATTTCCAGGCTTCATTACCAAGAATTAATTCGCCCGCCAGCGCGCCGTAAGGCGGGAGCACCCATCTTGACTGGGCAAAGGTGCTGTTCCCCCGCACCATCGATTCAGGCCCTCTGGAGACTTTTTATATGACCGACCGTCCCACCGACCTATCCTCCCTTCCGTCCTACGGCGCGGCGCGCCGTTCGCTGTTTTCCGCGCGCAAATTTGCGCTGATGGCCTCCGTCGTCGCCGGCCTCGGCGTTGCCGGCTACGGCCTCAGCCCGGCGCCGCACGACGTGTTCTCCAGCGCCGCGCATGCGCAGGTCGACAAGCAGGTGAAGCAGCAGGTGGCGCAGCCCACCGGCTTTGCCGACATCGTCGAGCGGGTAAAGCCGTCGGTGATTTCGGTCCGCGTCAATATCGGCGAAAAACTCGCCAAGGACGACAGCGCCAACAAGAACGACGACGATTCGCCGTTCCAGCCGGGCTCGCCGATGGAGCGTTTCTTCAAGCGCTTCGGCGGTCCCGATGGCATGCCGCCGGGACTGCGCGGCGGTCCGCGCGGCGGCGGCCGTGGCCAGGTCACCGGCCAGGGCTCCGGCTTCTTCATTTCGCCTGACGGCTATGCCGTGACCAACAATCACGTGGTCGACGGCGCCGACAAAGTCGAAGTCACCGCCGACGACGGCAAGGTCTACAAGGCCAAGGTGATCGGCACCGATCCGCGCACCGACGTGGCGCTGATCAAGGTCGAGGGCGGCTCCAACTTCCCGTTCGCCAAATTGTCGGACAGCAAGCCGCGCATCGGCGACTGGGTGCTCGCGGTCGGCAATCCGTTCGGCCTCGGCGGCACGGTCACCGCCGGC
>NZ_DASYMN010000432.1:0-1593 GCF_036009065.1 Bradyrhizobium sp. | reverse complement strand
CTTCGTCATCGGCTGGTCTATTCAAGAGCGGCCGGCCAGCATGTCAGCTCCCGGCAAGAGCCAGCCGGCCTCGCTTAGAGTGTGTACGCGAAATAATCCGACTATTCGTGTCGGTCACAGCACATAAAGGCATGGGACGGCGGCGGCGCACTATATCGGGCCGATGTCTCACGCCAGCATCTTGAGCCCCGTCAATCTGCCATTGCCTTCCGCCCGACCCGTTCCTCGCCCCAGCCGCAGCGACGGCTGGAACGTCCTGGCCGACATTGAGGTGTTCATCTTCGCCGTCGAGGCCGAGCTGGAGGCCATGGACCGCGAGCGGGTCGGCGTGCATCGCCGCGGCTGCAAGCCGGACCTCAGCTTGCGAAGGCGCGTCATCGGGCTGATCTGGATGCTGACCTTCGGGGGTATGCAGTGGCGCATCGCTGGGCTGCTCTCGGGTATTCCCTTCACCACGCTGCACACCAGCTTCGCCCGCTGGTCTCGCCGAGGGCTGTGGCGCCGGCTGGGCCAGCGCCTCGCTCTTGATTGGCGGCTGGCCTGCGGCGACGAGGTGCTGCCCTCGGCGGTAGTGGCCGACAGCCGCTCGCTCCGCTCGGCTCCGACCGCCTGGGCGCGCGGCATCGATGGCGGCAAGCTGGTGAAAGGCATCAAGCTCTGCGTCGTGTGCGACAAGCACGGCTCGCTGCTCGATCTCGAGCTGCATCCGGCCAACACGGACGACCGCGCGGGCATCCTGCCGGCGCTGCCGCGCTTGGCCGCGCTCGGCTTCCAAGGCGATCTGCTCGGCGACAGCGGCTACAAGGGCGCACCCTTCGCCGAGGCGGCACTCGAGCACGACATCCATGTCGTGGTCTCGCCCGGCGGCACGCGAGACGGACGCTTTCTGCCGCGCGGGATCCGCTGGGTGGTGGAGCGGCTGTTCGCCTGGTTGAGCCGCTATCGGCGGCTCAACATCGTGTACGACCGCGCGCCTGACCTCTTTGCCGCGCACATCTGGATCGCAATGACATCCATTCTCTCACGCCGGCTCGTCGCTCAAACCGAGGCGCAGTAAGGGATTTATTCGCGTACACACTCTTATTGCCTTTTATCGTCGTCTAGATAAATTATCGACGATTGGGTAAAGCGGGATAAACGGCGTCGGAGGCTGCCGTAGGCCAACCTTTTCTATTCCACCGTCCCAAGCTGGCCGAGGGGTATGCGGACGCCCTGCTCGGCCTCGGGCCGTTCGACAGGTCGTCAGGCCTGTTCCTCGCGGCACCCCGAGGAACCGGTAAGACGGCTTTCGTCAAGACCGACCTGCTCACGGTGCTGCGCGCGCGGGACGTCGTGACGACCTACGTGGACCTCTGGGCAGATCGCCAACGCGATCCTGCCGCCCTGATCGCCGACGTCCTTCGCGCGACGCTCCGAGGTCTCGACAGCGCCCCGGTGCGCGCCGTCCGGAGGGGCGGGCTGGCCAAGCTCGGTATCAGCAACTGGCTGTCCTTCGATCTCGACCGCGTTGGGACGCCAGACGGCCCAACGCTGACGGACGTGTTCCGGGCCATCATTGCCCGATCCGGCAAGGCAGCCGCCCTAGTCGTTGAC
>NZ_DASYMN010000431.1:0-1959 GCF_036009065.1 Bradyrhizobium sp. | reverse complement strand
GATCGCATCGTCAGATGCGATCCGGGTGAGGGGCCTACCCACGAATCCGAGCACGTAGAGACACCCCTCACCCGAAGCCTGCGCTGCGCTACGGCTTCGACCTCTCCCCTGCGGGGAGAGGTGAATGCGAGCCGCTCAATCTAAATTCATTACGCACTACCGAGGCACGCGCATCCGCGCCAGCAATTCGGCGGTCGGCCAGGAATCGGCGGGCAGGCCGTATTTGATCTGCATCGCCTTTACCGCCGTGCGGCTTAGCTGGCCCATGATGCCGTCGATCTTGCCGACGTTGAATCCCGCGCGCACCAGCAGCTGCTGCATCTCGCGCAGCTCATTGAACGGCAGTTGCGCGACCGGCCCTTGCGGCTGCCGCATCGGCGGCGCACCCGCGATGCGGGTGGCGAGATAGCCCGCGGTGGTCGAATAGATCAGCGAATTATTCCATTCGGTATAGGCCGCGAAATTCGGATAGGCGAGAAACGCCGGCCCCGTGCGGCCCATCGGCAGCAGCAGCGACGCCGGCAGATTGTCGTTCGGCAACGCGCGGCCGTCCGGGTAGGTGACGCCCCACGCCGCCCATTTGGAGCGCGGATGCTGGATGGTCAGGTCGGCCTGGTCCCAAGAAAAACCTGAAGCCAGGTTCTGCGGCGCGCGCACTTCCTGCAGCCACGGCTCGCCGCGCCGCCACTTCAGGCCGGTCGCGATATAATTCGCGGTCGAGCCGATCACGTCGGCCGAACTGCGCAGCAAATTGCGATGGCCGTCGCCGTCGTAATCGACGGCATAGTTGAAATAATGCGTCGGCAAGAATTGCGTCTGGCCGAGTTCGCCGGCCCATGAGCCGACCATTTCGGGTGGGCTGAGATCGCCGCGGTCGATGATTTTCAGCGCGGCGATGGTCTCGTCCTGAAACATTTTCGAGCGGCGGCAGTCATAGGCGAGCGACACCAGCGAGCGCAGTGTCGGCAAATTGCCCATGTTGGCGCCAAAATCGCTTTCCAGCCCCCAGAATGCCGCGATCACTTCCGGCGGCACGCCATATTGCTTCTCGGCGCGCGCAAAGGCAGCCGCGTTGGCCTTGATGCGGGCCTGGCCCTGCTGCATGCGGGAGATCGCCGCCATGCGTCCCGCAAACACCGTGAACACCTGCCCGAACACGCGCTGGCCGCGGTCGCGGTTGACGATGCCCTGGTCGTAGACCAGATACGGCGCGGCTTCAGCCAGCGCGCGCTGTGAGACGCCGGCCGCGACGGCCTGCTGTTTTAGGCCGGCCAGAAATTGATCGAAACTCCTGCCGCCATGACAGGAAGCGCCGCGTTGTGCGAGGGCTGGCTGTGGGGCGAATGAGAGTAACAGCAAAGTCGCAGCCAAACAAAATCGCATCGCCGAAATTTTCTGCATGACGAGGGGACCGGTGCTGAAGCGGGAATGAGGTGCGAAGATGATCTCTGTCGTAGCATCATCCGAGATCGTGTCACACCCTTAGCGTCATCCCCGGACTGGCGTCGCCACAACTCCACCGTCATCCAGAGGAGCGCGCCCTTGCGCGCGTCTCGAAGGATGGAAGCAGGTGCGGTTTTGGCATCTCGCCTGCGGCCGATCCTTCGAGGCTCGCCGCTGCGCGGCGAGCACCTCAGGATGACGGGGGAGATTTTTTTCGTTCATCAACATTAAATTTTTGCATTCCCTATCCACGTCCCCAAAACCCCGCTTATCCTGCTCGCGTCCTGTCCGATGAGGGGCCGCTTCTAGAAGCGATCCTTCAGTGGGCAGAGCGAGAGCTGGCTGAGCCGGGGCGCCCCGGATCGGCCGATGGATTGGTGGCCAAGGTGGAGCGCCGGGAGGCGCCGCGCCCTACGTCACTGGGCGCGCGCGGCTGGCGTTATCAGCTGCGCAAGGCGGGGCCGCTGCTCCGTCTGAAGGGTGCCTCGCAAGCATCCTGGCGCCTCCCGCCGCTCC
>NZ_DASYMN010000430.1:0-19296 GCF_036009065.1 Bradyrhizobium sp. | reverse complement strand
GTCGCGCACGGTGCCGTTCGTCGCCAAGGTGATGGGCATGCCGGTGGCGAAGATCGCGGCCCGAATCATGGCCGGCGAGAAGCTTGCAGACTTCAATCTGAAAAAGCGCAATCTCGACCATGTCGGCGTCAAGGAATCGGTGTTTCCGTTCGCGCGCTTCCCCGGCGTCGATACCGTGCTGGGTCCGGAAATGCGCTCCACCGGCGAAGTCATGGGCATCGACCGTTCCTTCGAAGTCGCCTTCGCCAAGAGCCAGCTCGGCGGCGGCACAAGGGTGCCGCGCAAGGGCACCGTATTCGTTTCGGTCCGCGAGGGCGACAAGGCCCGCATCCTCGATGCGGTGCGGCAGTTGTTCTCGCTGGGTTTCAAGGTGATGGCGACGTCGGGCACCGCGCGCTTTTTGGCCGACAACGGCGTACCCACCGAAAAGGTCAACAAGGTGCTGGAAGGCCGGCCGCACATCGTGGATGCCATCACCAACGGCGACATCCAGCTGGTCTTCAATACCACCGACGGGGCGGCGGCCCTGGCTGACAGCCGCTCGCTGCGGCGCGCTGCCCTCTTGCATAAAGTGCCATATTACACCACTCTTTCCGGTGCCGTGGCGGCCGCGCAGGGCATCCGGGCCTATCTGGGCGGGGACCTCGAGGTCCGCACGCTGCAGAGTTATTTTTCCGAAACCTGATCTTTTGCTGCACGCCCGGCAATGGATCGGCAATAATGCCGGCATGACTGGAACTCGCCAGTCATGGGGATGTTCTGTTTCGGCGTTTTGTGCGGCCTCAAGGATTGGTCCCGCATGAGGTTGAAGGACGAAGTGAGATGATGGAAAAGGTTCCGATGACCGCCGGCGGCTATGCCGCCCTTGAGGTCGAGTTGAAAAGGCGGCAGTCGGAAGACCGTCCGCGCATCATCGAGCATATCGCCGAGGCGCGCTCGCATGGCGACCTGTCGGAAAACGCCGAATACCACGCCGCCAAGGAAGAGCAGTCTCACAATGAGGGCCGTATCGCCGAGCTCGAGGACAAGCTGGCGCGCGCCGACATCATCGACATCTCAAAACTCTCCGGCGACACCATCAAGTTCGGCGCCACCGTAACGCTGGTCGACGAGGACACCGACAAGAAGGCGGTCTGGCAGATCGTCGGCGAGCCGGAAGCCGACGCCAAGAAGGGCCGCATCTCCATCACCTCGCCCTTGGCGCGGGCGCTGATCGGCAAGAAGAAGGGCACCTCGGTCGAGGTGGTGGCGCCCGGCGGGGCCAAGGCGTATGAGATCACCAAAGTGGAGTGGCGGTAGCTTCTCCCTCGCTCCGCAAGTGGGGCGAGGTGATCTGAGCGCTGCGCCCGCAAACGGCGTCGGACGCCTTGTTTCACTTCTTCCCGTCGCGCCGCGCGGCCTCGGTTTCGATCAGGTGCTCGAGCCAGTTGGCGAGCGAGCGGCCGTCTTCCTGGGCGAGCCGGTCGGCCGCCGCTTTTACGGAGGGTCTCACGCGCACGTGCATCGCGGCCTCGCGCGTTTCCTGTTTCGGCTTTTTCATCAGCCGTTTCTAACGAAACGGTCTGATTGATGGAATGCTGGCAGATTGCCAGTATTACGGTAGAAAGACAGCGCTAGATTGAGTTATCATCCATCTCTCAACCTCACAGGGAGATGGTGATGGGTAGCAAGCAGGATCGGCCGGACAACGAGGTAATGCCTATCGAGGACGGGCTTGAGTTGATGCGCGCTTTCCGCAGGATCGCCAGCGCGGAGTTTCGGCGCAAGGTCATTAGCCTGGCCGTCTCGCTCGCGCCAAAGGAAAAGTGACCGGGTGCGCAGCGTACCGGCATCACCCGCAGGATCAGGGCAGAGACTGATCCATGTTCAGCGCGGGCCGTGGGTCCGGTGTGCGGCTGACCAGCCGCGCCGGCACGCCGACTGCGGTGGTGCCGGGCGGCACCGACGCAAGGACCAGCGAGCCGGCGCCAATCTTGGCGAAGTCGCCGATGTGGACGTTGCCCAGCACCATTGCGCCTGCCGACAGCAGCACGCCGCGGCCGATCCGCGGCGCGCCGGCTTGGCCTCCCGGCGAGCGGCTGACCGTGACGTCCTGCAGTATCGATGTGTCGTCGCCGATGACGACGCCTTCACCGATGGTGACGCCGGTGCCATGGTCGATAAAGACGGCACTGCCGATGGTCGCGGAAGGATGGATGCAGACATGCAGCGCCTGGGTAATGCGGCCATGCAGCTCGCGAGCGAATTCGGTTCGGCCGCTTTCCCAGAGCCGATGCGAGATGCGGTAAGCCTGCAGCGCGATGTAGCCCTTGAAATGCAGCAGCACGTGGAGGGCGCCGGGACATGCCGGATCGCGGTCGAGCGGCGCCCGCAGATCGAGGGTCGCGGTCTCGATCAAAGAGGGATCGTCGCGATAGGCCCGCTCGGCCAGCCGCCGGGTCAGGGCCTTCTCCGCGCTGCTGCCGCCGACCGCCACGGCGATCAATTGCGCCAGCGCGCCGGCAAGATCGTTGTGATTGACGATCGCCTCGTGCATCCACGGGGCCAACACCGGTTCAGCGGCAGCAACCGCGACCGCCTCGCGCTGGATCGTATCCCAGAGCGAAGGGCTTTCAGCCGGTAATGCCAGGCCCATCATGATCTCCCCGGCCCGTTCATAGCTTCGAAGGAAACAGCGTAGCGCTGCACCTGGCGCGCTGCAAGACGACCGTGCCGCCGGCGCTAGCCGGGAGGCGGCGCCGCAGCGTAGTGCATCGCCGTGCCAAACGGCCCGCTTGGGCACCGCATGAATCCGAATTTCTCATAGAACGCTTCCTGGCCGTTTAGTGCAACCAGCGTAATGGTTGCGCCGGGCAATGCGCTCCGATCGAAATACGATGTCACCGCCTGCATCAGCCGCTCGCCGTATCCGCTGCCGTGAAACTCCGGAGCGATAATCAGATCAGCCAGAAAGAAATACAAAGCACCATCGCCCATCACCCGCGCAATGCCCGCCAACCGATCCCGCCGGTGCAGGCAAACGGTGAAGGCCGCCGCTTGCAGCGTCCGGTCGGACGTCGCCTGGTCGATCCTGCCCCAGCCCATTGTCGTCCGAAGCCCGATATATTCGGCGACCGTGGGAAGCCGCTCGGATACAATCACTTCTTCCATGGCGGGCACTCTGCCTTCGTGGTTGATCCTGCTTAACGACGTATCGCCGGCGGCGCGATAGTTTATTGACAGCAAACCGTCTTTGCGCCAGTTTTGCCGTCGGTAGATACGACCTGCCGGTTGCGCCCTCATCGGAACGGTGAACGTATCGAGGCTTACCGGCCCCCCTTTGCCCGAGCGACCGGGTCAGCAACGCAACCACCTGACACGCCTGGTTCGCTCATGCAGAGGACGAATGCGATGCGCGATTTTCGCGATGCAAAGGCTATGGCGCAGACCCTGCGCGAATCCCTGACCGGCAAAACCATCAACATCAGCCACAGCGAGAGCCTGGAGCTGGTTTCGAAAATGCTGGGCGTTGCCGACTGGAATACCTTGTCGGCGTTGCTGCAGGTCGACCGAAGGGACGCTCCGGTCGCCGGCCGTTCGACCGCAGTTGCAAGTTACCCGGCGTTTCCGCTCAGAGACCTCGTTCCCTTCCCGACGGCGACCTACCCGCTTTTCGTCGGACGCGAGAAGACCGTGCTGGCGCTGAAGGAAGCGTTCGAGCGCCAGCGCGAAGTCGTGCTCGCTGTGCAGAGGAACGGCGCCGTCGAAGAGCCGCGATTTGAGGATGTCTACGAGATCGGCGTGCTCGCCCAGTTGCTCGACGTTGAACGGCTGGATGACGGCAGGCTGAAGGTTCTGGCGCAGCCACGCCGGCGCGTCGTGATCCGCCGCTTCGTCGGCGAAACCGGGGCATTCCAGGCCGACGTTGCCGACGTCAGTGAGGGACCGATCCCCGAGGCGCCCGAACTGATCCGGCATGCTGTCAAGCGCTTCGAAAGCTGGGCGGCCGCCCGCGACATTCGACTGCCGCAGATCAGGCCGCCGCTCGATCAAACCCGCGATCCCGGCCGGGTTGCCGATGTCATCTCTGTTTATATGGTGCTGCCGCTCAGCGACAAGCACAGCCTGCTGGCGACGCTCGATCCCGTGACGAGACTGAAACGGGTCGACGCCCTGATGGACGTCTTGGCGCCGCTTTCGCCCACCCTTGAAGCGACGTGGCGTCGCGCCTTCGACTACGCGAGGCAGCGAAACCATCGGTTCGCAACGCTGGAGCATCTGCTGCTTGCTCTGGTGGACGACGCGGATGCTTCCGCCGCGATGCGGGAGTGCCAGGCCGATCTCGGCGCGCTGAAAGCCGGCCTGATCAGCTACCTCGATAACGAGTTGAAGGATTTTGTGTTCGAGAAGGGCGCAGACGCCGGACCGACTGCCGCATTCGAGCGCGTGGCCCAGCGCGCCGCTTCGCATGCGCAAGAGTTGGGCCGGCCTGCGGTGACCGGTGCAAACACCCTGCTGGCGTTATTCCCCGAAACGCGAAGTCCGGCGGCGCGCCTGCTCGGCGAACAAGGCGTGTCGCGGGAGCGTGCGGCCGAATTTATCGCGCGCGGCATTGGGGGAGCGGGTTAGGCACGCGTTCCCGTTGCCGCGACGATGAAACAACGCTTTGATGCAGCGGCATCGGAACGGGAAAACACATGCGACGCTCTCTTTTGATCGCCTTGCTCGCGGCGGCCTTGATCGCCGCCGGCGCGTCGTTCGCGGCCGACCTCGAAATTCCGCCGCGGACGGCCCCGCAGGACGTCTCGGTGCAGAAAGGCCCGCCGAATTGCAGCCGGTGGACGGACGAGTGCGTGAACTGCTCGCGTGGCGGCGACGGCGAGCCACCGGTCTGTTCCAACATCGGTTTTGCCTGTCAGCCTCAGGCCGTCCGCTGTCTCAGCCCGGCCATTCCGCACAGCGAGCCTCAGAAAAAATAGTCGCGATCGCGATGACAGAATGTCGCGGCAAACACTTTGCCGCTACCGTTATTCCATGCTGCTTTGCGAAAGCGCGTGCAATTGCTGGCGGCGAACTGCTTTCCCTGAAAGCCGCAACGCGATACGACTTATGCGCTACTTCAATTGGGGGAACTACCATGAATGAAACACTCGCGGCATGGACGCCGCGCGCCCTGAGCGTGCTGCGCATCATTACCGGACTGCTCATCATCCAGCACGGAATGGGAAAGCTGCTCGGCTTTCCGGCATTGCCGATGTACGCCAACGTGCAGCTGATGTCACTGAGCGGCGCCGCCGGCGTCATCGAACTGATCGGCGGCGCGCTGCTGATCCTCGGCCTGTGGACGCAGCCCGTGGCGTTCATCCTCTCCGGCGAGATGGCTTTCGCTTACTTTATCGGCCACTTCCCGAAGGGTTTTCATCCGCTGATCAACGGCGGCACGCTGGCGGCGCTGTACTGCTTCACCTGCCTTTATCTGTCGACGGCAGGTGCGGGTCCGTGGAGCGTCGATGCTTCGATGAAGAAGGCTTGAGGGGGCGACCATGGATCAATTCAATCGAATGCTTGTACGCTGGGAGCCGATGGTTCTCAGCATCTTCCGCATCATGGTGGGGCTGCTGCTGTTTCAGTACGGCGTGGCGAAGATTCTCAAATTTCCGGTGCTGCCGTATTTCGCCAACATCCCGCCGCTGATCGTGGCTGCGGGATGGCTGGAGCTCGTGCTCGGGGCGCTGCTGATCCTCGGGCTTTTCACCCGCCCGGTTGCGTTCATCCTGTCCGGCGAAATGGCGTTCGCCTACTTCATGGGGCACATGTTCAAGACCGGCTCGCCGGTGTTCATCCCGCTCTTGAACGGCGGCAACGCGGCGATCCTGTTCTGCTTCGCCTGCCTGTATCTGGCCTGCGCGGGCGGCGGGCTGTGGAGCCTCGACGCGACGATGCGGAAGCGGTGATCGCTATCGTGCCCCGGACGCAGTGCAGCGCGTAGCTCTTGCGGAGCGGTGCGCTGCAGAGCCGGGGCCCAGCTTACTACGATCGCAACCGGGGTCCCGGTTCTGCGAAGCAGCGCTTCGCAAGAGCTACGCGCTGCATCGCGCCCGGGACACGAGGCTAGCCCGCCGCCTTCAATTCCAGCGGCACCGCGGCGTCGTTCTTCGAGTTGTGCAGCACCAGCGAGGTGCGGACGTTGCGGACATGCGGCGCCGCGGTCAGGTGCGTGACGAATTCCTGGAATGTCGTCATGTCCGGCGCCACGCATTTCAAGATGAAATCGACTTCGCCGGACAGCATCCAGCACTCGCGCACCAGCGGTTCGGCGCGCACGAAATCCTCGAAGGCGCGCAGATCGGCGTCGGCCTGGCTCGACAAGTGCACCGAGGCGAACACCGTGACGTCAAAGCCGAGCAGCCGCGGGTCCAGCAGACCGCGATAACCCTGGATGTAGCCGGCCTGCTCCAGCGTCCGGACCCGGCGCAGACAGGGTGGCGGGGAAATGCCGACCCGTTTGGCCAGTTCGACATTGGTGATTCGGCCATCGGCCTGGATTTCGTTCAGAATTTTGAGGTCGATCTCGTCAAGGCTCTTTGACACGCGATTCCAGATCCTAAGCGGCAATTTCGGTGGGGACTGTCCGCAACACTCATATCGCCGTCCTGCGCCGTGCGCAATTTTATTACGTGTGCAGTGCGAAATTATTGAACTTTCGTGGAAAATTTGCCGCCACGGATTGCAAATCTTGCATAGCTCGACATATGCCCTAGATTGGATATGGCACTTTTGACGCCGTAACGATGCCTTTACAGGCGACACTCCGCCACAGCGCTGACCAAACGCCCTTCAGGTAGGGATTCGACCCAATGGCTGCCCCCATTCACGCCAAAGTTGTTATCATCGGTTCCGGCCCGGCCGGCTATACTGCTGCGATCTATGCTGCGCGGGCGATGCTGGAGCCGGTCTTGATCCAGGGCATCCAGCCCGGCGGCCAGCTGACCATCACCACCGACGTCGAAAACTATCCGGGCTTTGCCGATGTGATCCAGGGCCCCTGGCTGATGGAGCAGATGGAAAAGCAGGCGGCGCATGTCGGCACCAAGCTCGTCACCGATCTGGTCACCAGGCTCGACCTATCGCAGCGGCCGTTCCGCCTGACCTGCGACAGCGGCGATGTCTATCTCGCCGAAACCGTGATCCTGGCCACCGGCGCGCAGGCGCGCTGGCTCGGGACGCCCTCGGAAGAAAAATTCAAGGGCTTTGGCGTGTCGGCCTGCGCCACCTGCGACGGATTCTTCTATCGCGGCAAGCAGGTCATGGTGGTCGGCGGCGGCAACACCGCGGTCGAGGAGGCGCTGTTCCTCACCAACTTCGCCTCGCAGGTGACCATCGTGCATCGCCGCGATCACTTCCGCGCCGAGCGTATTCTTCAGGATCGCTTGTTCAAGAATCCCAAGATCAAGGTGGTCTGGGACTCGGCGATCGACGAGATCTGCGGCAGCGAAAATCCGGGCAAGGTCACCCATGTCCGTCTCAAGAACGTCAAAACCGGCAAGCTGACCGAAGTTCCCGCCGACGGCGTCTTCATCGCGATCGGCCACGCGCCGGCGACCGAACTGGTCGTCGGCCAGGTCAAGCTGAAACCGTCAGGCTATGTCGAGGTGGCGCCGAATTCCACGGCGACCTCGGTGCCCGGCGTGTTCGCCGCCGGCGATGTCGCCGACGAAACCTATCGGCAAGCAGTCACGGCCGCAGGCCTTGGCTGCATGGCCGCCCTCGAGGCCGAACGCTTTCTCGCGCTGCGCGCGAGCGACCGCGCGGCGGCGGAGTAGTCATGGCTCGAACCCGCGACGGATTCACCGATATGGATTGGGACAAGCTGAAGGTATTTCACGCGGCCGCGGAAGCCGGAAGTTTTACCCATGCCGGCGAGCAGCTCGGCCTGTCGCAATCGGCCGTGTCGCGGCAGGTCAGCGCGCTGGAGCAGGAACTTTCGGTGTCGCTGTTCCACCGCCACGCCCGCGGCCTGATCCTCACCGAGCAGGGCGACCTGTTGTTTCGCACCGCGCATGACGTGTTCATGCAGCTGCAGGCGGCGCGCGCCAAACTGACCGACAGCCGCGAGCGGCCGAGCGGCGACCTCAAGATCCAGACGCCGCCGGCGCTCGGCATCAATTGGCTGATTCCGCGGCTGCACGAATTCACCGGGCTTTATCCGGACATTCGTATCTCGCTGATCGTCACCGACGAAGAACTCGATCTGTCGATGCGCGAGGCCGACGTCGCGATCCGCACCCGCAAGCCGACCCAGCCCGACCTGATCCAGCGCAAGTTGTTCCAGATCGGCATCCATGCCTATTGCTCGCCGGAATATATCAAGCGCTTCGGCACGCCGCGCACCCTCGACGACCTCGACGACCATCGCATCATCATGCTGAGCGATCCCCAGGTTCAACCGCATTTGCAGAACCGCAGCTGGCTGATCGATGCCGGCCGCAATGGCTCGGGGCCTCGCGAGCCCTATTTCAGGGTCAACAATATCCTCGGCCTGGTGCGCGCATGCCAGCAAGGGCTCGGAATCGCAGCATTGCCGGACTATCTGGTTGAGGAAAACAACCGGTTAGTGCAGCTTTTCGGCGAATCGGATTCGATTCAACTGGATACCTATTTCGTTTATCCCGAAGAATTGAAGACGGTGGCGCGCGTGCAAGTGTTCCGGGATTTCGTGGTGAGCAAGGCGCAGCGCTGGCCGTCGTGAGGCACGTCTGCACGAACCCACGATCTCCGCACCCGCCTTCGCTAACGCTTCGGCGCGCGAGCCGCGACGAAACGATGGAGACGCGGGTGCCGCGCCGAAGCTGCGCAGCAGCGAAGGCGGGCTGGAGGTTTCTCCCTCCGTCTCCGCATGACTGATATGCGGGCGGGGCAGTTGATGCGGGACGAAAACGGGGATCATACTGCCTGCACGCTGAGAGTTCGCGTTGCGCATTGTCCCCCTCCTCCAGTGGCGCGGAAGCTCAGTTATCCCTCTTGGAAGGTGATTGTGTCGGCCTCACATGGCCAATACCTTAAGCCGGGCTCTAACGAGCCCGGCTTTTTTTTGGCGTAACCCGGATGAGTGAAGCGAAATCCGGGGGACTCCATGCCGGACAACCCAGGATTGCGCGGCGCTCCATCCGGCTACAGGCGATTTCGCCCGATCACGATTTCGTGCACCGTATTTTTAATCCAGCCGCACCCGCGCCAGCCGCAGCGCGTTGGCGATCACGCTGACCGATGACAGCGCCATCGCCGCGGCACCGACCATCGGCGACAGCAGGATGCCGAACAGCGGATAGAGCGCGCCGGCGGCGACCGGCACGCCGGCGGCGTTGTAGAGGAACGCGAAGGCGAGGTTCTGGCGGATGTTGCGCATCGTGGCCTTCGACAATCGTCGCGCCCGCAGCAGTCCCGTCAGATCGCCGGTCAGGAGCGTAATCCCCGCGCTTTCGATCGCCACGTCGGTGCCGCCGCCCATGGCGATGCCGACGTCCGCTGCCGCGAGCGCCGGCGCATCGTTGACGCCGTCGCCGACCATGGCGACGCGGCGGCCCTCATTGCGCAAGCGCTGCACGACGTCGCTTTTGCGCTCGGGCAACACCCCCGCCTCAACTTCATTGATGCCGAGCAATTTGGCAACCGCGTTGGCCGTTGTGACGTTGTCGCCGGTCAGCATGACGATGCGAAGACCGTCCGCGCGCAAGGCTTGCAACGCAGCTTGCGCCGACGGTTTTATCGGATCCGCAATCGCGATCACGCCCGCGGCGCGACCGTTGATGGCGACATGGATCGCGGTGGCGCCATTTTGCCGTGAGTCCTCGGCGGCGGCGTCGAGGTCATGGGTGCCGATATTGAGCTCGCGCATCAGCATCGCATTGCCGAGCGCGATATGCTTGCCATCGGCCGTTCCGGTCGCGCCCTTGCCGGACCGCGAGGCAAAATCGCCGATATCGCTCAAGGCGAGACCCCGCGCATTGGCGGCGCTGAGGATCGCCTGCGCCAGCGGATGCTCGCTTGCGCGCTCGATGCTGGCGGCAAGCCGCAGCAATTCGTTCTCATCGACACCGCCAGCCGGAATCAGCGCAGCCACCCTGGGCTTGCCCTCGGTGAGCGTGCCGGTCTTGTCGAGCACCATCGTGTCGACGCTTTCCAGTTGCTCCAGCGCCTCTGCGTCGCGGATCAGGATTCCGGTACGCGCGCCGCTCCCGATGCCGACCATGATCGACATCGGCGTCGCCAGACCGAGCGCGCAGGGGCACGCGATGATCAGCACCGTCACCGCGGCGACCAGGCCGTAGGTGAAGCGGGGCTCCGGCCCGAACGTCGCCCACGCCGCAAACGCCGCGACCGATACCGCGATCACCAGCGGCACAAACCAGCCGGCAACCCGGTCCGCGAGGCGCTGAATCGGCGCGCGCGAGCGCTGCGCCCGCGCCACCATGTCGACGATGCGCGCCAGCATGGTGTCGCGACCGACCTTTTCCGCGCGTATCACGAGGGCGCCGCCTTGATTGACGGTGCCGCCGATCACGCGATCGCCTTCGGCCTTGTTCACCGGCATCGATTCACCCGTCACCATGGACTCGTCGACCGACGAGCGGCCTTCGATGACGATTGCATCGACCGGAATCTTCTCGCCGGGGCGCACGCGCAGCAGATCGCCGACCGCGATCGCATCGAGCGCGACATCCTCGTCGCCGTGCGCGGTGACGCGCCGCGCGGTTTTCGGCGAGAGGCCAAGCAGCGCGCGGATCGCGCCGGAGGTCTTTTGCCGCGCGCGCAGTTCGAGCACCTGCCCGAGCAGCACCAGTACCGTAATCACCGCCGCGGCCTCGAAATATACCGGGGCCGCGCCGTGCATGTCGCGGAAATCAGCTGGAAACAGCTGCGGCGCCAGCGTTGCCACCACGCTGTAAGCCCAGGCGACGCCGGTGCCCATCGCAATCAGGGTGAACATATTCAGATTGCGTGTGATTTTTTTGTTGGGGCTTGATCTGGTCCGAAAACCGGAAAGCCACTTTTGAGGATCAAGCCCCAGCGAGCGCCAGCCGCGCGCAAAGAACGGCGCGCCCGCCCACAACACCACCGGCGTCGCCAGCGCGAACGAAATCCAGTTCGACCAATTTTGCGGCAGCAGATGCAATCCGAGATGGCCGCCCATGTCGATCACGAACACCGGAATCGTCAGCGCCAGCGCGATCCAGAACCGCCTGGTCATGTCGATCAGTTCAGGGTCGGGCGCATCATCGAGCGAGATGTGCTCGGGCTCCAGCGCCATGCCGCAGATCGGGCAACTGCCGGGACCGGCCTGTTTGACGTCCGGATGCATCGGGCAGGTGTAGATCGAGCCGGGCGCTGGCTCCGGCGGTTGCGGCTTCAGGAATTTCTCGGGCTCGGCCTCAAAACGCGCGGCGCAGCGTCCGGAGCAAAAGAAATAGTCGCGGCCCTTGTAGGCGAAGCGATGCCTCGCCGTCTGCGGATCGACGCTCATGCCGCAGACCGGATCGGTCGCGTGGATGTGATCGCCGCGGCCGGCTTGATGCACCATGTGTTCGTGATCCGTCATTGCCATCAGGAGTGCCCGACACCTTGAACCATATACCCCGTGGGGGTATAGTAGGTGCATGCGCAAGGAGATCAAGGCTTCCATCCTGAAACGGCTCAACCGGATCGCGGGACAGGTCCGCGGCCTCGCCAGCATGGTCGAGGGTGACCGCTACTGCATCGATATCGTCACCCAGATCGCGGCGGCGCGGGCGGCGTTGCGCCGCGTCGAGGAGGAAATCCTGCGCGATCATGTCGCCCATTGCGTCGAGCACGCGATCTCGTCCGGCGACAAGGCCGACCAGCGCCGCAAGATCGCCGAACTGATGGACGTGGTCGGCCGCGCCGACAGATGACGGTCCGCGCAAACCGTAGGTCCGGCTGGCAACAGTGAGCGGCCTTTCTACGCCCCGCGGATTCACCTCTCATTACATAATTACCGCTAGCTTGCCTGCGATCGCGGTCGTCCCCGCCGTTGCGGTACTTGTCATGTTGAAAATTTATAGTTGCATCGCCTACGCCCACGACCTCAGGCTTGTGGTGCTCGCCGCCATTGTTTGTGCGCTGGCGTCGTTCGCGGCAATCAACCTGCTACACCATGCGCGCGGCTCGACCAGCCACTTGCGTGGCATCTGGCTCGCGGTGTCCGCGGTCTCCACCGGCTTCGGCATCTGGGCTACGCACTTCATCGCCATGCTGGCTTTCACCCCGGGGATTCCGAGCGGCTACAACATCGCCCTGACCGCCCTGTCGCTGCTCGCCGCGATTGCTTTGACCGGCGCGGGCCTGGCGATCTCGATTGTCCCGAACTGGCGTCATGGGCCATGGCTTGGTGGCGCCGTCGTCGCCGGTGGCATCGCGGCGATGCACTACACCGGAATGGCGGCCTTCGAAATCGAGGGGATGATCCTTTGGGATCCCGTGCTGGTGGCCGCATCGATTGTGGTCGGCGCCGCAATCGGCGCGCTCGCGCTTCCTGTCGGCCTGCACGGCCAACAGGAAAAATACAAGATCGGCGGCGCCGGCCTGTTGACGCTGGCGATCTGCAGCCATCACTTCACGGCGATGGGCGCGGTCGGAATCATCCCCGACCCCACGATCACGGTCTCGCAATCGGCATTGCCCGCGGGCTGGCTCGCGCTCGGCGTGGCGCTCGCAGGGTTCGTCATCATCGGACTAGCGCTGGCGGGCGCCGTGCTCGATATCCGCGACCGCAGGCGGTCCGAGCTCGAGGTCGACCACATGCGCGATCTCGCCAATGCGTCGGTCGAAGGACTGTTGGTCTGCGATGGGGAAACGATCGTCTCCGTCAACACAAGTTTTGCGACCTTGATGGGTTTGCCTGCGGCAAGCCTGGTCGGCACCCGGCTCGACAATTGTTTTCCCGACCGCGCCGCCCGCGCAAAACTGACGGCCGGTTCGAACCAGCCGCTTGAAACCGGTTTGCGCGGTGTCGACGGATCGGTGAGTTCGGTCGAATTGATCCTGCGGCCGATCGTGTTCGCAGGAAGGCCGCATCATGTGATTGCGGTTCGCGACCTGCGGGCACGCAAGGCAGCCGAGCAGCATATCCGCTATCTCGCGCATCACGATGCGTTGACGTCGCTTCCCAACCGCAGCCATTTCCACGGCCGCCTGGAGCAGGAAATCGCCTCCTTGAGCAAGGGCGAAAGACTCGCCGTGCTGTGTCTCGATCTCGACCGTTTCAAGGAGGTCAACGATCTGTTCGGACACGCCGCCGGCGATACCGTGCTGCAGACGGTGGCCTCGCGCATCACCGACGTCTTGCGCGAACGCGAAATAATGGCCCGCCTCGGCGGCGACGAATTCGCCATTCTCATGCCCGGAATTGCCAATCCCGCGGCAGCAAGCCGGCTCGCCGAAACCATCCTGGAAGCCTTGCGCGCCAAGAGCGACGCGCCGGAAACCAACGCTATCTCAGCCAGCATCGGGATCGCGATCTGCCCCGACGACGCCAGCAGCCGTGAGACGCTTCTTACCCAGGCCGACACCGCGCTCTACCGCGCCAAGACCGAGGGCCGTAACACCTACCGGTTTTTTGAAGCCGCGATGGGAGCGGAAGTGCGCGAGCGGCGGCTGCTCGAACACGACCTGCGTCTTGCCATTGCGCGCGATGAGCTGCGGCTGGTGTTTCAGCCGCAGGCGGACATTCAGAGCAACGCCATCACCGGATTTGAAGCGCTGTTGCGCTGGAAGCATCCGACCAGAGGTGAGATTTCACCCGCGACGTTCATCCCGATCGCCGAGGAAACCGGCAGCATCCTGGAAATCGGCGACTGGGTGATGAAGTCGGCCTGCCGCGAGGCCGCGACATGGACGCAGCCATTGACCGTCGCCGTCAACGTCTCGGCGGTACAGCTTTACAACGCCGACTTTGTCAGGGAAGTGCACCAGATTCTGCTGGAAACCGGGCTGTCGCCGAGCCGGTTGGAGATCGAGATCACCGAGACCGCGCTGGTTCGCGATTTCAATCGCGCGCTGACGACACTGCGGCTGATCAAGGCGCTCGGCATTCGCATCGCCATGGACGATTTCGGCACCGGATATTCCTCGCTCTCGAATTTGCGCGCGTTCCCGTTCGACAAGATCAAGATCGACGGTTCGTTCATCAAGTCGGTCAATACCAACGATCAGGCTGCGACCATTGTCCGGGCGGTGCTGGGCCTTGGCCGCGGGCTCGGGCTGCCGGTGCTGGCGGAAGGCGTCGAAACCAAAGCCGAGCTTGATTTCCTGAGAGCAGAATCTTGCGATATCGGGCAGGGCTACCTGCTCGGGCGCCCAGCCGAGATCGGCCAATTCCGGAACTTGACGCATAACGAGGCGACGCCAACGACCGACAAAGACGATCCTGTGGCCGAGCCGAAAGTAGCCTGACCCACGGCTTCGCTGCTGCCGTGAACCGCCATGGTTAATCCGCACTAGCACCTGTGTTCAAATGCGAGCGAGTTTGCGGCCGGGTTTTTAAAATTCGACACGTATTGTCTCCGCTAACCAACAAGAAACGCGGGGGCGTCGTGAGCAGTCAGGACAATCAATTTTTCCAAGAGCCGGTGTTCAGCACCGAGGATATTCTGTGGGCGCTGGGGGTGTGGACGGTGATTCTCACGCTATCCCCGGTGATCGTCTTCTATCTGCTGATGGTGAATTGAATTCGCGCTCTCTTACCCTCCCCTGAAGGGGGAGGGTCGGCAAGCATGCGCGAAGCGCAATGCGCGACGCGGCGGGGTGAAGCTGCAAAGGTAGCGCCGCGGATGAACATTCACCCCACCCCGCCGCGAATTTCATTCGCGGCGACCCTCCCCCTCCAGGGGGGGGTGAAGGCGCACAACAGAAAACGCGCGGAAAATCCGCGCGCTCTTGTAGACGCAACCGTACGGCCTATCAGGCCGCCTGCTTGTGCATCGCGCCTGACGCGGACGCCTGGCCGCGGATCGCCTTGACCGAACGTTCGATCGCGCCCCACAGCTTGCCGATCTCGGAGGCCGCGCGGCCCTCGGCATAATATTCGCGCGCGCCTTCGCCATGACCAAGCGCCATCAACAGATCGGCGCGGTTGGTGATCTGCCCGCCCCATACCGGCGCCTTGAACTTCGCCAGCGCCTCGCGGGCGATAGTGACGATCCGGCTTTCGACGCCATCCCGCATCGCCGGAGCGCCATTGATAACGACCGCATAGGGCTTGCGGTTGGACCGGCAGGTCTGAATGGTTTCCTGCACCGCGTTGACATCGAACACGCCGGGCCGCGCCGGAATGATCACCATTGTCGCATTCCTGATCGCGTCCTCTACGACGCCCGACACGTTCGGCGGCAGGTCGATGAAGACCCATTCGATGCCGTCGCGCTTGGCTGCTGCGACGATGCCGCCCACCGAATTGACGGCGCTCTTGATCGGCGGTTCGTTGGTGCCGCGCAGCTTGTGCCAGAGCGTGAGCGAGCCCTGCGGGTCCGCATCGATCAATAGACACGGTCTCGACGGTTTATGGACTTGCGCAGCGAGATGCGCGGCGAGGGTACTTTTGCCCGAACCACCTTTACGCGATGCGAAAACAATGACGTTCATACCTCTGCCTCCAGATTGACGCTAAGAGGCGAAAATGAATCAGGTTGCTGATTCGCGAAAGAAAAATTTGCGGCCAATTGTGGCGAAGCCCCTGATTTGACTTCAAGGTTGGCATTTGAGTCACATCATGCAGTGCGGCGAATCGGAAAAACGATTCAATTAGACGGCGAATGGACTCGAAAAAGACTCATTGCACGCCTTTGGCGCGTTGCCGTTCGATCCATTTGCGATCGATCCATCCGAGCATCTCGGCCAGCGGCTTCTGCAGGAACGGCACGTCTTGTGCGATCAGCAGCAGCCCGAGCGGCAGCATCCACAGTCCGAGGATCGGCAGGAAGCTGAACACGCCGCCGACCACCAGCAGGATCGCCAGCGGAATCCGCACCAGCCCCGACGAGGGCTTGCGCAGCCAGCGGACGAACCGCGCCGGCCGTGGCGACAACTTGGCCTCAAACCAGGCAAAATGCCGGTCGAGTTCTGCCTTGTGGGCTGCACTCACTGGATATCTCCTTGTAATCGGGAGATGTTGATTGGCGCCACCGTTACCACGTGACAGCTTGTCGCGCGAGCGGGGCTTGAATCGCGGCTCCCATCCACATGCAACGCGCCAGACGCGGCTGAGTTCATGCAAATTTGCAATTGGTGGGCACGCTTCGCTTTGCCCACCCTGCGACGCGCTTTATCTGGAGCTCAACCTGGTGAATATCAATATGGATTTGCGAAAGCACTACCTGCTGCGTGGCCAAAACGAAAACCGCAGATACCGTCGTTTCGAGATCGCCACCTCACCGCTTCAGATGCTGCGTATCGAGCAACGATCCTTCCTGCGCAAGTTCTGAGCGGGAGCGGATATCGGCGACTAGCCGCCCTGCCCCTTCAAGGCTTTCCAGGCCTCATCGTGCTTGGCATAGAGCTGAAGCCAGCGCTTTTCGAGACCCGTCGTCGGCTCTCCGCCAAAGGTCCAGGCGATGCCGTTGCCGGTGTGGTCCGACGGCGAGAGCGAATCGAGCGTCTCGAATTCACGCGTTTCGGCAGGCGTGAGCCCGACCAGAACGCGCCGCCCGTTGCCGTCGACGTGATACCGCTCCGGCAAAAGCCCCAGCGAAACTGGCTGCGTCCGATCTGCGGCTTTGAATCCGTCGAAACGGCCTCTCAAAATCTGCGTCATTGAAATCCCCAACAAAGAAAATGGACGGTCGCAACTATCGATACAAAAGTGTCGTCGTTTCATCCAAACGGATGCCGCAAAATCAACCAGCGTGGACCCTTTCGACCCAAAACCGCCTGGAGCTATGAATGTTCCGTGCCCTGTTGCGTCCGAAGGCGGTTCAAAACAGCAGCAATGCAAACGAACTTCTTTTCGGGCATCGGAGTATACCCGGCGGCGGTCAGGTCGCGCTAGCGGGCCTGGCGGGCTTTCTTGTTTTTCTTGGTTTGTTGCTAACGGGCTTGCGCGCCGTCGCGGGCGTGATGCGGACCGGCTTCCGCGCCATCCTCACCGGGGCCGCCACCGGCTCCGGCGACCTGAAAAACACTCGGCAGCCGGGACTGAGCTGGGACCTGTTCCTGATCATGCAGACCGTGACGCGGTCGACGTCCGGAATAGCGTCACCGCATAGCCGAAAGGCGTCGGGCGTACACGCCTGCTGCTGTTCGGGCGTATAGGCCTGCGCGCCGGCCGGCAGCAGCGAAACAACAAGCGCAATCGCGAACATCAAACCGGACTGGCTGATCCTGGACTGGACGGCAACCATGAAGCCCCCTCAAGCGCAATGAATTGAGATCAGCGTTAATAATATCGTCCCTCTCGCGGCGATTGTGGGTGAATGGTGGAGGATTCGCAAGGCGGCGGGAGCCGCAACGGAAGTAGGGGGTGGAAAAACTCAATTATGTAGTTACATAATTCTTGATGAAAGCGTATTTATACCGTTACATAGACCGGTATGACGACCTTCGATCCCGCCAAGCGCAACTGGACTCTGACGCACCGGGGTCTCGATTTCGCGGTTGACGCCGAGAAGGTCTTTTCCGGCGACACAGTGACGGTTGTAGACGACCGGTTGACTACGGCGAAGTTCGCCGGGGTCAGCGCAGGTTTCTCGATGACCGGATGGTATGGACCCGGCGGGATACAAGCCCCCACATCATCTCGATGAGGTACTGCCATGAAAAAGAAGAAAAGCGCTGGCGCAAAATATTTCGGCAAGCCGGTCACCAGTGATCCCGACGACGCTCCCGAATTGCTGAACGATTTCGTTCGCCATGGAGAATTGTGCCATGGCGATAAACTGATCCGGCGCGGACGGCCGCCATTGTCGGGCAAGCCGAAAACCGCGATCACGCTTCGCCTCGACGAGGATGTCGTCGAGGCTTATCGCGAAACCGGCGAGGGCTGGCAGACGCGCATCAATGCAGACCTGCGCCGCGCGCGCAAGCTTCGAACCGCAGTGGTGCCGCGCAGCGGACCCGCGTCGGTTGTCGGGCGCCTCAGACGAACGAAATCATAGGCTTGTCGCAGAAGAGCAGTTGGCTTTCAGGTTCATCACCCGTGCGCCGGCTGTCGTGTTCGATCGCCTGCCTCTCGTCTGCATTCGCCTCCGATGCCGGAAGCCATTGCCTCGCATTGCGCGTAGCTTGTAAAGCCGCACTCCGATCCGGCTTCGTATGACAGGCAGTAATGTTCCGGAGCTGTGGTCGGTCCGGCCTTTGCCGTCTTTGCCGCTCCCGGAGTCGCGTTAAGAGAAAGCGCGGAAACGGCGATCGCTGCGGCTGCCGCCATCATGGATATCGTCTTCATGTTTGGTCTCCCATGAATGAGCCCCGTGTCGCCGAGCATGCGCGCCGCATCGGAAAATACAACTTAATAAAGGTTCATCCTGTCTTGCCGGGTCGTCCCTTATACGAGGCGAAAATTGATCAAGCGTGAGAATACCCTGAAGTGTTGGCGTTTGCTTAAACTCTCGGTGCTGGCGGCGGTCCCGACCTCGTATTCCTGATTCCTGAATACGTATTTTTTCCGTACGCAAAGCGTCCGTTTAACAACGATGGATGGCTCGCACCCTTGATCCGCGACATGACGCGCTGCGCGAATTCCTTGTCAAGAACGCCCGCTCCCTCGCCGATTGGCTTGAGCGCTTGATCGCAGCCGAGAAGGTGCGGCGCGGCGGCAAAAAGTAAAAAGGGCAACACCGCTCGCCGCGCTCTAGTTTAGTTGATCGTCATGGCCGGCTCGTCCCGGCCATGCACGTCTTCGGCTGCAAAGAAAGACGTGGATGCCCGGCACGAGGCCGGGCATGACGGAGCGAGGTTTCCGTCCAAACTATCAAACACGCTTCTCAACCCTAGCTAATACCAGCAATACGTCTTATTATAGGATGTGTAAATACCTCATAATAAGAGTGATGCCGTTATGAGCGCGGGAACCTTCGAATTCGACGAGCGGGGCCGAAAGCTCTTCAAACCCAACGTCCCGTCATTCCCGCCCCTCGATGAGGTTCATGATCTGCTCGATCCCGCCATGGCTTCCATCCGCGAATTCGACCGCCGGCTACGAGCCTGGAATCGTGACGCGGCCGTCGGTCGCCTCTTTGCCCGTCTGGATGCCGTACATTCCTCGGCTGCGGAGGGCTCGACGACCACCTTCACCGACCTGATGGAATA
>NZ_DASYMN010000429.1:0-8487 GCF_036009065.1 Bradyrhizobium sp. | reverse complement strand
GCCGATCGGCGGCTTGAAGGAGAAGCTGCTGGCGGCCGCGCGCGGCGGCATCAAGACGGTGCTGATCCCGGAGGACAACGCCAAGGATCTCACGGAGATTTCCGATGCGATCAAGGGCGGCATGACCATCATTCCGGTCGCACGTCTCGACGACGTGATCTCCAAGGCCCTGGTGCGGGCGCCGGTGCCGATCGTCTGGGAAGAGGACACCAAGCTGCCGGTCAAGCCTGACGCCACGGATGAAGCGGCGGGCGGCCTGACGGCGCACTGAAAGAACCAACCGGACCATGATAAGACGGCGCCTTCGGGCGCCGTTTCTTTTTGGAGAAGCGGTTTCTTCTTACTGGCGGAAATCACGCAATGCACATCGATGGACAATGCCACTGCGGACGTGTGAGCTATCAGGCCGAGATCGATCCGCAGCGCGTCTCGATCTGCCACTGCACGGATTGCCAGACGCTGACCGGTTCACCCTATCGGGTCACTGGGATCTGCTCCGGCAAGAACCTCCGGATGACCGGGAAGCCGCCGAAGACTTACGCCAAGGCCGGCGACAATGGCCGCATCCGGGTCCAGCATTTCTGTCCCGATTGCGGCTCACCGCTGTTCACCAGCGGCGAGGGCGATGCGGCCGACGATTGGGGCATCCGCTGGGGCAGCATCCGCCAGCGCGACCGGCTGAAACCGGCGCGGCAAATCTGGTGCCGTTCGGCGGCGCCATGGATCGACGATCTATCGGCCTTGCCCGGCCGGCCGACCGAATGAACGTTCCCGGGGCCGATCAAAATCGTGCCGTAGCTTGCGCGACCGGCTGCAGGGGCGCTAAACAGGCGGCGAGGGCGGTTAGCTCAGCTGGTTAGAGCATCTCGTTTACACCGAGAGGGTCGGCGGTTCGAATCCGTCACCGCCTACCAGCCTTCGCTCTTACGAGCTTCGGCTTGGCAAGCCGCTGTAACAGCCGCTTCCTGTGCAAATCCTCAATGACGATGCTGATGATCGTGATGCTCGGGCATCGCGGGCCCTTTGTCTTGCTCCAGCCGCGCCGTCTCCGTCGTCAGGTACGAAACCAGATCGGCGGCGTCGCCCTGGGCGACGCCCAGCGCGGGCATCCGCACCGCGGGGAATGCCGCTGCAAGCGCGAGCGCGACTGGATCGTGTTTTGCCCGCAACGTCGCCGGATTCTGGATAAAGGATTCCAGCCAGAGCTTGTCGCGCCGGTCGGTGACGCCGCGCAGGTCAGGGCCCACCCGGTTGCCGACGCCGATAGTATGGCATGGGGCGCACATCTTCTTGAACAGGGCCTGGCCGGGCTGGCTGCCCATGGCCATGCCGGTGTTGCGCGCCGGGTTTTGATCGGGCGGGCGTATCTGGTCCCGCCACTTCGGATCCAGCGAACGGACCGTCATGGCGAGGCGATCGATATCGCCGAACACCGAATCCTTTTGCCATTCGCCGGTGGCGTCGTTGCCAAGCACGATCTCATTGCGGTGCTCGTTCAACAGCTTGCTGCGCTCGCCGAACTTGTAATTGATGGCGCGGATGTCCTCCGGCTTTCCGGTCACGAATGACCATCCGGGACCCGCGTGAAACCTTTCCGCATATTCCTTGAGCCGTTCGGGCGTGTCTCTTTCCGGATCGACGGTCATCGAAAGGATGAACACCTCGCGGCCGACCATGTCCCCCAGCTTTTCTTCCAGCTGCGCCATACGCGCCGTGGTGAGGGGGCAAATGTCGGTGCAGCTCGTATAGATGAAACTCATGATGACGATCTTGTCCTTGACCAGATCGTCGTAGAATTTCACCGGCTTTCCATGCTGCGTCGTCACGGTCAGATTGGGGATGTAGTCCGCACCCCACGGACGGTCTTGCGCCGTGCCGTCGCTGGAATTCCAGATCGCAGCGGCGGCGACCGCGGCAGCAGCCATCAAACGCAGGTATCGCATGCACGTCTCCCCCGCCTCGCGAGACCATCTCGCGAGGTACTTTGCAAATCAGGTGTCAACGCGTTTCAGAAAGTCTTGCCCGGCACGTAGGTGAATGGCTCCTCGCTGCCAAACTGTTCCGGCTTGCCCGCGGATGTTGCCGTGGGTGCTGCCTTGGCGGTGCGTGCCTGCGACCGCTGTACCGCCTCGTCAATCATCTCCGGCGTCGCAGAGGTCGGCTTCTTTTTCCCAGGCGCGGGCGCGGCGATCACGCCCTGACTGGTCGCGGTCTGGGCCGCCGCCGGCGAGGCGATCAAAGCGACGGCGAGCGTGCCGGCCGCGCCGGCGCCCAATAGATTCAGAATCGTTCTGCGGGTTCTCATTGTCTTCTCCTGCATTGGCCGTTCGCCGGTTATCTGGGGTCGCCTTCAGGCAGAATCTCCGGTGTGGTCCAGACCACGCCGTCGGGGGTCGGGTTAGGCGTCGGCGTGACCGCGGTCTGCGGCGATCCCGCCACTCCGGTCAGGAGCTGAATACGCATCAGCATGGCGAAGTCCTCATGCACCGTATTGTGACAGTGGTTGACATAGGATCCGCCGAATTCTCCGAACTGGACCTGGAACTGGACCTTTCGCTGGCCGCTGCTGCGCAATCTCCAAACATCCTTGCGGACGTTCAGTTCGGTCGCCGGAATCGCGTCGCCGCCCCGGTTCATGGTGATGCCTTCCTCGAAGTGCAGGTGGATGGGGTGGTCCCAGCCGCCGCCGCCGTTGACGTAGGTCCAGTGCTCGACTTCGCCCGGTTTGGGGATCAGCAAGGAAATCTTGTTCGCATTCATGGAATGCGCTTCCTGGCCGTTGATCTTGATGGTCCACGGGAACGTCGCGGTTTCCGCGCAGTCCGGGGTGCATTGACCGGTCTGGGGATTGCGCGAATCGCCGGTGCCGGAGCGTCCGAATTCGACCAGCCTTGTCCGCACCGGGGCGACGATCGGGATTTGCTGCGTGAGCACGGCGGGCACCTGGCTGGGGTCCGGCGCGGCCGAGGTATAAGTGAAGCCCGGAGCATCCACGCTCTGGACCGTGCTGGCGACCCGGAACTCCATCACCGCTCCGATACACGGATCGTCCGGATCGCCCGCCAACGCCTGCGCCAGAGTGAGCTCGTTGTCCGGCCCGCGCCCGTCGTCACGCATGGTTACCTGGTTCACCAGCCTGATCTTGGAGCCGACCGGGAAGGTGGAGAAGTCGACAATGATGTCGTAGCGCTCGGCGATACCCTGTTGATCCAGCGAAGTGAGTGTGATCGGGTTGACGACGAAGTTGCCGTCATTGGCGATGAACTTGAACGGCACCGCCGCTCCGTTCGGGCCGGCGAGTGCGAACTTCCAGAACCGCGACATGCAGGCATTGAGGATTCGGAAACGGTACTTGCGGGGAAGCACCTCGAAAAACGGCGCGTAGGCGAGGTTGACCAGCGGCACGTCGCCCAGGAAGCCGTCGGTGGTGAAGATATCGAAAAACAGCTGGCCGTTGGGCTTGAATGCTGCATCCGAGATGATCAGATTGACGTCGAAATCGATGTTGCCGTAATCGAGGAAGCTTCCGCTCGGCAGCCGCAGATTGACGTTGTCAGAGAGCGATTCATTGCCGCGATCGGGACCGCTGTAATAGTTCACCATCGCCATATTGCCTTTGTAGACATTCTCGGCGGTGAAGAAGAAGCGGTGATCGTGCAGCCACAAGGTCCCCTGCAGTTCGCGGAAATCGCCGGGCACGTTGACAAGACCGCCGCTACCGTTCGGGCCGGACGCCCTGGGGTCGGTCGCCAGGGTGTTGATCTTGTCGCGCCGCGCCAGCGTCGTGCTCCAGCGATAGTCGTAGAACGTGCCGGGGAAGTGATGGACGTTGGCCGCGCCATCGCTCTCCGCGCCATTATGCGCGTTGTGGAAGTGAACCTGGGTTTCGTTGACGCCGAAGCCGGAATCGTTGGCTGAGCGCAACACCTGCAAGTTGTTGTAGATGCGGGTCAGGATGGGTTCGCCATAACGGCCCTTGAACAGCGGCGGCGGCAGGCGCCCCTGCACATTCCGGCCGGTGCCGTAACTCCAGACGCTGTTCGGAAGTTGCGCCGGAAAATTGGGATGAAACCGGCTGTTGGGAGCAATCTGTCCGACCGACATCACGTAGCCGACCTTGGGGAAGAATTCGTCCCAGCGCTGATGGGCGAAGATTTCTCCCGGCGGCCGGCCTTCGATCGGCCCTCGCCCGGAAATCAGATTCTTGAATGCCGGATTAGTCGGGTTGGCGGTGAAATCGGTATGATAGGACAAGCGCTTGGCGGGCCGTTCGCCGAGCGCGGCAGGAAACACCGCATTGCCGGTTGCGACATCTTTGGTGAGCGGGATCGGGGTCTGCAGTGCCAGCCGCGGCATCGGGGTGGAGAATTTCTGCGCGCCAAAAAGCGGGCTACGCGGCGTGCCGGTCGGAACGTTGGCGAATGCGCTTGTCGCAAACGGGCTGAGGCCGTTCTTCAATGCCAGCGCACCTGTAACCGTGAATATCCCCCATTTATAAAGATCGCGTCGTGTGATCTGGCCTTGACCGAGCGCCTTGATGATCTCCGCCCGATTGTCCCGCGCGTTCTGCGCTTCACGCTGACGCGCCGCCGATGCCTTGGGTGATATATACATGTCAGCCCCTTTTCTTTTCCCGTTGCCCCGTGAAAAATCGCCACGACAAACGAGGGGTTTGCCGCGCATTGCTCCATCGCCTTTCAGCGGTGAAAGGGTTTGTCAGATCGGACGATTCGGATTTTGGCGCTTAGTGATGCATGTAACTTTTGCCGTTACTTTTACTTCTTTGTGCTCAGAAATTGCCTTCGAATTGCCACAAGAATTTACCGGTTGAACGATAAAGTCAATGCAACTTTCGAAAAAATTACAATCACGAACAGTAATGAGAATGAATTGCAACTAACGTGTCGTTCGCAGTGCAGACAAGCGCAAGTTGAAGGCGAATCCGTCGATGCCACTCGCGCTAACAGAAGGCGAGGTGGCGCTCTGCCGGTTAGAGGATTTCAGTTACGACGAGAGGGCCGGCGATTCAAAATCCATCACTGCTGCAGGGATATCTCGGCCGGCTTCAGACTTCCTTTGTAATGGACGATGGTGCCGATCAGCGGCAACGCAATCGGCACGTCGAAATGGAATTGGCCGTCCGCGTCGACGGTCTCGCTGGCATGCGAGCGCGGCCGCAAAAAGTTTGGTAGCGGGCACCCGAACATGCGAGCGCTAATGGTTCGCAATTGCAAGCCGCGCTCGCTCGCTGTCCATTGCAGGCGGATCGACAACGGACCGAGCACCTCGTCAAGCTGCTGCGTCCTGGAATCGGCGTTGCGCAGGTTCGAACGCATCGTCACGCCTGGATAGATTCGCGTCCAGGTTTCCGATCCATCGTCCTCGCTGCGCATCTCGACGCGAACGGGCATGTTCGAGCCGGACCGCGGCAGCCGGAATAGCCATGCGATCAAAGCACCCAGGACGTGGTCGGGACTTGCGGCATCTGCCTTGCCTTCGAGGACGAGAACGCCGTGCACCTCGTGCGCCTGCCGGACCGCTGGCGGCAACGCATCATAGGCGCCACCCAGCAGCCGCCGGAAAAGCGGGGCGGGCGCCGATATTTCTTGGATCTGCGTCTTGATATTGTGGTGGCCGAATTCCGCGGCGATTGCGTCGTATGGAATGAAGCCGGCGCTGGGGCCTGCACCCCGCCATTCCAGCCTGCCGGCGCCGAGCATTTTCAGCGCCGCGAGCGCGGGCATCGTTGGCACGCAAAGCCCGTCGCCGGCGTCCGCGGCCAGCGTCCACACCCGGCGCACCAATTGGCCTGCGTCATTTTCAAGAAGGACATCGACGCGCATGCCGCCGCGATCCGTGCCGAACGGCTTGAACAGGTAAGCAAGAGCGCGCAGCGGTCGGACCAATGCCGCCAGCGATTTCAGGACGCCCAGTCTCACGAGCAGACCGAGTGCGGCGACGCCCTCGTGAAGCACGCGCAGTTCCAGTCCGGCGCGAAAGATCGCATCCGCAGAGGGATGGTAGCGTTCGACGAGCAGGTCGAGGTCGGGTGTTTCGCACAGCGCGACCCTTCGGTTGCCGACGCCGGGAAGTTCGATGGTTTTATTCAGTCCCCATCCAACTTCCTCGGTCCAGCGGCCGCCGCGAAACACTGGGATCGGTCGGCCGACCATGGACAGCACCGCATGCACCGTATTCAGGCCGCGTGGCGCGCGGTTGCCGGGCGCGATGCTGACCTCGATCGTGATGACCTTGCGCGCGCCGGCGACCAGCGTATCCAGCACGGCATGCGACAGTGCAGGGGTTGAACTTGATCCCGCCAGCACGGCGACATCTGCCGCACGGGCTTCCGCATCGAGGACGCGGCTGCCGGCCACGAAGCCGCGCGCGTCGGCAAGGTCGACATAATGCAGACGCGCGCCGATCGCAGCTCGCGGCAGCCGGTAGTCGCTGGTCTGAAACGGCCCCGAGGCATCCGCCACCGCGAACAGGCCCGGCCACCGCGCGCGCAATCCCTGCAGGCCGGCCGCGTCGATGTTGGCCCGGTCGAGCGGCTCGACTGCGAACAAAGGACCGAGCCGCCGTGCCAGAGCGTCAAGACGCGCTTTGTTGCGGGCGACCCCGATCACGACGATGCCCGAACGGATCAAACCTTCGGCGAGGCGCCCGCCAAATGCGCCGGTTGCGCCAACCAGCAGAACGGTTTGGTTAGATCCACGCAAGCCCGGATCGGTATGCGTGGCCATCACGCCGCCTACGCCCGTTCTTCCCAGATCATTGCGAGGTGAACGATGGTCTGCACCGCCTTTTCCATGTCCTGCACGCTGACCCATTCGGTGCGCGAATGGAAGGCGTGTTCGCCGGCGAAGATGTTGGGGCAGGGCAGGCCCATGAACGACAGCCGCGAGCCGTCGGTGCCGCCGCGGATACTGGCCCTTTTGGGGGTGAGGCCGGCGCGGCGGATCGCTTCCATCGCGTTGTCGACGGTCTCCGGATGACGGTCGATCACCTGCTTCATGTTGCGGTACTGCTGTTTTATCTCCATCCGCCAGGACGAGTGCGGAAAATCCTTCATCACGTCCTTGACGATGGCTTCCAGCAGATCCTCTTTTTCCTTCAGGCCCTGATCGGTGAAATCGCGCACGATGAAGCCCAGCGTGGCCTTCTCCAGCGCGCCCGATATGCCGACCGGGTGCAGAAAGCCCTCCTTGCCTTCGGTGGTTTCCGGCGAACAGGTGTCTTTCGGCAGCCGCGCCACGATGGCGGACGCGATCTTGATGGCGTGCTCCATCTTGCCTTTGGCAAAGCCGGGATGGGTGCTGACGCCTTCGATCGCGAGCGTGACGCCATCGGCGGAAAAGGTTTCATCCTCGATATTTCCGGCGGTTTCGCCGTCGATCGTATAGGCGAAATCGGCGCCAAGCTTGTTCAGGTCCACCTTGTCGACGCCGCGGCCGATCTCTTCATCGGGCGTGAACAGCAGCTTGATGGTACCGTGCTTGACTTGGGGATTGCCAAGCAGGAAATGCGCCGCATCCATGATTTCGGCAAGGCCCGCCTTGTTGTCGGCCCCGAGCAGCGTAGTTCCGTCGCTGGTCACGATGTCGTTGCCGATCTGGTCCGACAGCGCGGGATTGTCGGCGAGGCGGATGACCTGGCTGGGATCGGCCGGCAGCACGATATCGCCACCGCGGTAATTCCTGACGATTTGCGGTTTGACGTCCTTGCCGGTGCAGTCCGGCGAGGTGTCCATATGCGAGCAGAAACAGATCACCGGCACGCGCTTGCCGGTATTGGCGGGGATGGTCGCATAGACATAGCCGTGCTCATCGAGATGCGAATCGCCGACGCCCATCTCCAGCAGCTCTTTGACGAGCAGGGCCCCCAAGTCCTTTTGCTTCTCGGTGGACGGGCAACTCGGCGAAGCCGGGTCCGACTGGGTGTCGATGACGACATAGCGCAGCAAGCGCTCGGTGACACCGTGGGTAAACTTCAGAGCTGGGGTCACAGTCGATCACCGTACAAAAACAAACGTCATCCCGGTGCTACCTAGGCGGTGCCCCGGGATGACGCAATGTCTCGATAGGAAACCCGTCGGATCAGACGGCTTCCTTCAGCTCCTTGGCGGCGCGGAAGGCGACCTTCTTGCTGGCCTTGATGTGGATTGCTTCGCCGGTGGCGGGATTGCGGCCCATGCGGGCGGCGCGCTTGCGCACCTGGAGGATGCCGAGGCCGACAATACGGATGCGCTCGCCCTTCTTCAGGTGCTTGGTGATGCGACCAACCAGATCGTTCATGATGGCTTCGGTCTGCTTCTTCGACAGCTCGTGCTCCTCCGACAGCGCTGCTGCGAGATGCTTGAGCGTGACGGTGGTCGGGGTCGCTGCTTTCTTCGCCATATTTGGCCCTCCTCGTTGTTGATGGCTTAGGAACCTAAGACATAGCAGGCCTTAAATGATTCGGGGGGGCGCTGACTACGCTGTTTTG
>NZ_DASYMN010000428.1:0-1699 GCF_036009065.1 Bradyrhizobium sp. | reverse complement strand
GAGGCGAGCCTCGACAGGGTCGAAGACATCGTCGACGAGTATGTCCGGCTCAGTCTCGACGGCATTTTCCTGAGGCCGCTCTCCCCTTACGGCCTACGGCGTTCACACATTCTACTTGTTGATCGCCACTTGTGAATCGGTTGATGTATCGATTCTGTGATCCCGTCTTGAAGGGCGGGTCATCATGGTGGAACAGACTGGAGCGCTTGGCTATTTCGGGGATGCACGGCGAGCGGCCGTCGGCACGGAGCTGATCGAACGGGTTACGGCGACCGGATCGCTGGTGATCCGCAAGCTTGGTGAGACGCGCGCCGGCGAACTGGCGATCCACCGTTTCCTATCGGCCCCATCGGTGACGTGCAAGGAGATGCTGGGAACCCTGGCGGGGCGCACCGTCACGGCCACCGCAGGGCGGCGAATTGTCGTCGCGCAAGACACCACCGAGATCAATTTCGCGGGCCGAGAGGCCAATCGCCGCGGACTGGGGCCTGCCGGCGATGGGGTTTCGGCCGGCTTTTTCATTCATCCCCTGGTCGCCATCGACAGCGAGACGGAGGCTGTTCTCGGTCTTCTCGACTCGCATATCTGGACCCGTGACGACGCGATCGAGACGGCGCCACGCCGCAAGCGTGCGATTGAAGACAAGGAGAGCATCCGCTGGCTGAGAGGAGCCGAGCGGGCCGCTGAATTGTTGACGGATGCGGCGTCGGTTGTAGTCGTCGGCGATCGCGAGAACGACATTTACAGTTGCTTCGCCCGGCGTCCGCCAGGGGTTGATCTCATCGTTCGTGCCGCACAAGACCGCGCTCTGGTCGAAGACGCATCGTTGTTCGCCAGCGCGGCAGCTTGGCCCGAATTGACGCAGATGCTGGTCAAGGTGGCGCCTCGCCGGGTTGGCGATCCCGGCCGGATCGCGACTGTGGCACTGCGTGCCGGCCCGGTCACGCTCAAGCGGCCCCGCAACGGGTTCGCCAAGACCGAACCCGAGACGGTGTCGATGACGCTGGTGGAGGCCCGCGAAATCAATCCGCCTGCGAACGAAGAACCACTGCACTGGCGCCTGCTGACCACGATCGAGGTTGGCGACGCCGCCGCGGCGTGCGAAATCGTGCGGCTATATCGCCTCAGGTGGCGAATCGAAGAAATATTTCGCGCGCTGAAAAGCGACGGTATGCGTCTGGAAGAGACGCAGGTGCATGAGGCTGGACGGCTGTTCAAGCTGGCCGTCGTCGGATTGGCCGCAGCGTGTCGAACCATCCAGTTGGTGGACGCACGCAACGGTAGCCCAAGACCGGCAAGCGATGTGATCGATCCTGTCTTGTTGCCTGTGGCCGAAGCCATCGGCGCAACACTGGAAGGCAAAACCGACCGTCAGAAAAACCGCCACCCGCTGCATTCTCTTGCATGGCTGGCTTGGATCGTTGCCAGACTTGGGGGCTGGAATTGCTACTACAAACCGCCCGGCCCGAAGACAATGAGAGCAGGATGGGCACAGTTCGCAACCATGACCGCAGGGTTCACGATCGCCACAGCCCTCGGAGCCGAGTCAAATGTGCGAATCCCGTAGGTTCCAGCACCCGGGCGATATGTTCGTGCCATTGCGGCGTGAACACCCCCAGGTCGGCCTCCGGATGCCGCCACGCCCCATGGTGGTGCGCCGTCGGCCCCGCCAGCAGGAACGCAACCAGATGCATTTTTC
>NZ_DASYMN010000427.1:0-2092 GCF_036009065.1 Bradyrhizobium sp. | reverse complement strand
CGATGCGCGCGACTTCTGTCTCCGTTATGACACCAGGCTGGCGCTCCACCACCAACTTCACCCGCCATACCACCTTCGCCACCAGCCCGACCCTATCCCCGTGAGCCCAGAACCTAGCCCGGCCCCTTCTAGGCTCTGTTGACATTTACCGTGCGGCGATCAAGGCGGCGGCAAGATTGATGTTGGCGCTGAAGCTTTCGGCGGTCTTGTCGTATCGCGTGGCGATGGAGCGGAACTCCTTGATTTTGGCGAAATAGTTCTCGACCAGATGCCGCCAGCGATACATCTCTTTGTCATAGTCGATGATCACCTTGCGGTTCGATCTGGGCGGAATGACCGCGGCGGCGCCACGATCGTCGAGATCCGCCCGCAGCCAATCAGCGTCGAACGCCTTGTCGCCTAGCAAGGCATCGAAGCTGACGCCATCGATGAGCGGAGCAACCCCCACGCTATCGTGGCGCTGCCCCGCCAGCAGGACGAAGCGGACGAGGTTGCCCAAGGCGTCGACCAGCGCGACGATTTTGCTCGTCAGGCCGCCTCGCGAGCGTCCGATGGCATTCTTCTCAGCGCCCCCTTTTGCGCCGCTGGCCTTTTGATGGACGGTGACGATCGTGCCATCGATCATCGCGTATTCGAAATCCGGTTCGCTGGACAGAGCCTTGAAGATGCGGTCAAAAACCTGCGCCCGCGCCCAGCGGCGGAACCGCGTGAACACGCTGTTCCAATGGCCGAACTCGGGCGGCAGGTCACGCCAGGGCAATCCCGCCCGGGCACGCCACAGCACGGCTTCGAGGAACAGCCGGTTGTCCTTCGCGGTCACGCCACGATCCGATTGCTTGCCCGGTAACAGAGCCTCGATCTTCTCCCAAACGCTGTTGCTAACAACAAACCTGGCTCGATCCATAAAACCCCCTCGCTCGCTCAAGAGCCGAGATGGGATCACGCCTCAGGTCCGAAAGAACCCCCGTAATTGTCAACAGGCCCTAGTACCCCTTGTCATTGATTCTGCGGCAAATCTCTGACTCGCTAACTCCGCAATGACGGAGATGCTTCGTGACCGCGAAACAGATTGCCGAGAAGAGATACGTGGTGAAGCTCAGCGATGAGGAGCGGGAACGGCTCAACATGCTAGTACGTGCGGGTAAACACCCTGCCCGGCAACTGACCAAGGCACGTATTCTGCTGAAGGCTGATGCTTCGGAGAGCGGCGAAGGATGGCGGGACTGCGACATCGCCGCCGCCCTCGATACCAGCGTCGACACCGTTGCCAGGACCCGCCAGCAACTGGTGGAAGAAGGCTTCGATGCCGTGCTTGTGCGTAAGCATTCGCCAGCCTCGGCCAGACCGCGCATCTTTGACGGTGCCGCCGAAGCGAAGCTGATTGCCTTGGCCTGTTCCAAACCGCCGAAGGGTCGCAAGCGATGGACGTTGCAACTGCTCGAAGAGCAGGTGGTGGAACTGAAGATCGTTGACCGGGCCAGCGACAACACGATCGGGCGGACGCTAAAAAAAACCTTCTCCGGCCGCATCTTCGGAAGCAATGGGTCATCCCACCGGATGCCAACGCCGCGTTCGTAGCCGGTATGGAGGATGTGCTGGAGGTTTACCAGCGACCGCACGATCCAGACTATCCCCTTGTCTGCCTGGACGAGACGTCGAAGCAGCTCATTACGGAAACGCGTGTGCCAATCCCGGCCAAGCCAGAGCATCCCGCGCGGCACGACTACGAGTATGAGCGCAATGGAACCGCCAATCTGTTCATGCTGTTCGCCCCGCTGGAAGGCTGGCGGCATGTCGAGGTCACCGATCGCCACACCGCCGTAGACTACGCCCACGTCCTCAAGGATTTGTCTGACACGCACTTCGTGAAGGCGAAGAAGATCGTACTCGTGCAGGACAATCTCAACACCCATAAGCCAGCTTCACTCTACGAAGCCTTTCCTGCCGCCGAGGCACGGCGGCTGGTTGAGCGGTTCGAGTGGCACTACACGCCAAAACACGGCAGTTGGCTGGACATGGCTGAATCCGAACTGAGCGTATTGTCGGGTCAATGTCTCGATCGCCGTATCCCCGACAAGCTGACCCTGGCCGA
>NZ_DASYMN010000426.1:0-3679 GCF_036009065.1 Bradyrhizobium sp. | reverse complement strand
GTGGTCCGGGTCCCCGAGATTCCGAATCGAACCTTTCCCGGCACGGTCACGCGTATCGCGACCGCGTTGCAGCCCGGGAGCCGAACGCTGCTGACCGAAATCGATGTCCCCAATCCGGACGGCGCGCTGAATCCCGGCATCTATTGCACCGTCGAGCTGTTCATTCCGCGCAAGACACCGTCGATGGTCGTACCGGCCGACGCGGTCGTATTCGATCAGAACGGCCTGCATGTCGCGATCGTCGAGAATGGCATCGCACATCTGCAGAAGATCACGATCGCGCGTGACTTCGGCACGGAGGTCGAAGTGCACGACGGCGTCAAGCCGGGCGATCAGGTCATCCTTAATCCGATGATCACCCTGACGGAAGGAGCCAAGGTCGCCGTGCGCAACAAGGCGCAGACAAGCTAGAGCATGATGGTCTTAAGTCGAATCGCCACGACGCTCAGCTCACCTCTCCCCGCAGGGGGGAGGTCGACGCGCATCGTCAGATGCGCGGCGGGTGAGGGGACTTTCCGCGAGTCCGAGTTGCGTGGAGAGACCCCTCACCCGAAGCCTGCGCGGAGTTTATCATCGGGCGGCGCTTCGCGCCGACCCGTTGGCTCCGGCTTCGACCTCTCCCCTCCGGGGAGAGGTGAGAAGGAGCCGCTTCAACCTGAATTCATCACGCGCCAGTGGTTTTCGGCGGGCAAAGCGCTAGCCGCCACCGTGGCCGCCATGACCGCCATGTGCGCGAGAACCGCCGCCGCCGAAGCCGCCATATTGAACCCGGCAGTTGTCGAGCAACTGGCCATTCGCGCCCAGCCTTCGCTGCGGGCCGCAGTCGCGCCGCACGAACCCCATCGATACCGCGCTGACGGCAGCGGTGCCCATCAGCGTCAACACGACACGACGCGAACGTTTCATGGGTCTATCCTCGTTTGCAAGGCAATTGACGCGCGCCGCTCGGGCGGATCATTTCACCTCGATCTTGCCTTTCATCGCCGGATGCAGGCCGCAGATATAGTCGTAGATCCCCGCGTCGGCCAGCGTGAGCTGGGTGGTCTTGCCCTTCAGCACAACGGGGGTGCGAAACCCCTTGGCGCCGGTGATGGTGACCTGATGCGGCGAACTATCGGCATTGAACCAGGTGATCTGCGTATTGGGCGCAACGACCACGGTTTCCGGGCCGAACTTGAAATCGGCGATGCTGACGATGCCCGGCCCCGGCTGCGGCTTGGCGGCCTCGCCGGGCGCGGTACCTTTCAGGCTGGCCAGCGAAATCACGAAATCCTGTCCGGCGTGCGGCTTGTGGCATTCAAAGCAGCCTTTCAGGTTGGCTTTTTCGTTGACCTTCTTGTCCGGCCCGAACGCCTGATATTCCCATTCGCCGTTACGCAGCTCGTCGGGATATTCCGTGCCCCAGCCGGCGCGTTTTTCCATCACCGTATAGGCGACGAGGTCGCCCTTCATGAAACGGCCCTGGGCATCCTTCGCAGGCGCGCCGGCGGCATCGAGCTGCGCCTTGTACTGCACCAGGGTCAGCACGGTGCCGCTCGGGGCCGGCTCGCCCTTGCGCGCCGCCTCGACCGCGGCCGGTGTCGCCCAAAGCTCGCGATACTGCTTGTTGTCGTGCCGGTCCAGCGTGGAGTAGAGCGTTCCCTTGGCGTAGTCCTCCGGGAAAGCGATCTTGTCGCCGCCGGCGAAAGCCGAGAAAGCCAGCACGATTCCGCAGCCTAAACCCGTCGCAGCCGCCACTGCGGCCGACTTGATGTCGCGCATGGTATCCCCCCTGATTCTTCGCGAAGCTCCATTGTCTCGCGACCCCCGCAAGGTACATCGCCATGCGTTACGGGCAAGCCATATACGGAACAGGCGATGGGGCGGTTTTGCGCAGGCGTCCGACCCGTCATTCCGGGGCGCGGTTTCCCAAATTGGGAATTAGCTGTTTACAACACATTCCCGTTATGGGAATATGCGTCATGCGGATTATTTCGCAATCGAACCTGATTGCTTTCGTGATGGCTCACCCCAAGACCCGGCCATCATTGGAGCGATGGCGAAAATTGATCAAGGCGGCGAACTGGAGTTCGACCAACGACGTACGGGCGGCGACTGGCGCGGTGATCCTCAATGGCGAGCGGGCGAGGTTTGAAGTCGCGGGCGGCAATTATCGGATGATCGTCGCCTTCAACTTCAAGCACCAAATCGCATTCATCAAGTTCCTCGGCACCCACGCCGAATATGACAAGATCGACGCCCTTACCGTTTCGATTTACTGAGAAAGGCAACACACCATGGACATCCGACCGATTCGAAACGAGGAAGATCGCCGCGCCGCGCTTGAGGAGATCGAGCGCCTCTGGAACGCTGAACCAGGGACCGATAACGGCGACAAGCTGGAGATTCTCGCAACCCTTGTGGAGCGATACGAGGACGCCAGGTGGCCGGTCAGCAAGATGCGCAACGATCCGGTCGACATGCTGCATTTCCTGATCGACGAATGCGGACACACACAAGCTGAACTGGGCGACCTGCTGGGCTCACGCCCTCGCGCCTCCGAGATCCTGAACCGCAAGCGTGCCTTGACCGTCGAGATGATCTACAAGATCAGCAAGGCGTGGAAAGTGCCGGCGGAAATCCTGATCAGGCCGTATCGGTTGCAGGCGGCTTGACTCGCGTCCCGGACGCGGTGCGGCATTCTTCATGCCGCTCCGCAGAGCCGGGACCGTTAGGACAAGCGTCATTGCCGGGCTTGACCCGGCAAACCATCCCTTTCGAAAAATTCTTGCGAAGATTGATGGATGCGCGGGTCAAGCCCGCGCATGACGAAGTCTGTGTAACGGCTCTGCAGCGCACCGCTCCGCGAAGTGCTACGCCATAGCGGGCCGAAGACGCGCGTAAACGCGCTTATGGCGCTGCGTCCAGGGCGCGGCGCGCCTTCCCACCAAAAACAAAAACCCCGCCATTCGCGGCGGGGTCCAGTCGGGAGGCGAGAGCCTGACAAAGCTCTCCTTGAAAATCGATCAGGCGGGAATCCGCACTTCTTCCTCGTGCGGCTCGCGCAGCACATAGCCGCGGCCCCACACGGTTTCGATGAAGTTGCGGCCGTCGGAGGCGTTCGCAAGCTTCTTGCGCAGCTTGCAGATGAAGACGTCGATGATCTTCAGTTCCGGCTCGTCCATGCCGCCATAGAGATGGTTGAGGAACATTTCCTTGGTCAGCGTGGTGCCCTTGCGCAAGCTGAGCAGCTCCAGCATCTGGTATTCCTTGCCGGTCAGGTGCACGCGCTGGCCGCCGACTTCCACCGTCTTGGTGTCGAGATTGACCACGAGGTCGCCGGTCTGGATCACGCTCTGGGCATGGCCCTTGGAGCGGCGCACGATGGCGTGGATGCGCGCGACCAACTCGTCCTTGTGGAAAGGCTTGGTCATGTAGTCGTCGGCGCCGACGCCGAGGCCCTTGACCTTGTCCTCGATGCCGGCGAGGCCGGAGAGGATCAGAATGGGGGTCTTGATCTTCGAGACCCGGAGCTGCTTCAGCACGTCATAGCCGGACATGTCGGGCAGGTTGAGGTCGAGCAGGATAATGTCGTAGTCGTAGAGTTTGCCGAGATCGACGCCTTCTTCCCCGAGATCGGTGGTGTAGACGTTAAAACTCTCGGATTTCAGCATCAATTCGATCGACTGCGCGACGGCGC
>NZ_DASYMN010000425.1:0-5284 GCF_036009065.1 Bradyrhizobium sp. | reverse complement strand
GTCTTGAACAACTCGATGCGGCCGTTCTTCTTCAGCTTGGTGAACAGCGAGCGATAATAATTGACATAGGGACTGTCCGGATCGGTGGCGTAGGCCTTTGCCTTCGCCGCATCCTTGGCGACAAACACGCTCTTCGCCACCCGCCAGTTGCCGGCATCGGCAGCGCGGCCGCCGCGCTCGCAGCCCTCGACATATTTCGGCCAGTGGCTCTTGACCCAGGCCGGCATCAGGAAATTCGCCGAGATCGGATCCCATCCGCGCGCGGCCGCCTCGGTGACGCCCTTCGAAAACGGCGCCACCGCGGTCACCACGATCGGCGGATGCGGCCGCTGCAGCGGCCGGGCGATGTAGCCCTGGCCGATATCCTCGATCAAATGCCGCTCGGTCGAGATATTCCAGTATTTCCCTTTGATATTGTAGGGCGCCTCGCCGGCCCAGATTTCCAGCACCTGATTGATGGCTTCCAAAAACATCTCGTTGCGGTTGGCGTCGAGATTGCCGAACGCTTCGGCGTCCGACAGCAGCCCGCCGGGACTGATCCCGAAGATCAGCCGCCCGTCGAGCATGTGATCCAGCATCGCCAGCGAGGCCGCGAGTGCCGCCGGATGGGTATTCGGCATGTTGATGGTGCCGGTGCCCAGCTTGATTTGCTTCGTTGCCGCCGCGATCCAGGCCATGAAGGCGATGCAGGAGGTGATATTCTCCGCTCTGTCGGTGGTGTGCTCGCCGACATAGGCTTCGGTAAATCCGAGCTCGTCGGCCAGCAGGAAGGCTTCGCGGTCTTCCTTGAGGCATTGCCGCCAGTCCTTGTCGACAGGGTGCATCGGCATGGTGAAGAATCCGAGCTTCATTGCCTGCGCCTCCCTGCGGCTGGTTTTGTGCGAAAACCTGCTTCGTTGATGCCATCATAACAAGTCCGAAAGTCGAACGACACGGAAATAATCGCTCGATAAACAAACTTGACCTTTGATGGTCGCCGCCGTCTAATCTTGAAAAAATCGCCAAAGCACGGCCGGGGAGGTCAGCTCTAATGAAGGCCTCGGCTTTCAGTTACGCGCGCGCAACCAGCGTTTTCAACGCACTGGAACTGTTGCACGTGCACGGGGACAGGGCGAAAGTGCTTTCGGGCGGCCAAAGCCTGATGCCCGCGATGAACCTGCGGCTGATCTCTCCCGAACTCATCGTCGACATCGGCGAACTTGCGGAATTGCGCGGCATCGCAGCGACCGGCGATCATGTGCGGATCGGCGCGCTGACGCGCCATGTCGACCTTGCGCGATCGGGCGAAATTGCCGCGCACGCGCCGTTGCTCGCCAAGGCCATTGCCCATGTCGCGCATCCCGCGATTCGCAACCGCGGCACGCTCGGCGGCAGTCTCGCCCATGCCGATCCGGCATCGGAACTGCCGGCCTGCATGCTGGCGCTGAATGCGGAAATCATCGTTCGCGGCCTGGCTGGCGAACGGCGGATCGCGGCGCAGGATTTCTTCACCGGGATCTACGAAACCGCGCTGTCGCCGGAAGAATTGCTGGTCGCCGTGGAGTTGCCGGCAAACCCAAAAAATTCCGCACACTTCTTCCACGAATTCGCGCGGCGGCACGGCGACTATGCGATTCTCGGACTCGCCACGCAGGCAATCGTCGATGCCGATATCCTTGCCGATCTGCGGCTGGCTTTCTTTGCGGTCGGCGACCGCCCTGTGCTGGCGAGAGCGGCGAAAAGGCTCACCGGAGTTGCCGTGACACCCGCGGCACTGTCCGATGCATGCGCCGCCCTGGATGAAGAACTCGATCCGCACGACGATCAGCAGGCGTCGGCTGCCATGCGGCGGCATCTGGCAAAAGTGCTGCTGGTGCGTTGCGTGGCGGCACTTCTCGGCCGTCCCGATCTTGATGCCGGGGGATCGGCTTGACGGCACATGTGCATATTTCGCTCGACGTCAACGGCGAGCGCGTCGATACGCACGTGCCGCCGCGCCTCAATCTCGCGGACTTTTTGCGCGAGCACCTGCAACTGACGGGGACGCATGTCGGCTGCGAACATGGGGTCTGCGGCGCCTGCACAGTGCGCGTCAACGGCGACATCGTCCGCTCCTGCCTGATGCTGGCGGTGCAGACGCAGAACGCGTCTGTCGTAACTATCGAGGGGGTGTCTGACTCCGGCGAAATCGCCGATCTGCAGGCCGCGTTTCGCGACCGCAACGCGCTGCAGTGCGGATTTTGCACGCCGGGAATGCTGATGGCGGCGCAAGACCTGCTGAAGCTCGAGGCCGAACCGGACCGCGAGCGAATCCGCGAGCATCTCTCCGGCAATTACTGCCGCTGCACCGGTTATCAGGCCATCATCGACGCCATCGAGACGACAGCCCGTGCGCGGAAGGTGCGCGCGCCATGAGCGAAGCGTCCGCAAATCCCGATGGTCTCTCGGTGCTGGACCGGCCGAACTCCTATATCGGCAAGACGGTGCCACGGCCGAACCTCGAGCGACTGATGCAGGGCCGCGGGCTGTATGTCAGCGACATGGTGCTGCCACGGATGGGTCACGTCGCGTTCCTGCGTTCGCCGCATGCGCATGCGAAAATTCTAAAGGTCGATGCCGAAGCGGCAACGCGGATGCCGGGCGTTATCGCCGTCGTGACCGGCAAGGAGCTCGCGGCAGTCATCACGCCGTGGGTCGGCGTGCTGACACACTTGAAGGGCCTCAAATCCGCGCCACAACACGCCATCGCGATAGATCGTGTCTGCTGGCAGGGCGAAGCGGTCGCCGCCATCGTGGCGACAAGCCGGGCAATTGCAGAGGACGCGGCGGAAATCGTCACGGTCGAATATCAGGAACTCGACGTGGTGACCGACATGCGCACCGCGCTCGATTCGGCAACCCCGGTGATTCATCCGTCACTAGGCGACAACCTCGCTTTCGAACGCAATTTTGATTCCGGCGCCGTCGATGCGGCGCTTGCCGATTCCGACGAGGTGGTGGAGGCGGACTTCATCTTCGGCCGCCACACCGGCGTGACGCTGGAGCCGCGCGCGGTCGTCGCCGACTGGAACGCAGCGGAAGCAAGGCTCACGATCTATCAGGGCACCCAGGCACCGCATATGGTGCAGAATCTGGCGGCGCTGCACCTCGGCCTCGAGGAAGCGCAGGTGCGGATCGTCTGCAAGGACGTCGGCGGCTCGTTCGGCATCAAGGTCCATATCTACGCCGACGAGATGGCAACCTACGCGCTTACGAAATTCCTGCGTCGGCCAGTGAAGTTCGTCGCCGACCGGGTCGAGAGTTTTAATACCGACATCCACGCCCGCGATCATCGCTGCAAGGGCAAGATCGGCGTCAAGCGCGATGGCACCATCACCGCATTCGAGATCGACGATCTCACCGGGATCGGTCCTTACTCGATGTATCCGCGCACCAGCGCCATCGAGGCCAACCAGGTGGTCAATCTGATCGGCGGTCCTTACACCTCGAAGAACTATCGCGCCCGTGCGCGTGTCGTGTTTCAGAACAAGAACGTAATGTGCCAGTACCGCGCCGTCGGCCATCCCATCGCCTGTTCGGTGACCGAAGGGCTGGTCGATCTTGCAGCGATGAAGATCGGCATGGACCCGGTCGAGATTCGCCGCCGCAACCTTATTCCCGACAACGGTTATCCATGCGCCGCGCCCTCCGGCCTCCGCTTCGAATTGCTGTCGCACCACGCCTCGCTGAACAAGCTGATGGCGATGATGGACTACGACGCGCTGCGCGCCGAACAGGCGGAGCTGCGAAGGAAAAACATCCATCGCGGCATCGGCATCGCCAGTTTCATCGAGGTCACCAATCCAAGTGCGGCGTTTTACGGCGTCGGCGGCGCGAAAATCTCGTCGCAGGATGGCGTCGCGGTGCGGATGGATGCCACAGGCTCAATCATTTGCCAGACCAGCATTACCGAGCAGGGGCAGGGCTCGGAATCGCTCACCGCGCAGATCGTCGGCAGCGTGCTCGGCGTTTCGATGGAGCGCGTGCGGGTCATCCTCGGCGATACCGACAACACGCCCTATGGCGGCGGCACCTGGGCGTCGCGCGGCGCCGGCATCGGCGGCGAGGCGGCCCTGCAGGCTGCTAAAATTTTGCGCCGGAACATCCTGGACGTCGCGGCGGTCATCCTGCAGTCGTCGCCGGCCGAACTCGATATAGCGGACAACGCGGTCGTGAACGCGAACGACGGCGCGCCGCGCATTGAGCTGAAAGAGCTGGCGCGGATCGTGTATTTCCGCCCCGACACGCTGCCGCCGGGCATCCAGCCCGAATTGATGGCGACGCGGCATTTCGTTCCCCGCGAATACCCGTTCGCCTTCACCAACGGCGTTCAGGCCTCCTGGCTCGAGGTCGACACCGATACGGGTTTCATCAAGCTGCTGAAACATTGGGTGGTCGAGGATTGCGGCACCATCATCAACCCGCAACTGGTCGACGAGCAGATCAGGGGCGGGGTGGTGCAAGGTTTGGGCGCCGCGCTGTTCGAGAAATGCATCTACGACGAGCGCGGCCAGCTCACCAACGCCAATATGGCCGATTACCTGGTCCCGATGTCCGGCGAAATGCCCGATATCGACGTCGGTCACGTGGTATCGCCGACTTCGGAGACGGAACTGGGCGCCAAGGGCGCCGGCGAAGCCGGCACGGCGGGGGCGGCTGCGGCGGTGGCGAATGCGGTCAATGATGCGCTGCGGCCGTTTGGCGCGACCATCACCGAAATCCCGCTGACGCCACAAGTCGTACTGACAGCATTGGGGCGAATTTGATAAGAAGACACCAAGCCAAGAACAAACAATCCACCGGAGGGACCATGACCAGGAAGACCACCACATCAGGATCGATTTCCCGTCGCAGTTTGCTGGCGGTGGCAAGCGCAGGCGCTATCGCTACGCTTGGACTGATCCCAAGCGCCGGCGCTCAACAGCCGCCGATCAAGATCGGCATGAGCATGCCGCAGACCGGCGGTCTCGCAGGGGGCGGCAAGGCGTCGCTGCTCGGCATCGAGATCTGGCGCGACGACGTCAACGCCAAGGGCGGCCTGCTCGGCCGCAAGGTCGAGCTCGTCGTCTATGACGACAAATCGAGCGCGTCGGAAACGCCGGCGATCTACTCAAAACTTCTCGATGTCGACAAGGTCGACCTGCTGTTCGCTCCTTATGCGACCGTGCCGACGGCGCCGATCATGCCGCTGGTCAAGCAGCGCGGCCTGTTGCTGATGGGCAACTTCTCGTTCCAGGTCAACAGCAAGGTCCAGCACGACATGTGG
>NZ_DASYMN010000424.1:0-17215 GCF_036009065.1 Bradyrhizobium sp. | reverse complement strand
CCCGTCATGAAGCAGCGGCTCGCCAGCCCGCCGCATCTGGTCGACCTGTCGCATATCGAAGGCCTCGGCGGCATCGAGATGAAGGGCCGCTCGCTGGTGATCGGCGCCACCGCGCGGCATGCCGACGTCGCGGGCTCACCCGTTGTCGGCGAGGCGATCCCGGCGCTGGCTGAACTCGCCGGCCTGATCGGCGATCCCGCGGTGCGTCACAAAGGCACCATCGGCGGCTCGCTCGCCAACAACGATCCGACCGCCGATTATCCCGCGGCGTGCCTCGCGCTCGGCGCCACCATCGTCACCAACAAGCGCCGCCTGAAGCCGGAAGAGTTTTTTCAAGGCCTGTTCACCACCGCGCTGGAGAGCGACGAGATCATCACCCGCGTGATGTTTCCGCTGCCGAAGAAGGCCGCCTACATCAAATTCCGCAACCAGGCCTCGCGCTACGCGCTGGTCGGCGTGTTCGTCGCCAAGCGTCCGTCGGATGTGCGCGTCGCCGTCACCGGCGCGGGCGCGGAGGGCGTGTTCCGCGTCACCTCTTTCGAGGAAGCGCTGAAGAAGCGTTTCAATTCGAAAGTACTCGACGGCCTGTCGGTGCCCGCGGATGGGCTGAACAGCGACCTGCACGGCAGCGCCGAATATCGCGCGCATCTGATCTCGGTGCTGGCGCGCCGCGCCGTCGACGCCGCCAACGGCAAGGCGTGACATTGCAAATTCTTGCGGCGTCAAGATCGAGTTTCTCATGAGTGCATCGGCGCTGCCCACTTCTGTCGATGCGACGCTCGACATGCTTAACCGGCGCGGCTATCTCGCCGATCGCTCGCTGGCGACGGTGGTGTACCTGTCGCTGCGCATGGGCCGGCCGCTGTTTCTGGAAGGCGAAGCCGGCGTCGGCAAGACCGAGATCGCAAAAGTGCTGTCGGCGGCGCTGGGGCGCAAGCTGATCCGGCTGCAATGCTATGAAGGGCTCGATGTCGCCTCCGCGGTCTACGAGTGGAACAGCGCCTCGCAGATGATCGCGATCCGCCTCGCGGAAGCGGCTGGCGATACCGACCGTGACCAGCTCTCCAGCGACATCTTTGCCGAGCGCTATCTGATCAAGCGGCCGCTCTTGCAGGCGCTGGAGCACGACGCCGCCGGCGCGCCGGTGCTGCTGATCGACGAACTCGACCGCGCCGACGAGGCGTTCGAGGCTTACTTGCTGGAAATCCTCAGCGATTTCCAGGTGACAATTCCGGAGTTGGGCACCGTCAAGGCGCCTCAACCGCCGATCGTCATCGTCACCTCCAACCGCACCCGGGAAATCCACGACGCGCTGAAGCGGCGCTGTCTGTATCACTGGGTGGATTACCCGTCAGCCGAGCGCGAGCTTGCGATCGTCAAGTCGCGCGTGCCCGGCATCTCCGCAAAACTGTCGCAGCAGGTGGTCGGCTTCGTGCAGGCGTTGCGCCAGCAGGATTTTTACAAAAACCCTGGCGTCGCCGAGACCATCGACTGGGCCACCGCGCTGACCGAACTCGACGCCCGCTCACTGACCCCGCAGGTGGTCGGCGACACGCTGGGCGCGCTCTTGAAATACCAGGACGACATCGCGCGGATGCAGGGCGACAATCTGCAGAAGGTTCTCAAGGAAGCCACCAGCGAGAGTTAAATGGCCAAGGTGCTGTTGTCACAACTAGCTCTTGCCACACATTCATCCGTCATCCTGAGGAGCCGCGCGCTTGCGCGGCGTCTCGAAGGATCGCCACGGGTGCTTGTGGCCGATCCTTCGAGGCTCGCCGCTGCGCGGCGAGCACCTCAGGATGACGGTGGTGAGGTGTAAGGGCCCATGCCCATCGACCATCTCAATCCACCCACCGGCCTGATCGCGGACAACGTCGTCGGCTTTGCCCGCGCGCTGCGCGCCGCCGGCATTCCGGTCGGGCCTGGCGCGGTGATCGATGCGCTCAATGCGTTGCGCGTGATCGATATCGGCAACCGCGCCGATGTCTTCACTACGCTGGAATCGATCTTCGTCAAGCGTCACGAGCACGCGCTGATCTTCGCGCAGGCCTTTGACCTGTTCTTCCGCGTTGCGGAAGACTGGAAGCACATGCTGGATTCGATCCCGCTGCCCGAGCACGCCAAGAAGAAGCCGCGGCCGGCCTCGCGCCGGGTCCAGGAGGCGCTGTCGCAGCCATCGATGACGGAAGCGCCGCAAGCGCAGGAGAAGGAGCTGCGGCTCGCGGTCTCCGACAAGGAAGTGCTGCAGAAGAAAGACTTTGCGCAGATGAGCGCGGCGGAGATTGCGCAGGTCACGCGCGCCATCGCGCAGATGAAATTGCCGCAGGCCGAATTGCGCACCCGGCGCTATAAGCCCGATCCACATGGGTTACGGCTAGATCTGCGCAGAACCTTGCGCGGGTCCTTGCGCACCGGCGGCGACATTGTCGACATCCGCCGGCTCGGCCTGATCGACAAGCCGGCGCCGATTGTGGCGCTGCTCGATATCTCCGGCTCGATGAGCGAATACACGCGACTGTTCCTGCATTTCCTCCACGCCATTACCGATGCGCGCAAACGCGTCTCGGTGTTCCTGTTCGGCACCCGGCTCACCAACGTGACGCGGGCGCTGCGGGCGCGCGATCCCGACGAGGCATTGGCGAGTTGTTCGTCTTGCGTGGAGGACTGGGCCGGCGGCACGCGGATCGCGACCTCGCTGCACAGCTTCAACAAGCTGTGGGGCCGCCGCGTGCTGGGGCAGGGCGCGATCGTGCTCTTGATCTCGGACGGGCTGGAGCGCGAGGCCGATGCGCGGCTGGCGTTCGAGATGGACCGGCTGCACCGCTCCTGCCGCCGGCTGATCTGGCTCAATCCGCTGCTGCGGTTCGGCGGCTTCGAGGCCAAGGCGTTGGGCATCAAAATGATGCTGCCGCATGTTGACGAATTCCGCCCGGTGCATAATTTGAGTTCGATCGAGGGGCTGATCGAAGCGCTGTCTTCGCCAACGCCGCACCACCGCAGCCTGATCCGCCCCGCAGCATAAAGAGGCTCCCATGCTCAATCGCGACGAAGATATTCTCAAAGCGGCTGAGGATTGGCAGAAGGCCGGTCACGGCGTGGCGCTGGCCACGGTGGTCGAGACCTGGGGCTCGGCGCCGCGGCCCGCCGGCTCCAGCCTCGTCATCAATGATGACGGCACCTTCCTGGGTTCGGTGTCCGGCGGCTGCGTCGAGGGCGCGGTGGTCACCGAGGCGCTCGACGTGATCGCCAGCGGCCAGCCGAAGATGCTGGAGTTCGGCGTCGCCGACGAGACCGCGTGGAATGTCGGCCTGTCCTGCGGCGGCACCATAAGGGTGTTTGTCGAGAAGGTCGGCCAATCGTGAAGCTTGCGACGCTTTCCGAAGTCAACGCCGAGCGCACCGCGCGGCGGCCGGTGGTCGTGATCACCGACGTCGCCAATGGCGAGCAGCGCATCGTCAAGGCTGCGGATATTGCGGCCGACCCGCTGGGCGCCGATCTCGCGAGGCAATTGCGCATGGGCAAGAGCGGCATGATCGAGGCCGGCGGCAAAAAGCTGTTTCTCAATGTCTACGCGCCGACCGCGCGCCTGGTCATCATCGGCGCTGTCCATATCAGCCAGGCGCTGGTGCCGCTGGCGCGCTCGCTGGACTATGACGTGGTTGTGGTCGATCCGCGCACCGCGTTCGCCTCGCCGGAACGTTTTCCGGATGTGCCGCTGTTCGCCGACTGGCCCGACGTGGCGCTGCCGCCGCTCAAGGTCGATCACTACACGGCATTCGCCGCGTTGACGCATGATCCCAAGATCGACGATCCCGCCCTGCTGCACGCCTTCGAACGTGACTGCTTCTACATCGGCGCGCTCGGCTCGCGGAAAACCCATGCCAAGCGCGGCGAGCGGCTGAAGGCGCAAGGCGCTTCCGATGCCGACATCGCGCGGATTCATGCGCCGATCGGCCTTGCCATCGGTGCGGTGTCGCCGTCGGAAATCGCGGTCGCGATCATGGCCGAGATCACCGCGACGCTGCGGCTGCCCAAAGAGCGCGCGGCATGAAGTTCGGTCCCGCGAGCCCAAAGGACGCCATCGGCGGCGTCACCGTCCATACCCTGCGGCAGGGATCGCTGGTGCTGAAGAAGGGCACCACGATCGGCGCTGCGGAAGTCGAGGCGCTGATCGGCGCCGGCGTCAAGGAGATCGTCGTGGTGCGGCTCGAGGACGGCGATGTGTCGGAAGACGTCGCGGCTGCCAGCATCGCGCAGGCCGTTGCCGGCGACGGCGTCAATGTCGAGCGCGCTTTCACCGGGCGGGCCAATCTGTTCGCGGCCAGGGCCGGCGTGCTGGTGGTGGATCGCGCGGCGGTCGACCGCCTCAACGGCGTCGATGAGGCCATCACCTTCGCGACGCTGGCTGCGTTCAAGCCGGTGGTCGAAGGCGAGATGATCGCCACCGTGAAACTGATCCCATTCGGCGTCGAAGCGAAACTGCGCGATGCGGCGGTGGTTGCGGCTGGCACAAGCGCGATGCGGGTCGCACCTTACACCATCAAGCGCGTCGGCATTGTCTCCACCTTGCTGCCGGGCCTGGCCCCAAAAGTGATCGAGAAAACCTTGCGCGTCACATCCGAGCGCCTCGCGCCAGCGGGCGCGGCCATCGTCGCCGATCGCCGCGTGCCGCATGATGAAGACGCGCTGGCGGCGTCGATCAAGCAAGTGCTGGGGCTCGGCGCCGAGCTCGTGATCGTGTTCGGCGCGTCCGCCATCGCCGACCGGCGTGACGTCATTCCGGCGGCGATCGAGCATGTCGGCGGCGCCATCGAGCATTTCGGGATGCCGGTCGATCCCGGCAATCTCCTGCTGATCGGCAAGGCCGGCGGCGTGCCGGTGCTCGGCGCGCCGGGCTGCGCGCGCTCGCCGGTGGAAAACGGATTCGACTGGGTGCTGATGCGCCTGCTCGCGGGCCTGAAGGTGACGCGCGCGGATCTCACGGGCATGGGCGTCGGCGGCCTGCTGATGGAGATCGTGACCCGGCCGCAACCGCGCGTGCCGGTCGGCGCCGACGGCAACCGCAACGTCGCCGCGGTGATTCTTGCCGCAGGGCGCTCGACCCGGATGGGCGGGCCCAACAAGCTGCTGGCCGAACTCGGCGGCAAGACGCTGGTCCGCATCGTCGCCGAGCAGGCGCTGGCCTCGAAAGCTTCCGATGTCATCGTGGTGACCGGGCACCAGGCCGCCGAAGTCGAGAAGTCGCTGCAAGGTCTCAAAGTGAAATTCGTTCGCAATCCCGATTTTGCCGAGGGGTTGGCGAGTTCGGTCAAGGCGGGGATATCGGCGGTCCCCGACGCGGCCGACGCCGCCGTGGTCTGCCTCGGCGACATGCCGCTGATCGATGCGCATCTGATCGACCGGTTGATCGAGGCCTTTGCGCCCGATCGAGGCGGGCTGATCGCGCTGCCCGTCAGCGACGGCCGGCGCGGCAACCCGGTGCTGTGGTCGCGCCGGTTCTTCAACGAATTAATGACGCTCGACGGCGATATCGGCGCCCGGCACCTGATCGCCAAGCACGGCGAGGCGGTAGCCGAAGTGCCCGTGGAGGGCCACGGCGCCTTCCTCGATATCGACACCCCCCAGGCGCTGGAAGCGGCGCGGCTGGCGCCGACGTAGTTCTGTCATTCCGGGACGCGCCTCTTGGCGCGGGCCCGGAATCCATACTCCCTGTGCCGGTGTCCTGGCTGAACGAGAGCGCAGGGGTTATGGATTCCGGGCTCGCTCGCTTCGCTCCGCCCCGGAATGACGAAGGAGGGCGTTCACCAGTTTGAAACGCCCCTCGGGTAATTTGCTCCCCGCATCACCTCGGGGGAGGGGCTTTTGACGGTTCTTGGGTTCGCGCGCCGCGCGATTTTTGCTGTTGCCTTGTTTTTTGCACTGGCCGGTCCGTCGCAGGCCGCCGGCGCGTTCGCCGTCGGCAAATGCGGCGCCTATGGCCAGGCCATCGACTATCCGGCCGAGCCTGCCGCGCTCGCCGCCGCCCGCAAGCAGTGCAAAGGCCAATGCACCACGGTGACCATGAAACGGGCCTGCGCGGCGTTTGCCGTCGACATGACCAATCCGTGCGGGGCCCATGGCTACGCGGTCAAGCCGCAGATCTCCACGTCGCTGAACGCCGCGACCAAAAAATGCTACGACTTCGGCGGCAAGGAATGCGTGATCCGCGCCTGGGCCTGCGACGCCAAGGGGTGACGTCATTCCGGGGCGCGCGTCTTCGCGCGAGCCCGGAATTCATAACGCCGGTATTCGCGTTCAGCATCCAAACTTCATCACAGGGAGTATGGATTCCGGGCCTGCGCCAAGTGGCGCATCCCGGAATGACTAAGGGAATATCCCATGCAATTCGATACCAAGATCGCAGTCGTGATCCGGACCGACCTTGAGCCGTGGCAGCAGCTCAACGTCGCGGCGTTCCTCGCCGGCGGCATTTCGGCGTCGTTTCCGGAATGCGTCGGCGAGCCCTACGAGGACGGTTCAGGCACGAAATATCTGTCGCTGGTCGGGCAGCCGATCCTGATTTATGGCGCCGACCGCGCCGCATTGACTCGCGCGCTGGAGCGGGCGCTGGCAAGGGGCGTCAAACCGGCCGTCTATACCGAAGAGATGTTCAAGACCACCCACGACGCCGCCAACCGCACCGCGGTCAAGGCCGTGGCGCGCGCCGATCTCAATCTGGTGGGGCTGGCCATGCGTGCAGAGCGCAAGGTGATCGACAAGGTCGTCGATGGGCTGAAGTTTCATAGCTGAATGGGTGCCGACGAGCGCCATAAGCCGCGCGTCACGCCGTCATTGCGAGCCAATGGTCGGCGCGGAGCACTCTGCGAAACCTGCGGCGACGCCGTGTCGCCCGGCGCGGTGCCGATCAAAGGCTACGATGAGCCGCGGTGTGGAAATTGGGGTAGCTCTGTATCGTGCCCCGGACGCAGCGCAGCGCGCCGCCCTTCGCGGCGTGGTGCGCTGCAGAGCCGGGGCCCAGCTTGCTGAGGCTGTAACCGGGGTCCCGGTTCTGCGAAGCAGCGCTTCGCAAGAGCTGCGCGCTGCATCGCGCCCGGGACACGGGATAAGCTACTGCCGCGTCAACACACCGATGCGTCCGTAGATGCCGCCGCGATGATAGCTGTCGGTGAGATAGCCAATGGCGGCGGACCATTCGAGCGCGCCAAGCCTAAATCCCGTCAGATGCCCGCCGATGCGAACCTGCGTGCTGAAGTCGTCGCTCGATGCTGAAATCTCCGGGCCTGCCCAGAGCCGATCGAGCACACGCCAGCCGGCGGCGGCGCGTGCGCTGTGGCTGGTCGCATTGGTCGATGCGGAAAATGCCGACGTCAGCATCATGTCCGGCATCGGCTCCCACCACAATTCGGCCGCGGCGCGGGCGCCAATATGGGTGCCGCGATATGCCGCGGTGGGGACGTCCGGCGTTGGCGTGCGGCTTTCCAGCTCGGGACCTGCAAACATCTTCAGTTCAAGCGTGCCTTGGCTGAACCGCCAGCCCGCCAGCGGCGCGGCGCGAATGATGTCGGTAGTGAAGCGTCTCGAGCCGGCGTCGTAGCGCTCGACGCCGCGGGAGACGAACAAGCGCGTGATAAATCCATCATTGTTCAGGCCGTCCGGAGCCCAGTAGAAGCCGCCGTAAGCGGCGCGGCCGAAACGCCAGATGTCGAAGCCGGCATAGAGCAGGCCGCGCTCGACGTTGGTCCCCCCGCGCAGGCCATCGGATGGCGGCGGATCCGGCTCGAGGGCCTGCGCCAGCGCGCGGCTGCCGCAGGCCAGCACGGCCGCGGCGACCCAACACGCGCGCAACGCAACACCCCAACGCATGGGAGCCCAACCCCAACGCACCACCGCGGCCAAGGATGAAATTAAAGTGGATGGGCGCAGGGGCGTCTAGCGCAGGATAGGAGAGCGATCGTACGACGCGTACTCAGAGTTGCGACGGCAGCAGATGTTCGGTTGTCACGCCGCCGCGGTCTTCGATGATCTCCGCGACCCATTTGCGGTGGCAGTGCGCGTGATCGCGCTCGTAGCAGAGCAGGCAGACCGGCCCCGCCTTCTTGACCAGCGACGACAACTCGTCGAGCGCTTCTTTTGCCTGCGGCGTTTTCAGGTGCTTTGCGTAGATGCGCTCCAGGGTCTTCAGGTCGCCGCTGCGCGCGGCGAGGCGGCCTTCCGTCGGCGTGCCCAGCCCCTTCATGTGAATGTAGGAAATGCCGCGCTCGTCCAGAGCGGCGGCGAGCTGGTTCTTGGAAAACCCCGGGCGGCGTGAGGAGACCACCGCGCGCACATCCACCAGCAGTTTTACGCCGGCGCTTTCCAGTTCGTCGAGCACCGCCCGAGGCGGCGTCTGCTCATAGCCGATGGTGAAGAGCTTTTTGGTGCGTGCCATGTCAATGTTGAAGCCTGATCTGCGCGTTGCCGCCCTTCGCGGTATACCGCATAGTCAGCCTGCGAAGAAGTGCCGGCTGTCGCCGGTCGCGCCGTGGAGAGGTCGATGGTTCGAATTTATCGCGTGTTGGCGTGGACGGCCGCGTTTGTGGCGCTGGTTTTCGGCACTGCCGCGGCGCAGGCGCAGACCGCCTATCCCAACCGCCCGGTAAAAATCATCGTCCCGATCGGCCCCGGCGGCAGCTACGATCTGGTCGGGCGCACGCTAGCCGACGCGTTGTCGAAACGCACCGGCCAAGCCTTCTTTGTCGAGAACAAGCCCGGCGCGGGCACCGTCGTCGGCACCGCAGCCGCGGCGCAAAGCGAGGCGGACGGCTATACGCTGCTGGTCGGCGGGCTCTCCAACATGGCGTTCAATTCGGCGCTGTATTCCAAGCTCGGTTACGACCCGCGCCAGGATTTTACCCCGGTCGCGCTGGTCTACAAGTTCGGCTACGTGATGGTCGCCCGCAAGGAGTTGCCGCAAGCGACGCTGCAGGACATCGTCGCGGCGGCAAAGGCAAATCCGGGCTCGATTACGGTGGCGACCGCGGGCGTCGGCACCGGCCAGCAACTGGTGGCCGCCGCGTTCATGAAGGCCGCGGGCCTCAAACTGCTGGAAGTGCCTTACAAGGGCTCGCCGCCGGCGTTTACCGATCTGCTCGCGGGGCGTGTCGACCTGTTCTTCGACTCGATCGCGGCCGGGCTTCCCTACGTGCAGTCGGGGCAGGCCAGGGGCATCGCCGTGCTGTCGTCGAAGCGCAGTGCGCTTGCGCCGGAGGTGCCGACGATGTCGGAGGCCGGCGTGCCCGGCCTCGACGTCGATTCCTGGCTCGGCATCTTTGCGCCGGCAAAAACCCCGCCGGAGGCGATTGCAAAACTGCGCCGGGAAATTCGCGCCGCATTGCCCGACCTCAAGGAACGCTTTGAGAAGAGCGGCGGCGAGGCGTGGGACCTGTCGGAAGACAAGCTCGAGGCCTTCGTCGCATCCGAATACGAGAGCTGGACGAGGCTGATCCGCGAGACCGGCATCAAGCTGGATTGACCTTCACCTCTCCCCGCAGAGGAGAGGTCGACGCGCATCGCCAGATGCGCGGCGGGTGAGGGCCCATCCGCGAGTCCGGGGGCGGGGAGAGACCCCTCACCCGAAGCCTGCGCTGCGCTCCGGCTTCGACCTCTCCCCTGCGGGAGAGGTAAGAGCAATCGCTCCGCTTCAACCCGGTTCATCTATTTCACCCGCGCGATCAATTCCATCGCGCCGGCCGGCGCGCGCAGCTTGCCCTCATGGATGACATAGGCGAACACGTCGCGCGGCACCTTCTTCGGTTTTGTCGTGTCGACGCGCGGCAGGTCGTCCGGCTCGCCGCCCCCGGCCCAGGTCTGAAACCGTTTTGACCAGGCATCCAGCGCCTTCGGCGGATAGCAGGTCTTCAAGTTGTCATCGCCCTTCTGCAGCCGCGCATAGACGAAATTGCTGACCACGTCTGCGATCGCGGGATATTTGCCGTGCTCCGCGTAAACCACCGGCGTCTCGAATTTGCGCAGCAGCGCGATGAAATCGGGATTGCAAAAACTGTCGTTGCGCACCTCGACCACATGGCGTAGCGCGCGCCCCTCCAGATTGCGCGGCAGCAGCTCCAAAAATTTGCCGAAATCGGCCTCGTCGAATTTTTTCGTCGGCGCGAACTGCCACAGCACCGGACCGAGCCGGTCCTTCAACTCCAGCACGCCGGAATCGTAAAACCGCTTGATCGAATCCCCGGCCTCCGCGAGAACCTTTCTGTTGGTGGCGAAGCGCGGCCCCTTCAGCGAAAACACAAATCCGTCCGGCACCTCGCGCGCCCATTTCCGAAAACTCTCCGGCTTCTGCGAGCCGTAATAGGTGCCGTTGATCTCGATCGAGGTCAGCTTTGAGGCGGCATAGCTAAGCTCATTCGCCTGCGTGAGTTTCTCCGGATAAAACACCCCGCGCCACGGCTCGAAGGTCCAGCCGCCGATGCCGATGTAGATGTGGCTGGACTTGCCCGCCATTTGGATACCCTCTTGTCAAACCTCTCGATCGTTCCTATGTAGCTTACAACGGCGCCGTCGATGCTTCATAGCTCCGGTGCTGGGACGACCACGGAATGATTAGGCTGCGCCGGATGTACGCGCGCCTGTTGTTCGTGGTCGTTGGCATTTTTGGGGCACTTTTGGCCCGTTTTACCCCTTCGACCCCGGTCTTTTGGCCGCTGCGGCTTGGCATCATCAGGTGCCGGCGATATACGCTGGCGCATGAATGAAGCCATCAGACCGGGGCAGGGGACCGCAGTGGTGACGCCGGAATTGTCGGTCGTCGTCCCCACCTTCAACGAGCGCGACAACGTCGTCGCCCTGTTCCGCAAGCTGGAGGTGGCGCTGGCCGGCCGCGCCTGGGAAGTCATCTATGTCGATGACAATTCGCCTGACGGGACTTGGGACGTGGTGCGCGCGCTGGCGCGGGAGGATTCGCGGGTGCGCTGCATCCGGCGGATCGGGCGGCGCGGGCTGTCCGGCGCCTGCATCGAGGGCATCCTGGCGTCGAGCGCGCCCTGCGCCGCGGTAATCGATGCCGACCTGCAGCACGACGAAACCCAGCTGCCGAAAATGCTGGCGCTGCTGCAGGGCGGCGAGGCCGACCTCGTGGTCGGCAGCCGTTATGTGGAAGGCGGCAGCGCCGACAGTTTTGACAAGCAGCGCGCAGGCGCCAGCATGCTGGCCACCGAAGTTGCAAAACGCGTGCTGCGGGTGGAGATCGCCGACCCGATGAGCGGCTTCTTCATGATCCGCCGCGACCGTTTTGAGCAACTGGCGCCGCAGCTCTCCACCCAAGGCTTCAAGATCCTGCTCGATATCGTCGCCACCGCGCGCGGCAGCCTGCGCATCAAGGAAATTCCCTACAGCTTCGGCTCGCGCCTGCATGGCGAGAGCAAGCTCGATTCCATGGTGGCGCTGGATTTCCTTGGGCTGGTGCTGGCCAAATTGACCGGCGACGTGGTGTCGCTGCGCTTTCTGCTGTTCGCGATGGTCGGCTCGCTCGGCCTGTTGGTGCATCTGGTGGCGCTGTTTGTCGCGCTGGAAGTATTCAACGTGCCGTTTCCCGAGGCGCAGGCCTGCGGCGCGCTGCTCGCCATGACCAGCAATTTCCTGCTCAACAATTTCTTGACCTACCGCGACCAGCGGCTGCAGGGGCTTGGGATTCTGCGCGGGCTACTGCTGTTCTATCTCGTCTGCAGCGTCGGGCTGATCGCCAATGTCGGCGTGGCGTTCTCGGTCTACGACCAGGAGCCGATCTGGTGGCTGGCGGGCGCCGCCGGCGCGCTGATGGGCGTGGTGTGGAACTACGCCATGTCCGGCCTGTTCGTCTGGCGCAGGCGATGATGTTCCAATGAGTGCGAACGAGGCGCGGCTCGTCCGCAACACGGCTGGCACGGTATTGGCGCTGGTGGTGTTGCGGCTGGTCTCCGCGGCGTACACGCCGCTGACCTTCGACGAAGCCTATTACTGGACCTGGTCAAAACATCTCGCCGGCGGCTATTACGACCATCCGCCTGGTGTCGCGGTCCTGATCCGGCTCGGCACGCTGATTGCGGGCGATACCGAGCTCGGCGTGCGGTTGGTGTCGATCCTGCTGGCGCTGCCGATGAGTTTTGCGGTGTATCGCAGCGCGGAGATCTTGTTCGGCGGCCGGCGGGTGGCGGCGACCGCAACCATCCTGCTCAACGTCACGCTGATGGCGGCGGTCGGCACGATGATCGTCACCCCGGATGCGCCGCTGCTGGTGGCCTCCAGTTTTGTGCTGTTTTGTCTTGCCAAGGTTTTGGAGACAGGACGCGGCGCCTGGTGGCTCGCGGCCGGCGTCGCGGTCGGCGCCGCGCTGCTGTCGAAATACACTGCGCTGTTTTTCGGACCCGCGATCCTGATCTGGCTGGTCGCGGTGCCGAAACTGCGGCGCTGGCTGATGTCGCCGTGGCCGTATCTCGGCGGCATCGTCGCCTTCGCGATTTTTTCGCCGGTAATTTTGTGGAACGCCGATCATGCGTGGATCTCCTTCATCAAGCAACTCGGCCGCGCGAAAATCGAGGATTTTACGCTGCGCTATATCGGCGAGCTGATCCCGACCCAGATCGCGTTCGCAACGCCGCTGGTGTTCATCCTCGGCGCGATGGGATTGTACGCCTTCTGGAAGCGCAAGGCCGGCGCGTCCGCCGCGCGCGCGCTGATCAATTCGATGTTCTGGACCATCACGCTGTATTTTGTCTGGCATTCGCTGCACAGCCGCGTCGAGGCCAACTGGTTCGGCCCGGTCTATCCGGCCTTCGCCATCGCCGCTGCCGTCGCCGCCAATCTCACGCAATGGGGCAGCCGCGCGCAGCGCGCGATCGATTTCTGCCTGCGCTGGGCCGCACCCTCGGGCATCCTGATATTCGCGCTGGTGATCCTGCAGGCCAACACCGGCGTGCTCTCAGCCTATCGCCGCGACGCCAGCGTGCGCAGCGTCGGCATCGGCTGGCGCGAGCTTGCCGGCGAGATCGAAACCGTCCGCGCGCGCGAGGGCGCTAGTTGCGTGCTCGCGCTGGATTACGGCACCACCAGCTGGCTTGCATTCTATCTGCCGAAGGGAACCTGCGTGGCGCAACGCGGCCAGCGTTTCCGTTGGGTCAATATGCCCGAGCCGGATCCCGCGTCGCTCAAAGGAAAACTGCTGTATGTCGACGAGGCGAGGGAGGACCAGCCGCTGCTCAAAAAGGATTTTGCCCGGGTGGAGAAAGTCGCCGAGCTGAAGCGCAAGCGCGGGCCGCTGCTGATCGAGACTATCGAGCTCGACGTGCTCGAAGGGCCCAAGGGCGACGTGTTCGACCGCGCGCCGCCGCCGGAACTGGGGAAGTAGCTCCGACAACTGCGTCATTGCCGGGCTTGACCCGGCAATCCATCGTCTTCGAAAGACTCTTGCGAAGATTGATGGATACGCGGGTCAAGCCCGCGTATGACGCTGATTTTGTACCTTCAGAACTTGCGCTTTGCCGGCGGCGGGTTGAGCTCCAGGATTTTTCCGCGGCAATCCGCTTCGGTGGCATGCGGGCCAGTGACGAAGGTGCCGCTGACCTTGGTGCTGTACCAGCCGGACTCCACGCCGAGACGCAGCGACTCTTCGGTTTTGACATGACGCGGGGAGAGATTTTGCATGGGATGCTTTCAGGTTTGAAGCGCTCGATTGCGCATCGAGCGCGGGGTGAGATTTTCGGGTTGCGGAGGAAAACTATTTTCGGTCAGCTCTCATGAGAAAGCCGGGCAAAGTCCGCCAGCACGGCGGCGACGAGATCGCGGTGATGGGTGTCCGTTGGCGCGAGGCCGGCGGCATACAGGTTCAAAACATACCGCGCCTTCGCGGCGGCTTCCGGCCATGACGCTGCCGGTGTCGAAAGCAACTGGCTTTCGAGAATGCCCTGCCGGTCGCGCTGTATCTTGGCGTTGGCCTCGACCTCCGCCAGCACGCGCCTGATGTCGGTGGCTTTTTGCGACTTCATGCCGCGATGCTTGTCGAGATCGACCGGGATGTCAGTCATGCGACGTTCGCGTCATCGCGCTGCGCATCGGTGAGGTCAATTGCACTGATGGAAATCATCTCCATCGACGAGGCGCGGGGTGCTGCTCCCGGCACCATGATCATGGTGGCGACGCGGCGGAACGAGGCGAACGACAATCCCTCGATCATCTCCTCGTCGGTGATGATCTCATACGCGCCCGCCGAGAGCAGGCGGTCGATGCCCTTGATCCGGAACGGATGCCGGAAGGTGATGGTTTCACGCCGCGAGCGCATGGTCATGATCGGCTGCCTGCATTGATCTGCAGCAACTGGAATCGCGCGTGGTGGAACATAAAGTGACCCTGCGCTCTTTCCGCCCGATTAGCCATCGCTTTCTCGCGAAACGGCCTCATTCGATCGAATAAGGCAGTCGTTGCCTTGTATTCGACGACCTCCGTTGCCATCTGGCGTGAAAGCTTCAAACTATTTGAGCAGCACCGGCCGCGCCAAATCGCGCGGGCCGCCCTGAGTTTTGTCCATCACACGCCCGACCGGGAATTGCCGCATGAAAATTCGCGTCGGGTACGAGATAATTTACGACTTTCCGCAACCGACCCCGATGATCATGGTGCTGGGCACGCATTTCACCCGCGCCTCCGACGTCATCGTACCGGATTACCTGACCACCAGCCCGTCGGTGCCGATCACGCCCTATCGCGACGGTTTTGGCAATTGGTGCAGCCGCATCGTGGCGCCCGCCGGCCGCATGCGGCTGAAGGCCGACGGGATGGTGCGCGACAGCGGGCTGCCGGACCCGGTCGTGCCTTCCGCCATCCAGCACGCGGTGGAAGACCTGCCGGCGGATACCCTGGTCTATCTGCTCGGCAGCCGTTACTGCGAAACCGACCGGCTCTCCGATGACGCATGGAAGCTGTTCGAGCGAACGACGCCGGGATGGCCGCGGGTGCAGGCGATCTGCGATTTCGTGCACAACCATATTGCGTTCGGCTATGAGCACGCGCGACCGACCATGACGGCGTGGGAAGTCTTTAACGAGGGCAAGGGCGTCTGCCGCGACTATGCCCATCTCGCCATCGCCTTCTGCCGCTGCATGAACATTCCGGCGCGCTATTGCACCGGCTATCTCGGCGACATCGGCATGCCCACGCCCTGGGCCGCCGGAGATTTTGCCGGCTGGTTCGAAGCCTATATCGGCGGCCGCTGGCACACCTTCGACGCGCGCAACAACATCCCGCGCATCGGCCGCGTGCTGATCGCGCAAGGCCGCGACGCCTCCGACGTGCCGATCACGCAGACGTTTGGGCTCAACACGCTGGTGAGTTTTACGGTGTGGACCGATGAGGTGAGTGAAGGGTAGCGTTCCCCGGACGCAGCGCAGCGCGCAGCACTTGCGGAGCGGTGCGCTGCAGAGCCGGGGCCGTAACAGAGCGCTGTACTCGTGACGGTCCCGGCTCTGCGGAGCAGCGTGAAGAACGCTGCACCGCGTCCGGGACCCGATTGAAATGCTAAATTAAGCATACTGAACGAGGTCCGTTCCAACATCCATTTCGCGCTTGTTCCATCCGCCTTAGATCCGCCCGCACTTAATCCGCATTTAACTAAAAGTCGCCTTAATGACGCTCCGCGCCTCTGCGAGATGCTGCGGCGGAACTTTATGTTCCGTGGCGCAACGCTCTCGGTCACGAGGAACAAAGTGGAATCATTCTGGACGCGAGGCGAATGACTTACATTGGTGCGCGTCACGATTTCACGGCCTGCGATCAACAAAATTCTTCCCGGAAAAGCGTCTCGCAAAGCGCCTTCGGCGGCGCGGCCATCGCGTGTCTCGTGCTGGGTTCCGCCTGGATACTGACTGCCCATGTTTTTTTGGGAACCGGCGCTGATCCCGCTGCAGTCAGCGCCAACGTGGAGGCCGTTACTGGCGGCGTCGAACGGCTGACGTTCAGCGCGCGCTTCGATGCGCTCGGCGCCGCGCCGGAGGGCGTCAGCGTGGTGCGGAAGTCAGCGCCCGCGGCGCGACAAGCGTCGGACTCCATCCGCAAGACCTATATGGCGCTGCTCGACGTGACCTATTCGCTGGGACCGCCGCCCGGATCGTTTTCGGCGACGATGCCGCGCGGCCCAGATCGCCACTTGGCGATGCTGGCGCCGGATCCATCGGGCGCGCAGGACGTTGCTCCGGCGCTGCTGCCGCAACGCGCCGCGGACAGCGTGCCATTGCCGGCGTCGCGGCCTTCCACGCTGCGATTGCTCGCCAGCCGCGAGGTCGCAAAGGCCAAAGCGGCGATCATGGCGGTCACGTCGGCCGAGAAACCCAGCATCTTCGAAAAGCTCTACGGCAAGCCGCCGTCGAAGCCGCCGTTGCTGGCCTTCGCGTCCGCGGATTTTAGCGATGTCGGCATTCCCGGCCCTGCAAAGGCCAGTCCGATGGGTAACGCCGCGCCCTACGACCGCGAGACCGCGGTGTACGACATCTCCGCGCGCACGGTTTACCTGCCCGACGGCACAAAACTGGAAGCGCATTCGGGCCTCGGCACAAAACTCGACGATCCGCGCTACGTCCATGTCAAGATGCACGGGGCCACGCCGCCGCATGTCTACGACCTTAGCCCCCGCGAGGCGCTGTTTCACGGCGTGCCGGCGCTGCGCTTGAAACCGGTCGGGGGCGAGCAGGCGATCTTCGGCCGCACCGGCCTCTTGGCCCACACCTACATGCTCGGCCCGAACGGCGATTCCAACGGCTGCGTCTCGTTCAAGGATTATTATGCGTTCCTGAATGCCTACCGGAACGGCGGGATCAAGCGGCTGGCGGTGGTGGCGCGCGTGGAGTGACGTAGCAACCTCCGCCTTCGTCATTGCCGGGCTTGACCCGGCAATCCATCCTCTTCGCAAGAGTCGTTTCGAAGAGTGATGGATACGCGGGTCAAGCCCGCGTATGACGCAGAGTATGTTGCGGCGTTGTTCTCAAATTTCTGATTATAAAGATTCAAACAGCCAAGCGCTTGCGTTCCCGCGCCGCCGCGCGAGTTGGGCTTTTAGTTTTCTCCCCTCGACTTTGAGGGGAGACGGAGCGCCGAACGACGCGCCTTGGTAGTAACAAAAGCGCCTTTCGGACGCTCCGTCGCAGCGATTTCTGTCCCTGGGGCCGTGCTTCCGGCACGAGGAGAGGCTTGCGCCACGATC
>NZ_DASYMN010000423.1:0-14133 GCF_036009065.1 Bradyrhizobium sp. | reverse complement strand
CCGGATTGGGCGATGCGCTGGGTCGCGCTGGGCGTCGATTACGAGATGGCAGGCAAGGACCTGATCGATTCGGTAAAGCTGTCCGGTCAGATCGCGCGCGCGCTTGGCAGTACGCCGCCGGAAGGCTTCAACTACGAGCTCTTCCTCGACGAGAACGGACAGAAGATATCCAAGTCGAAGGGCAATGGCCTAACCATCGATGAGTGGCTGCGTTATGCGTCGCCGGAGAGCTTGTCGTGCTTCATGTATCGGGAGCCGAAAGCGGCCAAGCGCCTGCATTTCGACGTGATCCCGCGCACGGTCGATGAATATCAGCAATTCCTCGACGGCTATCGGCGGCAGGATGGAAAGCAGCGTTTGTCGAATCCGGTCTGGCATATTCACGCCGGCGATCCGCCGGCCGCCGATATGCCGGTCACGTTCCAGTTGCTGCTGACGCTGGTGTCGTCGTCGAATGCCGAGAATGCCGCGACGCTGTGGGGTTTCATCGGGCGCTATCGTCCGGGCGTGACGCCCAAGACCCATCCGAAGCTCGATGCGATGGTCGGCTATGCCATCAATTATTATCGCGACTTCGTGGCGCCGACCAAAAAATTCCGCGAGCCGACCGAACCTGAGCGGGTGGCGCTGCAGGATTTGCGCGACGCGCTGTCGCAACTGCCACCTGGGTCATCCGCCGAGGAGATCCAGAACGTCGTCTACGAGATCGGCCGCCGCGAGCCGTTTCTCGATGCGGTCAAGAAGGGCAAGGACGGCCGGCCGGGCGTCTCGCTCGACTGGTTCAACATGCTCTACCAGGTGCTGCTCGGCCAGGAAAAGGGCCCGCGCTTCGGCTCGTTCGTCGCGGTCTACGGATTGCCGAATGCGGTGGCGATGATCGACGGCGCGCTGGCGCGGTCGGCATAACATCAATCGTCATGCGCGGGCTTGACCCGCGCATCCATCACACTTTCGCAGGAAGCCCATTCCGTTTTGATGGATTGCCGGGTCAAGCCCGGCAATGACGACAGCTAAAAATTGCGCTATTCTATGTCGCAGAACAACAAATGTTAGGAGGACGCCATGCAGTTCAGGGTTTCGCCGAAGACGCTTGAGAATTACAGCGCCGAGGAATGGCAGGCGCGGGTCGATCTCGCGGCGGCGCACCGGCTGGCCTTTAATCAGGGTTTTAGCGAGGGCATCTTCAATCACCTGACCTACGTGGTGCCGGGCAGCAGCGACCGCTACTACCAGATTCCGTTCGGGATGCATTGGTCCGAGGTGACGGCCTCCTCGTTCATGGAGGTCGGCATCGATGATGGCAAGGTCAAGCGCGGCGAAGGTGAGGTGGAGCGCTCCTGTTTCTGCATCCACGCGCCCATCCACAAGGCGCTGCCGCAGGCCAAGGCGGTATTTCACACCCACATGCCCTATGCGAGCGCGCTGACGCGCCTGGAGGACCCGCGCATCAAGGAGATCGGCCAGACCGAGGTCGGGATGTCCGGGGAAATAGCGTATGACGACGAATACACCGGACCGGCCCTCGATCCGGCCGAAGGCGCCCGCCTCGCCAGAGTGATCGGCGACAAGACGGTGCTGTTCATGGCCAATCACGGCATCAGCACGGTCGGCGAGACCGTCGCCGACGCCTATGACCGGCTTTATTACATCGAGCGCGCGGCACAGGTTCAGATCTATGCGATGTGGACGCAGCAACCCCTGAAGCAGCTTCCCGACGCCGTCGTCGAGAAGACCAAGCGCGATATCGGCGGGACCGACCTCTACCAGGGCCCGACGCCGGCACAGCGGCACTTCGACGCGCTAAAGCGCATCCTCGACCGCAAGGAGCCCGACTACGCTTCGTAAGGGGGCGGGCGTCGCCCGTGCTCTTCACCTCTCCCCTGCGAGGAGAGGTGAACCTGAACGTCACGGCGACCCGACACAAGACCAGCATGCTTTAGTCCGCGTCGGTGCACCCTTACCCCGACCTTCTCCCCGCAAGCGGGGCGAGGGAGAAGGGCTGCTCTACTGGCTCGCCCACACGATTCGCGCGATCCAGTCGACGTCGGCCGCCGCAAGGGTGCGGTCGACATGGTTGGGGTTCATCGAACTCAACTCCAGCGTCTTGGCGGTGCGGCGCTTCAGTTCCTTGACCATCACCTCGCCGTCCCTGGTTTTCACCACGACGCGGTCACCCTTGCGGATCTGGGCGCCCGGCGACACCACGATGACATCGCCGTCGCGATAGGCGGGCTTCATCGAGTCGCCGGAAATTTCCAGCGCGTAGGCATGCTCGTCGTTCACCGAAGGCAGCCCGACTTCGTCCCAGCCCTTGCCGACGGGAAAGCCGCCATCGGTGAAATAGCCGCCGGCGCCGGCTTGCGCGAAGCCGAGCAGCGGCACCGATTGGACAACGCGCGGGGTGTCCTCGATCAACGAGACGAAAGTGTCGATCGGCACATTGGTGGCGGCGAGCGCCTTGGCGACCGATTCGGTCGACGGCCAGCGTGGACGGCCCTCAATCGTGATGCGCTTGGATTTATTGAAGGTGGTCGGATCGAGGCCCGACTTCTTGGCAAGGCCGGAGGCGGTCAGTCCGGAGCGCTCGGCAAGGCGATCCAACGCGCCCCAGATCTGGTCGTGCGTCAACATTTCAGCTTGGTATTTGGCCATGGTTCCAACCCTATGAAAAAATCTAGGAATTATTACCTCAATTGTTGCGGCTGCGCAACCCTCCCTGTGGATAAATGCTGCTCTTGAAGTACGGCCACCCCGCCGATACGGTCGGAGCGGAGCCCGGAAATGCCGATAAATCCCAAAAGACTCAATAACAAGCGGGAATTGCGGCGTTGCGCATGATTTACAAAATCTGTCCCGCCTCGGCCTGGCGCGAGGCCGAGCGGAGCGGCGTCTTCCGCGGCAGCGCCGACGACCTGCGCGACGGTTTTATCCATTTTTCGACCGGTCCGCAGGTGGCGGAGACCGCGAGAAGGCACTTTTCCGGCCAAACCGGGCTGTTTCTGATCGCGGTCGATGCCGATTCGCTCGGCGATTCGCTGCGCTGGGAGCCGTCGCGCCAGGACGAGCTGTTTCCGCATCTCTACGGCGAACTCGATCTCGGGGCGGTCACGGCCGTGCTCGACATGCGCACGCGTTCCGACGGAACTCACGACATCCCGGAGCTAGAACCGTGATTCGCGCATTCGACGCCTTTTCTTTACCGCTGCTGCGCTGGTTCGACCCGGAAGACGCGCACCGGCTGGCAATCCAAGGATTGCGGCTGCTGCCGCCGATCCGGCCGCGGCCGGACGATCCAAAACTTGCGGTGCGCGCCTTCGGACTGAATTTCCCCAATCCCGTTGGAATGGCCGCCGGCTTCGACAAGAGCGCGGAGGCGCCGGATGCGCTGCTGCGGCTCGGTTTCGGTTTCGTCGAAATCGGCTCGGTGACGCCGAAGCCGCAAGCGGGCAATCCGCGTCCGCGGCTATTCCGGCTGGAGCGCGACGAAGCCGTTATCAACCGCTTGGGATTCAACAATGACGGCGCCGACGCGGTGCTGCGGCGGCTGGCAAATCGCGCGCATCTTGCTGGCATCGTCGGCGTCAATGTCGGCGCCAACAAGGATTCGTCCGACCGGACCGCCGATTACGTCAGGCTGATCGAGACCTTCGCGCCGGTGGCGAGCTATTTTACCGTCAACGTCTCGTCGCCGAACACCGCGGGCCTGCGCAACCTGCAGCAGGCGGCGGCGCTCGACGATCTCCTGGCAAAGGTGATCGATGCGCGCGAGCGGGTGCGTCAGAACGCCGGCGATTCGCCGGTGCTGCTCAAGATCGCGCCCGATCTGACGCTGAACGAGCTCGACGATGTCGTCCACATTGCGCGCTCGCGCCGGATCGATGGCATGATCGTCGGCAACACCACGATCACGCGGTCCTCGACCTTACGCGAACAGAGTCGCGCCAAGGAACAGGGCGGCTTGTCCGGCCGGCCGCTGTTTCGATTGTCGACGCGGATGGTGGCGGAGACCTATGTGCGCGCGGAGGGCGCCTTTCCATTGATCGGTGTCGGCGGCATCGACAGCGGGTGCGCCGCGCTGACGAAAATCCGCGCCGGCGCAAGCCTGATCCAGCTTTATTCATCGCTGATCTACAAGGGCCTCGGCCTCGTCGACAGCATCAAGGCCGATCTGGCCTCGACGCTGCTGCGAACGGGACGCGATTCGCTTTCCGAAATCGTCGGCGCCGACGCCGCGACGATCACCGCCGAGGACTGGCCGGTCTAGGTTTCCGATCATCGCCCGCGCGGCGCGCCGAACAGTCGCGAGATCAGCCAGATCGGAATCACGATCACGGCGCCGAGCAGGAAATAGCGCCACAGCCCGTTGATGGCGTCGAAGCCGAGCTCGTAGATCCAGTTGAACAGCCGGCGGATACTGGCGACGATATTCCAGGGATCGAAGCCGATGGCGGCGAGCACCACGCCGACCAGGATCGACAGCAGGATCAGGCGAAACGCCACCGAAAGCGGCGAGCCGCCGAGAAATCGCGACAGGCCATCCTCACGCCGCGGCAGACCTCGCGGATAATCCCGCGGCGTGTCACCGGGAATCTGGCTCGTCTCGTTCTGCATCATGGTCTCCCGCCGTCGCACCGTTGTAGCCGGCCCAGCGCAAATGGGGAACGGGCCATACGGCGTCAATGGCCGCCGGCCGCCGCCGTTTTCTATTTGGTGCGTTTTCTTCATCCGAACCGGTTTTCACCTCGCTCGAAAATGCTACAGCTGAATTGCTGCGTCGGATTTCAGCATCCGCTCCAGCGTTTCCAGCCGGTCGGCCTCGCGCGGCGGCTTGTCCCAGCGCAGCCGGTTGATGCGTGGAAAGCGCATGGCGACGCCGGATTTGTGGCGCGGCGAGCGTTGCAGGCCTTCGAATGCGACTTCCAGCACCAGCCCCTGGTCCGGCTCGTGCACGACGTGACGCACGGGCCCGAATTTTTCGGTGGTGTTGCGGCGCACGAAACGGTCGATCTGCAGCAGTTCTTCATCGGTGAAGCCGAAATAGGCCTTGCCGACCGGGACCAACTGCTCGCCGCCCTCGCCTTCGGTCCAGACGCCGAAGGTATAGTCGGAATAATATGACGAGCGCTTGCCGTGGCCGCGCTGCGCGTACATCAGCACGGCGTCGATCAGGTGCGGATCGCGCTTCCACTTCCACCACTGTCCTTTCGGCCGGCCCGGCAGATACGGCGCATCGCAGCGCTTCAGCATCACGCCTTCGACCGCCTCGGCGTCATCGCCGGCTCCCGCGCTTGCCGGATCGGCGCGCGCCGCCTTCAGTTCGTCCCAGCTGGCGAAGGCAATTGTCGGCGACAGGTCGATGCGGGGATCGTCGAGTTTTGCGATGAACGCTTCGAGCCTCAGGCGGCGCTCGGCAAAGGGCAACTCGCGAAGGTCATTGTCGCCATCGCCCAGCAGGTCGTAGGCGCGCAAATGGATCGGATATTCCTTCATCAGCTTCGGCGACACGACCTTGCGGTTAAGCCGTTGCTGCAGAACGTTGAAGGTCTGCACCCGTCCGTCACGCAGCACCAACAATTCGCCGTCGATGGCGCCCGGCAGGTGCAGCGACGGCACCAGATCCGGAAAGCTCTTGGTGATGTCCTCGCCGGTGCGCGAGTAAAGCCGCGCGACCATGTTGCCGCGCTCGTCACGGCCGCCGACCGCCTGGACGCGAATGCCGTCCCATTTCCATTCGGCCATGAAATCGGCGGCGTCCAGCGCGTCGAAATCGGCGTCCTCGATCGCATGCGCCAGCATCACCGGCCGGAACGGCGCCGGATCGCGGTTGACCGGCTTGTCGGCGCGGCCTTCCAGCCAGGCAAACAAATCGAGATAGGGCGGCGCAAGCCCCGGCCACATCAGTTCGATGTCGTGGACATCCTCGCCGCCGACCGCCGCCGCCGCGGTTTTGGCAAGACGCGCGGAGACGCCAATCCGCATCCCACCGGTGACGAGCTTTAGCAGCGCCCAGCGGCCGGTCTCGTCGAGCTCATCGAGCCAGCGTGTCAGCTGCGCCGGCAGTTCGGTCTTGCCGAGGGTACGGAGCGTGGTGACTACCTCGGTGAGGGTTGGCGGGGGCGGATGATTGTGGAGAGCCGGTGCGGCCTTCGGCCACATCAGCGCCACCGTCTCGGAGAAATCGCCGACATAGTCATGCGATAGCGCGAACAGCACCGGATCGGTGCGCGCCATGATCAGGTCGCGGATCAGCCCCGGCTTGGCGTGTTTGAACGACAGCGCTCCGGTCAGCGCCGCCAGCGCATAGCCGCGATCCGGATCAGGCACTTCGCGAAGGTAGGAGGTGATCAGCCGCAGCTTGTTGTTGCGGCCGGGCTCGTAGGCGAGACGGTCGAGCAGTTCGGCGAAGCGGTTCATGCCTCAGCGCCTTCGTCTGCCGGCAACGCCTCGTTCTCATCCTCGTCGCCGTAGCCCACCAGATCGAGCGGCCGGGCGACCAGGCCCTTGGCCGTGCACCAGTGCACCAGTGCATCTTCCTGGCCATGGGTGACCCAGACTTCACCGGCGCCGGTGGCGTCGATGGTCGTGGTCAGGCCGTCCCAGTCGGCGTGATCCGAAATCACCAAAGGCAGTTCGACGCCGCGCTGCCGGGCCCGCGCGCGCACCCGCATCCAGCCCGACGCGAATGCCGTCACCGGATCGGGAAACCGCCGTGTCCAGATATCGGAGGTGGCCGATGGCGGCGCCAGCGTGATGGTGCCGGCAAGCTCGGCCTTCTTCATGCCCTTGACCATGCGCAGCTCGCCGAGCGGCACGCCGCGGCTTTCGTAGTAGCGGGTGATCTTTTCCATCGCGCCGTGCAGATAGATCGGCGCGTCGTAACCGGCTTCGCGGATCAGCGCGATCACGCGCTGGGCCTTGCCGAGCGAATAGGCGCCGACCAGATGCGCGCGTTCGGGAAACAGTGCCACCGATGCCAGCAGCTTTTTTACTTCGCCGGCCGCGTCGCCGTGGCGGAACACCGGAAGGCCGAAGGTGGCCTCGGTGATGAATACATCGCACGGCACCACTTCGAACGGCGCGCAGGTGGGATCGGGCGCATCCTTGTAGTCGCCGGAGGCGACGATGCAGGTATCCTTGCAGGACACCGCAATCTGCGCGGAACCCAGCACGTGGCCGGCGGGGTGGAATTTGATTTTGACATCGCCGACACGAATTTGCTCGCCATAGCGAACAGCCTGCGTTGTGTGCGCAAAGTTGTCGCCATAGCGCAGCCGCATCATGTCGAGGGTTTCCTGGGTCGCCAGCACGGCGCCGTGGCCCGGGCGGGCGTGATCCGAATGGCCATGGGTGATGACGGCGCGCTCGACCGGCCGCAGCGGATCGATATGAAAGCCGCCGGGCTTGCAGCACAGGCCGGCGGCGACGGGCATCAGGATGTCTTGCGGACGCATGCCGGTTATATAGGCCCGCTTGCGACGATTTGAACCGTCATGCGCGGGCTTGACCCGCCCATCCATCTTCCGGAACAATTCTTGTCGATGGATTGCCGGTCGTCCTCGATCAAGTCGGGGACAGGCTCCCGGCAATGACGAATGTAGAGACCATGCCCGCGCGATTGTTCCTGTCTTCCGGCGATATGATCGCCGACCGCCGTTTCGATTTCGCGCGCGATCTGCAGTTGAAAGGCGATCTTGCCGCCGCCGCTGATCTGCTGCTGCAGGCCACCGACCTTGCGCCCGGCTTTGCCTCGGCGTGGTTCACGCTCGGAGACATTCGCGCGCAGTTCGGCGAACGCGAGCAGGCGATCGCGGCCTTTCGCAAGGCGCAGGCAGCCGATCCCGATGACCGGCACGGTGCAAGCCTGCGGCTGATGCTGCTGGGCGCCGAGAAGCTTTCGGGCATGCCGCCGGCCTATGTGCGTTCGCTGTTCGACCAATACGCGCCGAAATTCGAATCCGCGCTGGTGGATGACCTCGGCTATCGCGGGCCGGCGCTGTTGTTCAAGGCCGTGCTCGCCACGCGCGCCGCCGTCCGCAAGCCGGCGTTCTTCAAGCGCGCCATCGATCTTGGCTGCGGCACCGGGCTTGCCGCGCGCGCGTTTGCCAAAGAGGTCGATGCGTTCGCCGGGATCGATCTGTCGCCGCGCATGATCGAGCGGTCGCGCGCCAGCGGGCTTTACGCCGAGCTGGAGGTGGCGGAGATGGTGCAGGGCCTGGGCGGCAAACCCGACGCCAGCGCCGACCTTATTCTCGCAGCCGACGCGATGGTGTACCTGTCAGACCTCGCGCCGCTATTGCGCGAAGCCGCGCGCGTGCTGGTGCCCGGCGGCTTGCTGGCATTCACCACCGAGACCCATGGCGGCGAGGGCGTCATCCTCGGCGAGGCCCTGCGTTATGCCCACGGCTCCGCCTACGTCTGCAATTCGATCGCGGCTGCCGGCCTGACGCTGTCGCGGCTGCAGAATTTGTCCGCGCGGAACGAGGACAACGCGGCGGTGCCCGGGCTCGTGGCCGTCGCGGCAAAAGCCTGAGCCGTTGCGCGGCCGTCAAACAAAAACCCCGGCCACGAGGCCGGGGTTTTGATGTCTGCGTTGTCGTCGCGGTCAGTACTTCGCAACCACCGGGGAATTGAAGTGATAGTTCAGGCCGGTGCGGAAGATGTGCTCGTGAACCTGGGTGCTGTTGGCCGCCACGAGTGCTCCCGGTCCGGCGAAGACACCGGTCTGGGTCCCGAGATCGACATAGAGATACTCGGTCTTCGAGGTCCAGTTATTACCCAGCACTCCGACCAGGAAGGTGAACGGGGTCTCGATACCGCCACCGACCGTCCAGCCACCTTTGGTGTTCGAGAATTCTACGTTACCCACGCCGGTACCGAGATTATAGGCGATCTTGGTCTTTATGCTGCCGTAGGCGTAACCGCCGGTGGCGTAGAACAAGGTCGACCCGACCGAATAACCGACGCGGCCGCGTGCGGTACCGAACCAGGGCAGGCTGGCGTCATAGGCGGCAAACAGCGCCACCGGATTGCAAGATGCCACGCAGGCACGGTTGTCGCGCTGGCTCGATCCCTGGATATCGGCTTCAAGGCCGAAAACCCAGTTCGCCGCCTGCCAGTTGTAGCCGGCCTGGACGCCCCCATTAAAGCCGTCCGGAGAGAGGTTGAAGAATTCGGTGGTACCGGCAGCACTTAATGCCGTGCGGTCGCGGCCGATGCCGGAGCCAATATTGCCGCCGAGGTAGAAGCCGGTCCAGTTCGACGCCGGCGGCGGGACGTAAGCCGCGCCGTTGCCGCCGATGCGGTAGTTCAGGCCGACCCGGAAGATTTGCTCACGGATGTCGGTGCTCATGGCTTGGGGAATGCCGTTCAGCGTGAACAGGTCGAGACGGTCGCCGAGCGTAAACCACAGATATTCGATCTTGCCGGTCCAGTTGCCGCCGAGCGAGGCTTCGATGCCGCTGCCCCAGGTCCAGCCGCCACGGTTCTGGTTGGACGCGAATGCGCCGGTCGTGCCGATGGTTTCCGTCAGTGTCGTCTTGACGCTGCCATAGGCCCAGCCGGCCGTGACGTAGGTCAGGACCGGGCCGGTCGCGATACCGACGCGTCCGCGGACCGTGCCGAACCAGTCAAGCTTCTGGCTGAACTGGGAATTGACCCCCACCGTGCAGCCGAGCAGGCAGGTGTAACTGTCCCGCATCCCCGTGCCCTGGATGTCGGCTTCGGCGCCGAATACCAGCGCGCCGAAAAAGGCGTTCTGAACCTGCCAGTTGTAGCCGATCTGGCCGCCGCCGAGGCCGCCTTGGGGGTTGAGGTAGGATGCTTCGAATGAGGGCGGGACTACTAAGCGGGTATAATCCCGGCCGATGCCGACCCCGGCGTTCACGCCGATGTAAAATCCGGTCCAGTCATAGACCATGGCGACCGGCGCTTTGAGGTAAGGCGCCTTGACCGCCATGTCCGCCGCTTGGGCGCTTACTGCGGTTCCGAGGAGTGCTGCAGCTCCAGCCAGAATCTTTTTCATAATCGTCCCCAAGTTCCAAAATTGAACTTAGAGTGTATCCACAAGGTCCAAGTCTGTCTGTGGCGGAGCAGTCACACTGACTGGGAATGATACGTGGCAGGCCATAAACTGCATAAAATACCGCCTTTGGCGGTATCCCGGCGCGCTGGATCATCGCGCAATCGACCTCGACCGGGCGACTCGGAAGGCTTACGTCTCAGGCGTGCTGGTTCCGGATCGCGATTGCCAACTTCAACTGCTGCCAGAAACCTTCCTGCGCTGGTTCGCCGCGCGCGGCTGGTCGCCCCGCGAGCATCAATTGGCGCTGCTGGCAAAAGCCCGGGACGACCGTTCGGCGCTGCTGATCGCCCCCACCGGCGCCGGCAAGACGCTGGCCGGGTTTCTGCCGACGCTGGTGGAGCTTTCTTCCCCGTCCTCCGTTGCGAGGGGAGGCGAAAAGAAGCTCGTCTCCACGGGACGTGACGTGGCGCGCAGCCGCGGCTTGCACACGCTCTACATCTCGCCGTTGAAGGCGCTGGCAGTCGATATCGCGCGCAACCTGGAGACGCCGATCGCCGAGATGGCGTTGCCGATCAAGGTCGAGACCCGCACCGGCGACACCCCGGTGTCGCGGCGGCAGCGGCAGCGGCGCTATCCGCCGGATATTTTGCTGACCACGCCCGAGCAGCTGGCGCTGCTGCTGTCGTCGGACGACGCGCCATTTTTGTTTTCATCCCTGAAGCGCATCGTGCTCGACGAACTGCACGCGCTGGTGACCTCGAAGCGCGGCGATCTGCTGTCGCTCGGGCTGGCGCGGCTGTGGCGGCTGGCGCCGCAGCTGCGCTCGATCGGCCTGTCGGCCACGGTGGCGGAGCCGGAATCGCTGGCGCGGTTTCTGGTCCCGCAACGCGACGGCACCAGCGAGGCCGCCGATATCGTCGTCGCCGGCGGTGCGGCCGCCCCCATCGTCGAGATGCTCGACACCCGCGAGCGGCTGCCATGGGCGGGCCATACCGCGCGCCATGCGCTGAGCGAAATCTACGACCTGATCAAGCGCAACAAGACCACGCTGGTGTTCGTCAACACCCGTAGCCAGGCCGAGATGCTGTTCCAGGACCTCTGGCGCATGAACGACGACGGCCTCGCGATCGCGCTGCATCACGGCTCGCTCGACGTCGCCCAGCGCCGCAAGGTCGAGGACGCCATGGCGGCCGGCAGATTGCGCGGCGTGGTCTGCACCTCCTCGCTCGATCTAGGCGTCGACTGGGGCGATGTCGACCTGGTGATCAATATCGGCGCGCCGAAGGGGGCGTCGCGGCTGATGCAGCGGATCGGCCGCGCCAACCACCGCATCGATGAGGCTTCGCGCGCGGTGCTGGTGCCGGCCAACCGTTTTGAAGTGCTGGAATGCCGCGTCGCCATCGATGCGGTGGCGGAGAATGCGCAGGACACCCCGCCGCTGCGCACCGGCGCGCTCGACGTGCTGGCGCAGCATGTGCTCGGCTGCGCCTGCGGCGAGCCGTTTCTCGCCGCCGAGCTTTATGACGAAGTGCTGACGGCAGCGCCCTATTCGGAGTTGACGCGCACCGACTTTGACGACGTCGTCGATTTCGTCGCCACCGGCGGCTACGCGCTGAAAACCTATGAGCGTTTCGCACGCATCAAGCAGGATAACAACGGCCGCTGGCGCGTCACCAATCCGCGCGTGCGGCAAAGTTATCGCCTCAACGTGGGCACCATCGTCGAAGACACCATGCTGAAGGTGAGGCTGGTGCGCGCGCGCGGCGGCGGTTCGGGTTCGACCGGCGCACTGGCGCGCGGCGGGCGAATGCTGGGCGAGATCGAGGAGGCCTTCATCGAGGGGCTGGTGATCGGCGACACCTTCGTGTTCGCCGGCGAGGTCGTGCGTTACGAATCGCTGATGGAGGACCAGGTCTATGTGTCCCGCGCCAACGATGCGGACGCCAAGGTTCCATCCTACAACGGCGGCAAGTTTCCGCTCTCGACCTATCTCGCCGAACGGGTGCGAAAGCTGCTCGCGGACAAGCGGGCGTGGAACGGCCTGCCCGACCAGGTGCGCGACTGGCTGTCGCTGCAGGCCGATTTCTCGCGCGTGCCAGGCGTGCGCGAACTGGTGGTGGAAACCTTTCCGCGCGCCAACAAGCACTACCTCGTGTGTTATCCGTTCGAGGGACGGCTTGCGCACCAGACGCTGGGCATGCTGCTGACGCGGCGGATGGAGCGTGCGCGGGTGCGACCGCTGGGCTTCGTCGCCAATGAATACGCCTTGGCAGTGTGGAGTCTCGGTGACCTGTCGTTCATGATCCGGCAGGGAAAGTTCGATCTGAATGCGCTGTTCGATCCGGACATGCTCGGCGACGACCTCGAAGCATGGCTTGCGGAATCCGCGCTGATGAAGCGCACTTTTCGCACTTGCGCGGTCATCTCGGGCTTGATCGCGCGGCGGTTCACCGGCGAGGAAAAAACCCGGCGTCAGGTGCTGTTCTCGACCGACCTGATCTACGACGTGCTGCGCAAGCACCAGCCCGATCACGTGCTGCTCCGCGCCGCGCGCGCCGACGCCGCAACCGGGCTGCTCGATATCCGCCGGCTCAGTGATATGCTGGCGCGAATCAAGGGGCGGATTCTCCACAAGGAACTTGACCATGTTTCGCCGCTCGCGGTGCCGGTGATGCTGGAAATCGGCCGCGAGTCAGTCTATGGCGAAGCCTCCGACGAGTTGCTGGCGGAAGCTGCGGACGACCTTGTCAAAGAGGCGATGGGATAGAACGTGACGGCACCCGCGGAAATTTCAAAAGACGAGCCTTCCACCGTGCGCATCGCCACCGTCACGATCGCAGGCGTGACGCTGGTCGCTGACCTGTCTGGCGCATTTTTCTGGGAAACAGAACGCCTGCTCGTCGTCTCCGATCTGCATCTGGAAAAGGGCTCCAGCTTTGCCGCACGCGGTGTGCTGCTGCCGCCTTATGACACCGTGGCGACGCTCTCCCGCCTCAGCGCGGTGATCGCGCGGCATGACCCGCGCACTGTGATCGCGCTCGGCGACAGTTTTCATGATCGGAAAGCTCATGAGCGATTGTCGGCACCGGACCGCGAGGCGATCGCCGCATTGCAGGTGCGGCGCGACTGGATCTGGATCTCCGGCAATCACGATCCGGCGCTGCCGTCCGATCTCGGCGGCGTGGTCGCCAGCGAGGTTGCGATCGGCAGAATCGCATTTCGTCACGAGCCGACCGGCGCCGCCGGCGAAATCGCCGGTCATCTGCATCCGAAAGCGCGCGTCACCACGCGCGGACGCACGGTGGAGCGGCGATGTTTTGCCAGCGACGGCGAGCGCGCAATAATGCCGGCGTTCGGCGCCTACACCGGCGGCTTGAACATTCGCGACGCGGCGTTCGCCAAAATATTTCAGACGCCGGGCTTCATGGCGCATGTGCTCGGCGATAGCCGCATGCACGCGATTTCGGCCTCGCGCTGCTATTGACCAACGTCCGGACGTCCGCGTTTTGGAAGCGGCGGTGGTGGCGATGGGTGTGGGATTTTTTATCTGAACCTCACACCGCCGTCATCCTGAGAGCTTGTGAATCTATTGATTTTTGCGTTTTCCGACATGAGTCAAATCAAAGACTTAGGACCCGCAGAAACGTCGAAATTCGAATAGATTCACAAACTCTAAGGAGCCGCGCCTTGCGCGGCGTCTCGAAAGGAAGCAGCCCCCGTCGAAGCCAAGCTGCGTCAGGTCGATTTTGTTGCACGTTGGTTCAACAAGACCACGAACGCTCTTCCAGAGCACTGACGACACGGCGTATGGGTCCCCGCCGGAGCCTGTCATCGGGCCGGCAATAGCCGGACCTGTTGGCGGGGACGACGCAGAATGTGTGTCGACGCGTTGCCAATTTCCGAATTCAAATTTCAAACAGCCAAGCGCTTGCGTTCCCGCGCCGCCGCGCGAGTTGGGCTTTTAGTTCTCTTCCCCTCGACTTTGAGGGGAGACGGAGCGCCGAACGACGCGCCTTGGTAGTAACAAAAGCGCCTTTCGGACGCTCCGTCGCAGCGATTTCTGTCCCTGGGGCCGTGCTTCCGGCACGAGGAGAGGCTTGCGCCACGATCCC
>NZ_DASYMN010000422.1:0-15176 GCF_036009065.1 Bradyrhizobium sp. | reverse complement strand
TACACCCAGTTCTTCGGAGGCAGCCAGCCCAATCTGCCGGCCCGGACCACGGTCGGCGTCGCGTCGCTGGCCAATCCCGGATTTCTGGTCGAGATCGAAGTCGTCGCCGTCAAGGATGCCAAATAGGGAGAGCGAAATGTTCCGAGGATGCTGCCGTCGTGCACTGCGCAGGCGTCATTGCGTCGCCGTCATCGCAACTTTAATTGCAGCCGCGCCCGCATCGTCGCGTGCGGAAGCGCTGACCCCGCAGCAGCAACTCGCCTTCGACATCTACAAGGAACTGGTCGAGATCGACACCACCACGGCGACCGGCGATACCAAGCGGGCGGCCGACGCGATGGCGGCCCGGCTGCGCGCCGCGGGCTTTGCGGAAGGCGACGTTCAGGTATTCTCCCCCGCGCCGCGCAAGGGCAACCTGGTCGCACGGCTGCGCGGCACGGGCGCGCGCAAGCCGATCCTGCTGCTGGCGCATACCGACGTGGTGCCGGCCAGGCGCGAGGACTGGTCGTTGGATCCGTTCAAGCTGATCGAGAAGGACGGATATTATTACGGGCGCGGCACCAGCGACGACAAACACATGGCGGCATCGTTCGTCGCCAACATGATCCGCTACAAGCAGGAGGGCTACCGACCGGACCGCGATATCATCATGGCGCTGGAAACCGACGAAGAGATTCTTGACGCCAACGCGGTCGGAATTCAATGGCTGCTGAAAAACCACCGCGACCTGATCGACGCCGAATTTGCGTTGAACGAGGGCGGCGGCGTCGGGCTGAAGGACGGCAAGGCGATCCGCAACAGCGTGCAGACCACCGAGAAAGTCTCGGTGAGCTATCGGCTCGAGGTGAAGAATAAAGGCGGCCACAGTTCGCTTCCCGTCAGGGACAATGCGATCTACCGTCTGGCCGAGGGCCTGGTGCGACTCTCGAAATTCAGTTTTCCACATAAATTCAACGAAACCACGCGGGCCTATTTCGAACGCATCGCGCAGTTCGAAAATGAACAAACCGCCGCCGACATCCGCGCGATATTATCCGACAAACCAGATCCCGCCGCGATGTCGTTCACGCGGCTCGCGGCCAATCCGGGTTACAACGTTCAACTGCGTACCACGTGCGTGGCCACCATGCTGGGGGGCGGACACGCCATCAACGCGTTGCCGCAGCTCGCCAGCGCCGGGGTCAATTGCCGCGTCATGCCCGGCGAACCGATCGAGGAGGTCAAGGCGACGCTGGAGCGCGTGCTCGCGGACGACCAGATCGTGGTGACGCAGGGCGGCCAGCCGGTGCTCAGCGCGCCCTCCGCGCTGCATGAGGAGATCATGGGCAAAATCGAAAAACTGTCGCAGGAATTCTGGCCCGGTGCCGTGGTGGTGCCGACCATGAGCGCCGGCGCCACCGACGGCAGCTACCTGCGCAATGCCGGCATTCCGACCTACGGCCATTCGGGGCTGGCGGGCGACCTCAACGACTTCCGCGCGCATGGCAAGGACGAGCGCGTGCTGATGAAGTCGTTCTACGACGGCAACGAATATCTCTACCGGCTGGTCAAGATGCTGTCGGGCGGCGGGTGACAGCTCTCGTGTCCCGGGCGCGATGCGGCGCGTAGCTGTTCGCGCAGCGCTGCTTCGCACCCCTTCGCTTGGGTTGGCGAGGGACTGGCAAACCTCGGACGCATTGCGCCGCGAGAATGCGAAGCCGTGGCTGTTTGAAATTGAATTGGAATTTTACGCGAGGCGCTTTCTTAACCTCGCCCCGCTCTTTCGCGGGGAGAGGTCGGCGCGCAGCGCCGGGTGAGGGGCCAGGCACTGCGCTGCTAGATGCAATACCTATCGGGTCGGAAGGTCTGCGACGCAGCAAGCACGACCCGGGAGTCCTCAATCGTGTCTACCGTCGTGCCTTGCCCCTCACCCGAAGCCTGCGCTGCGCTACGGCTTCGACCTCTCCCCGCGAGAGAGCGGGGAGAGGTTAAGACAGCGCTGCGTCCGGAGCACGGATTGGACAATTCAACTGCCAACTGGAATGTTCCTTGTCTCGTCGGGCTTCGCTATAGTCGATCGTCCCGTCCTTCCGCACATGTCGAGATCCCAAGATGAGCCAACTCATTGTTCACGTCGGCGACTTCAGCTTTCAGGCCCGTTTCGAACAACAACTGGCGCCGAAAACCTGCGCGGCGTTCCGCAAGGCGATGCCGTTCGAAAGCCAGGCGATCCATGTGCGCTGGAGCGGCGAGGGCGTGTGGATGCCGCTCGGCGATCTCGACTTCGGCGTCGGTTATGAAAACCACACCAGCTATCCCGCGCCCGGCCACATCATCCTGTATCCCGGCGGCATCAGCGAAACCGAAATTCTGCTGGCCTACAGCGGCGTGCATTTTGCCAGCAAGATGGGGCAGCTCGCCGGCAATCATTTCATCACGCTGACCTCCAATCTGGAAAGCCTGCCCGAGATGGGCAAGACCGTGCTGTGGAAGGGCGCGCAAAAGGTCCGCTTCGAGGAAGCGTGATGGCGGACGCTCGCTATCCCCGCGATCTCCGCGGCTATGGCCGCAACCCGCCCGATCCGCGCTGGCCCGATGGTGCGAAGATCGCGGTGCAGTTCGTGGTGAATTTCGAGGAGGGCGGCGAGAACAACATCCTGCATGGCGATCGCGCCTCGGAGGCCTTTCTGTCGGACGTATTGGGCGCGCAGCCATGGCCCGGCCAGCGCCACGCCAATATCGAATCGATGTTCGAATATGGCTCGCGCGCCGGCTTCTGGCGGCTGTGGCGAATCTTCACCGAACGCAAATTGCCGACAACAGTGTTCGGCGTCGCGACGGCCTTACAGCGAAATCCTGAAGTCGTCGCGGCCATGAAGGAGCCCGGTTGGGACATTGCGAGCCACAGCTTAAGATGGGTCGAACACAGGAACATGTCGGAAGCAGAGGAGCGCGAGGAAATCGCCGACGCGATCCGCGTCCACACCGAGGCCACCGGAACGCGGCCGCTCGGCTGGTACACCGGGCGGACCTCGATCAACACGGTGCGGCTGGTGATGGAGGCCGGCGGCTTTCTGTATTCCTGCGATTCCTATGCCGACGATCTGCCGTACTGGATCAAGGGACCGAACGCGCCCCACCTGATCATCCCCTACAGCCTCGATGCCAACGATATGCGCTTCGTCAACCCGCAGGGATTCGGCGGCGGCGATCAGTTTTTCAGCTATCTGAAGGACTCATTTGACGTGCTGTATGCCGAGGGCGAGACCTCGCCGAAGATGATGTCGGTCGGCTTGCATTGCCGCGTCGTCGGACGGCCGGGGCGCGCGGCGGCGTTGATGCGGTTTCTCGATTACATCATGAGCCATGATAGAATATGGGTCCCGACGCGGCTGCAGATTGCGCAGCACTGGCACGCGCATCACATCGGTTTGGCCGCGAACGCCTGGGATATCGGATGACCGCGACATCGCAGACGCCGCTTGCCGATCTCAACGCCTGCAGCAGGGCCGACTTTATCGCGGCGCTGGCGAATATTTTCGAATATTCGCCGTGGATAGCGGAGCAAGCGGCCGACGCGCGGCCGTTTGCCGGCGTTACGCAGCTGTTCGAGGCGATGAAGGCCGCGGTCGCGCGCGCGCCCTCGGAGCTTCGCCTGGCGCTGATCAAGGCGCATCCTGATCTCGCCAACAAGACGCAGCGCGCCGCGGGCCTGACGGCGGAATCCAGCGCGGAACAGAACAGCGTCGGTCTGGATCGGTTGTCGGATGCCGAATATGCGGCGTTCGAGCGCGTCCACAATGCCTATCGTGAAAAGTTCGGATTTCCTTACATCGTCTGTGTCCGTCGCCACACCAAGGACTCCATCTTAAGCGATTTCGAGCGCCGCCTGCCGAACGACGTGACCACGGAAATTGCGGCGTCGATCGCTGAAATCTGCCGGATCGCCGCGTTGCGCGTCGATCAGCGGGTGACATCGGACGATCGCTTGCCGGTGCACGGGCGGCTGTCGACCCATGTGCTGGATACCCACAGCGGCAAGCCGGCGGAGGGGATTCCCGTCGAACTGGTCGAATTGTCGGTGCTCGGCGGCAGCGGTTGCTCAGCGCTTCAGCAGGGATGCGGTCGGGTGATTCCCCCACCAAACAGGCCGGGAGGCCCCGCTTGTCGCCCCCGATCATGGGCCGGCATGCAAATGATGTTGCATATTTGTGACGATCCAAACCAAATCGGAACCACCGCATCGGGCCTGCCAAGAATATGAGCCGCATCATTCAAAGACGCAGAAGCGATGCGGACGCCGATCGAACTAGCGGCTTGCGCGATTGGACTGCGTCAGATCGTCGCAAAAATCCCCAATCAGAATGGGCATAACCGTATCGCGGGCGCCTTTTCGAATCTCCGCGATGGATGGCAGCGGAGCCCGCCGATCGCCTCAAACCTGCTGATGTCGGCGCCGTTCTCGATGAAACTTGCGGCAGGCCGTGGGAAAAGTTGAGGCTTCTCTCACTGCGGGAACGGCGCAAGTGTTTGCCCAAGGGCCTCGATCAATCGATCGTCAACTTTGGGGGTATCCAATGTCATTCCGTTCCAAAGCATTTCCAGCAGCTGCGCTCTCACTTGCCGTACTCGCATCAGCGAGCTTCGCCAGCGCCGCCGATATGCCGGTCAAGGCCGTCAAGCCGATCGTCGACGTCCCGTTCTTCTTCGTCATCGATGACCGGGTGACGTACTCCTACATCCCCACCGCGGCCCAGCCCGGCATGTTCACGGTCAATCCGGATGGCTCGATCAACTCCAAGACCGCGAAGCAGGTCTATTCGTTCACCCACTTCGACGCATGGCAGTACGGCACCAACTTCTTCACCATCTCGCTGTTCAAGTCGGATCATAACGATCCGGCTGCGCCGTGCATCAACGCCGGCGTCAGCGTCACCTTCGCTCCAGCCAACTGCGCGGGTGCGACCGAAATCTACGGCCTGTTCCGCTCGACCTTCGGCTTCAACGAGATCTTCAACACCAAGGCCTTCAGCATCGGGCCGTTGCGCAACGTGTCGTTCGAAGTCGGTATGGACGCCAACACCGAGAACCGGTTCTTCGGCGCTGCCAAGCGCGACGTCGTTGCCGGTCTGCAGTTCGCCTTCGATCTTCCCTACAAGGGCTACTTCAACGTCGCTCCATTGGTGTATTGGGAGTTCTACAACCACAACTCGTTTGCCCAGTGCAACAGCGGCTTTTCTGGCCCGACTGCGGGCGTGAGCTGCTTGACCGATGGCAACACCTCCTTCAAGCCGACCTGGGCGGTGGAAACCAACTACTACATGGATCTCGGCTTCCTGCCGCCGGCGTACCAGTTCTTCTCGATCAGCGGCCGCGCGGCCTGGTACGGCAAGAAGGGTACGGACACCGAACCGCTGCCGTTCAATCCGGCGTTCGGCGTTTTCAACACCGCAGTCGAGTTCAACTCGGAGCCGATCCGTCTGACCTTCGACGCCTCCAAAGCCTTCTGGGGCCCGAAGTACACGCACTTCGTCGACGTCTGGGTCGCCTATCGCTATTGGCAGAACAAGTTCGGCCTCGATCACAACCGGGCCTTCGCCTGTACTGCCGTTGTGGGCGCCGCCACCGTGACCAACGGCTCCTGCACCGAGTCCTCGGTGTACTCCGGCATCACGGTGAAGTTCTAACCGCCGGCCATTTCGAGGTGAAAAGCGATGGCGCCGCGATGGACACGCGGCGCCATTTTTCCGTCTTGTCTCTTGTCTTGCGGCTATTTCTTCCAGGCGCCTTCGTGCAGCGCCGCCGCCTCGTCTTCAAGCAGCGGCCCGATCACCTCGGTCGGACGCTGGCCGCTCCCGAATACCTCGCGGCAGGGCAGGTCAAGCGTCGGATTCTCCGGATGATTGCCGGTAACGATGCGTAGCCGGTGTTCGCTCAGGCCATAGACCAGCCGGCCGATTCCTGCCCAGTAGATCGCGCCCGCACATCGCACACGGTTCGGCCGACGAATACAGCGTGGCATGCCGCAGCGTATCCGGGCTCAACGTCGTGCAAGCCTGGGTCGCGAGCAGGCGCTCGGCATGTGCGGTGCCGTCATGCGCCGGCATGTAGCCGTTCTCGGCCTCGATCAGCACGTTGCGGTGTTGATCGACGAGAATCGCGCCGAAGGGATGATTGCCATGGGTGACGGCGCGGCGCGCGACATCGAACGCGCGGCGCAGAAAATGTTCGTCGAGCTCGGACGCGCTTGATTTTGAAACGTCGTTCATCGCAGCATCCGCGGCCATTTGCCGTTTGGTCAGGTCAGTATAGGTTGATGCTGATTGGATGTCATGGATTGGCCGCGGATTGTATGACTGAAATGGAGAACAGAACCGTTGCGCCTGAAAACGCGTCGCTGGGCGATGAGATTGTCGCCCGGATCGACGAGCTCGGAAAAATATCCGAGACGTCCGAGCATCTCACCCGCATCTTCCTGACGAAACAGCATCGCGCCGCCGCCGATCTCATCCTGGGATGGATGCGCGAAGCGGGAATGCGCGCGGACCTCGACGCGATCGGAAATGTCTGCGGCCGTTATGAAGGCGAGCGGCCCGGGTTGCCGTGCCTGATGCTGGGCTCGCATTACGACACCGTCCGCGACGCCGGCAAATGGGATGGCCCGCTCGGGTTGATCACGGCGATTGCCTGCGTGGCCGATCTGAACAAGCGCGGCAAACGGTTGCCGTTCGCTGTCGAGGTGACCGGCTTTGCCGACGAGGAAGGCATCCGCTTTGCGTCGACGCTGCTCGGCAGCCGGGCGGTCGCAGGTACGTTTGATGAGCGCGTGCTCGGCGTCAGGGACAAAGCGGGAGTTTCCATGCGCGAGGCGCTGTCGCAGTTCGGTTTCGACCCCCAACGTATCGGCACGGCGGCGCGGGCGCGCAGCGAACTGCTTGCCTACGTCGAACTCCACATCGAGCAGGGACCGGTGCTGGAGACCGAACATCTGCCGGTCGGCGTTGTGACGGCGATATCGGGCGCGACGCGTCTTGCGGTCGTGCTCACCGGCATGGCCGGCCATGCCGGCACCGTGCCGATGGCGTTGCGGCGCGATGCGCTGGCGGGTGCTGCGGAATGCGTCGTCGCGATCGAGAAGTTTTGCCGGACCGACGAAGGACTGGTCGGCACCGTCGGCACCATTGACGCGGTGCCGGGAGCGACCAATGTGATCCCGGGACGGGTTTCGTTCGCCATCGACATGCGGGCGGCCTCCGACGCGCATCGCAGAAAAGCGGTGGCGGATGTCGTGCGACAAATCGAACGCATCGCCGGACGCCGCGAGCTTGCGCTTCAGATCGACGTCACCCACGAAAACCGCACCGTGCCTTGCGCGCCATGGCTCAGGCGGCAGGTGGCAAATGCCATTGCGGCAGAAGGTTTTGGCGTGTTCGAACTACCCAGCGGGGCAGGGCATGACGGCATGGCGATGATCGACATCGCCGATGTCGCGATGGTGTTCGTGCGCTGCCGCGGCGGCATCAGCCATCACCCGGACGAGCATGTCGACACCGCAGACGCCGGCACCGGCGCGCGCGTGCTGCTGCGGCTGATCGAGAATTTTCGGCCGCGCGACGCGGCTTCGTAGGCTGGGCAAGGACGCGTAAGCGCCGTGCCCACCATCCTGTTTTCCGAACGCTGGGATGGAATGGTGGGCACGCCATCGCTCGCGCGTCGCGCGACCGCTGACTTTGCCCACCCTGCGGCCTCACCCCGCCGTCACTGCGTATTTACCGGGAGCGCCTGGGCTTCACCTCTCCCCGAAGGGGAGAGGTCGCCTCGCATCGTCAGATGCGAGGCGGGTGAGGGGAGTTTCCGCGAGTCGGAGTGCGTGGAGAGACCCTTCACCCGAAGCCTACGCTGCGCTTCGGCTTCGACCTCTCCCCTTCGGGGAGAGGTGAAGACCTAGCCCGCCGTCACGTCCACCAGTTCGTTTCCATCAAGGACGCGTTGCGCCTTGGCGCGGTCGAGGTCGCCTTCCCATGCGGCGATGACGACGGTGGCCACGCAATTGCCGATCAGGTTGCCTAGCGCGCGGGCCATGCCGATGAACCAGTCGACCGACAGCACCAGCACGAGGCCGATCGCCGGAATGCTCGGAACGGCGTTCAGCGTGGCCGCGAGGATCACGATGGCGGAGCCGGGAACACCATGCGCGCCCTTGGATGTAACCAGCGACACACCGAGCACCAGCATGAGATCGCCCAATGACAGCGGCGTGTTGGTCGCCTGCGCGATGAACACCACGGCGAGCGTCAGGTAAATCGAGAATGCATCGAGGTTGAACGAGTAGCCGGTGGGTATCACGAGGCCGACAACGGAATCCTTGACGCCGAGCCGCTCCAGCTTGCGCATGATCTGCGGCAGCACGGCATCCGAGGAGGCGGTGGCGAGAACGATGGTCAGCTCCTCGCGCAGATAGGCGAGGAATTTGAAGATGTTCAACCCTGCGAGCGCCATCACGCCGCCGAGCACGGCGAGCACGAAGATCGTGACCGAGACGTAGAACAGTGCCACCAGCGAGATCAATTGCTTGAGCGACCCGACGCCGTATTTGCCGACGGTGTAAGCGACGGCGCCCAGCACGCCCAACGGCGCGAGCCGTACGATCAGTCCCATCGCGCGGAACAGCACGGTCGATACCGCATCGATCAGCGGATTGATGCGCTCGCCCTTTTCGCCGCCGACCAAAGCGAGGCTGACGCCGAACAGAATCGCGAAAAAAAGCACCTGCAGCACGTCATTGCGCGCCAGCGCGTCGAATGAGGTGGTCGGAATGATGTTCAGGAGGAAGCTGCCGATGCCGCCGCCCTGCAGCTTGTGGGCGTTGTCGGAGACGGTGGTGAGCGCCTTGAAGTCGAGCGTCAATGGATCGATGTTCATGCCATGGCCGGGGCCGAACAGGTATGCGAGCAGCAGGCCGAGGATCAGCGCAAGCGTGGTCATAACCTCGAAATAGATCAGCGCCTTGACCCCAACCCGCCCGACCTTCTTGAGGTCGCCGGCGCCCGCAATGCCGTGCACGACGACGCAGAACACGATCGGCGCGACGATCATCGAGATCAGCTTCAGGAAGGCGTCGCTGAAAATCTTGAGGCCGATGGCAAAACCGGGCACGGCCATGCCGAGCACGATTCCAAGCAGCAGTGCGACCAGGACCTGGACAAACAGCGACGTGTACAGCGGTTTTCCGGCGACCGGCGCTGCCGCGGATATGGTTGACATCGGACACCCCCAAATTAGCTCCGGACATCGCAGCAACAAACGTGACAGACGGGCCTTGCGGTTGGCAATACGCGGTTGCCGGCTCACCCTGAATTCAGGCATTCGGCCCGATGCGCGGGGCTTCCGAAAAGCCCGGAAGCCATTGATCTAATTCAACCGGAAAACCCGAATTTGCCACGCGGTGGCCTTGCATCTAGACCATCGTACACCCAGGCAGGGAGGATCATGATGAGAACGATAGTCCGGGCGGCATGCGTTGTATGGACGTGTTGGTTTATCTCCATCGAAATCGCCGCGGCGCAGCCCGCGAATTTGGGATGCAGCACGGAGAATTCGGCGAACGCGTCGCAGATTAGGCGCTGCGAGGGCGGGGTGACCATCGTCGCTGAAAACGGCGCGCGGTTTACGCTGCAGGATCGCGATGGCAATGGCCGGGTGGATTCGGTCGAACTCTCAAGCAAGGCGTTGTTGCTCGACGTACCCAGGAAGCAAAGCGGAAATCGTTTTCAGGTGATCACGCCGCAGGCGATCGCGGCGGTGCGCGGCACGAAATGGGCGGTCGATGCGGCGGAGGGCAAGACGTCGGTTTTCGTGGTCAACGGGCGGGTCGCTCGGGCGGCGAACCGGTAGCCACACCGTCACCCTCGGGGCCGGCGAAGGCGTCGATGTCGAAACCGCGGGTCCCCTGACCGTAAAACGCTGGCCTGCGGCGCGCGTTGCCGCATTGATGGCGCGGCTCGGGCAGTAAAGCCAGCGAATGCGTGGCCGGCATTTCCAGACCCTGATCGCGCTCGTGCTGGCGGGATTTTGGGGGCTTGGCGTGTATTTCGCACACGAGGACGGTCATTTGAGATTTCTCGATCGGGTCGAATCGGCCATGACCGATCTTCGAACGCTGGTTCGCGGCGTGAGAGTACCGCCCGATCCGGTGACCATCGTCGCGATCGACGACGCGCTGGTGAAGCAAAGCGGCAGTTACCCCATCGCCAGGGGCGATCTTGCCAGGATCGTCGATGCAATCGCCAAACTGGCGCCGAAGGTCATCGCGATCGATCTCTTGCTGGTCGATCGGGGAACCGACGATGGCGATGACGCGCTGGCGAAATCCCTGGCGGGCCGCCGCACCGCGATAGCGGCGGCAGCGGTGTTTCCGGAATCCCGCCAGTCGATCGCCGCGCAGAATGATGGACCGCTCGCGCGCCTGCCGCGGGCCGAAAAATTTCTGCTGCCGCTGCAGAAATTCGCGGATCATGCCGAAATCGGCATGGTCAATGTCGCGACCGACCGCGGCGGCGTCCCGCGCTCTATCCCGTTGCTGTTTCGAACCAGTGACAGGGTCGAGATGTCGTTCCCGCTTCGCGTCGCCGCGCTGGCGATCGGCAAGGAGCCCACCATCGAGCCTAACCGTCTGGTGCTCGGCGAACGATCCGTTGCCACCGACGCCGATCATGCGCTGCCGATATCGTTTTATGGTCCGAGCCGAACCATCCGGACGCTCGGCGCTGCTTCGGTGCTATCGGGCGAGGTTGCTCCGGACGCCATCAGAAATCGAATTGTTGTGGTCGGATCGACCGTCACCGGCGGCGGAGATTTCTTTCCGACGCCGTTCGATCCGGTGATGTCGGGCGTGGAAGTCATTGCGACGGCGATCACCCACCTGATGGCCGGTGACGGCATCTTGCGGGACCAGGCGGTGCGCTTCGCCGACGGCGTGATTGCCGTTATGCTTCCCATGATCCTCGTCGGCTTGCTGGCATGGCGACGCAGCGCGGTCGGCCTGATCGCGGCCGGCGCCGTCGTCCTGATCTGGGCGGCGGCGAATTTCTTCGCATTCTCGGAAGGGATTTGGCTAAGCACGGCGGTGCCGGTCGCAGCAGCCGCGCCGGCTGCTATCTTATTTGCCGCCGTACAATTGTCGTCGGGCCGGCGGCGGGCGCAGTATTTCGCGATGCGCAGCGAACTGCTCGAACAATTTCAGGCGCCGGGCATTCAGCAATGGCTGACAAAGGATCCTAACTTCCTGCTGGAACCTGTCCGCCAAAGCGCGGCCGTCGTCTTTATCGATCTGTCCGGATTCACCTCGCTCAGCGAACGGCTGGGGCCGGATGCGATCCGCGAATTGCTGAAGAATTTTCATGCCTTGGTTGACAGGGAAGCGGTCGCATGCGGCGGGACGATTACCAGTTTTCTGGGTGACGGCGCAATGATCCTGTTCGGCCTGCCGGAGGCCGCGGCGGACGACGCGTTCAGGGCGGCCGAATGCTCGGTCGGACTCTGCGTCAGTGCCGAGCAATGGCTCACGTCTTTAGCCCCATCGATCGCGTCACGACTGGGGTTCAAGGTCGGCGCGCATTCCGGAGAAATCGTAGCCTCCAGGCTCGGCGGCGGAAGTTATCAACGCATCACGGCGACCGGCGACACCGTAAACGTGGCAAGCCGCCTGATGGAAGTGGCGGCCAATCATGGCGTCGAGCTCGCGGCGAGCAACGAACTGCTGCGCGCTGCGGGGCGCGATTGCGCGCCGTATAAATCGGGTGTCCTCACCGGGCCGAGAGAAACGCGCATTCGCGGCCGTTCGGCCCCGCTCGCGGTCTGGCTTTGGCGCAGCGATCTGGCGGCGCAGGGCGGCGAGGGACTATCGACCTGGTAGCGTTACTCCACCGCGATGTGCGACACCTTGACGATCTCGGTCAGCCGTTCGTGATCGGCTTTCATCAGTTTTGTCAGTTCGTCCAATTGCATCGGCTGCCCTGGAATATCGGCATGTGAAAGACGTTCGATCACTTGCGGGGACTGCAGCGCCGTGTTGATCGCCTCGTGAATGCGGCCCACCAGTTCATCGGGCGTTGCCGCCGGCACGTAGATTCCATACCACGGCAGATAGGCGGCATCGGGATAACCCGCTTCGGCAATCGTCGGCACATCAGGCAATTCCTTCACGCGCTCCTTGGTGAACACGGCGAGGGCCTTCAGTTTGCCGTCCTTGATATGCGGCAGTGCCAGCGCGAGCGACGCCACGCTGATTTGAATTTCGTTGGTGATGAGGTCGATCAAGGCCTGCGGCTGGCCCTTGTAGCCGATATTCGTGATGTCAATCGCCGCGGTCCTGAACAGGTTCTTCGCGGTCAGGTCAATCGAAGAGCCGATGCCGGGATTTCCGAAATTCATCTTGCCAGGTTGGGTCTTCGCAAGCTCCACAAAATCCTTCAGCGTCCTGACCGGCAGATTGACCGGTACCACCGCGGCGCTTTGATTCCAAACCACGAGCCCGACGCATTTGAAGTCGCGCATGGCATTCCAGCCGGCGTCCTTGTAGATCGAAGGATTGACCAGCACGGCCGGTCCGGTCACTAGCCAGGTGTAGCCGTCGGGCGCGCTGCGCGCGACTTCGGCGGTGCCGATATTGCTGTTGCCGCCAGGCTTGGCTTCGACCACCATTGCCTGCTTGAAATTCTTGCCGATCGTGTCGGTGACGCTGCGAGCGACGATGTCGACAATGCCGCCGGCGGGGTAGGGCACGATGACGCGGATCGGCCGCGTCGGATATGCCGCTTGCGCGAAGGCCGATGTGCTTGCCGCGAGCAACGCAAGCCCGGCGACAACGCAGCTAAATCCCCTGTTCATGACGCTCCTCCCTGAGTGATTGTGCCTTGATGCGGTGCGGCTTGAATTGCCGCTGTATGATCGGTTATCCGCACCGGAACTGGAGTCGTCAATGGAGTTCGATCTTTCGCAAGCTTCGCTGCAGTGGCGGGACAGGCTGCAGGCCTTCTTCGACAAGGAGGTGCTGCCGCGACATCGCGAGTGGGCGCGCGAGGTGGCCGCTCACGGCGAGGTGTCGTTCATGCCGGACCTGCAGCGCAAGGCGCGGGCGGCGGGCTTGTGGAATCTCGCGCTGCCCGAACTCGCCGGTGACGAACCCGGCACGCGGCTGTCGAACCTGGACTACGCTCCATCAGCGGAAATCATGGGCCGGCTGTTCTGGGTGCCGGAGGTTTTTAACTGCCAGGCGCCCGATGTGCCCAACATGATCGCGCTGCAAAATTGCGCGAATGACGAGCAGAAGCGCCGCTGGCTGCGCCCTTTGCTGGAAGGGCAGACACGCTCGGCCTTCGGCATGACCGAGCCGGACGTCGCATCATCGGACGCGACCAACATCGCGACCACGATTACTAGGCAAGGCGACGATTACATCGTTTGCGGGCGCAAATGGTTCATCACCGGCGCCGCACATCCGCACTGCAGTTTCCTGATCGTGATGGGAGTGAGCCACCCCGATGCCTCCCGCACCAGCCGTCATTCCTGCGTCATCGTGCCAATGGACGCGAAAGGCGTGCGCCTTGTCCGTCCGCTGCGCTGGATGGGGTGCATGGACCATGTCGCGCCGATCGGCGAGATCGACTTCGACGATGTGCGCGTTCCCGCCGAAAATCTGCTCGGCAAAGATGGTGAGGGGTTTCGCGTGGCCCAGGTCCGTCTCGGGCCCGCGCGGGTCCATCACTGCATGCGGTCGATCGGATTGTGCGAGGTGCTGATCGAACTGATGCTCGCGCGCGCAGCCGAGCGCACGGCGTTTGGCCGCGCCATCATCGAATATGACACCGTGCAGCGCTGGATCGCCGAATCGCGGGTCGAGCTCGAGCAGGCGCGGCTTTTGACCTATCGCTGCGCATGGCTGCTCGACCGCGCCGGCCATCAGGGCGCCTGGCGCGACGTGTCGCTGATCAAGGTAGCGGTGCCGGCGATGCTGCAGCGCATCGCTGACCGCGCCATGCAGGTATTCGGCGCCATGGGCGGCTCGGACGACACCCCGATCCATCAGGCGCTGGCGTGGGGACGCCTGCTGCGCATCGGCGACGGACCGGACGAGGTGCACCTGCGCCAGATATTCAGGATGGAAACGTCGCCGCCATGGAGCATCGCCAACTCGCCCTATCTGTTGCCGCGTCCGGCCTGATCGGATAGCTGGATGGGGATGACAACAGCAATTGATGCAGCTGCGCTGCGGTTGAATGCGAAAGCTGCTGAGGTCGCGGCGCTCGCGCCGGCGATCGAGAAGCGCACGCTGACACGCGGACCCAACGACGTAGTCCTGGAAATCAAGGCCGCCGGCGTCAATCCCTCCGACGTCAAGGCCGCGACCGGCCTGATGCCCTACGCGGTTTTCCCGCGCACGCCCGGGCGGGATTTCGCCGGTGTCGTCATCGATGGTCTGCCTGAATGGGTCGGCCGCGAGGTGTTCGGCTCGTCCGGCCACCTCGGCATCCGCCGCGACGGCACCCACGCGACGCATCTCGTTGTCGAAGCCGCGGCGCTGGTCGACAAACCTGCGGCAATATCGATGGAAGAAGCCGCGGGGATTGGCGTGCCATTCGTCACCGCGATCGAAGGGTTTCGCCGCGCCGGCATGCCGACAGCGCAGGACACCGTTCTGGTCATGGGCCTGAACGGGAAGGTCGGCCAGGCCGCGGTGCAACTGGCGACATGGCGGGGCGCCAGAGTGATCGGTGTTGTCCGCAAGGACGAGGCTTACGAGGGCCATGCCAACGGACCTGTCGAGGTCATCAATTCGGCCACCACCGACGTCGTCGGGCGAGTGCGCCAATTGACGAATGGAAAGGGCGCCGACATCGTGTTCAACACGGTTGGCGATCCGTATTTCCAAGCGGCGCATCGATCGCTTGCGCTGGGCGGCCGGCAGATCCTGATCGCTGCGGTTGATCCGGTGGTCGAGTTCAATATCCTGGAGTTTTATCGCGGCCGGCACACCTATGTCGGTATCGATACGCTGGCATTCTCGTCGGTCGCCAGCGGCGAGCTGTTGCGCGAGGCGCTGCCGGGCTTTGCCGGCGGCCACCTCAGGCCGTATCCGATCTCGGCGAACGCGATTTATTCGTTGGCGGACGCCAAGGCGGCCTATCTCGCCGTGATCG
>NZ_DASYMN010000421.1:0-2003 GCF_036009065.1 Bradyrhizobium sp. | reverse complement strand
ATGCCTGCCGACAACGCCGTTCCCGGCGCCGAAGAAGGGCTTGTCCCTGACGGTGCTGGACCCGTTACGGGATCGCATTACGTGCTTCTGCGCGCAGGGTGGGTTGACCGGCGTTCCTCAGAGGCTGAAAATGAATCGGGTTTCGGCAATCGGGTTATAGCCATGCCGCGGGCGCGAGCATGGCTTCAGGCGGGACCAGGTGTTTTGCGTATCTGCTTCAATGATTCTGAGTTACTTGCCAGGCGTCGAGCGGTCGCATCCGCCAGCGATGCAGTCATGCCAATTGGCGGCCGCTGAGGACGGACGCAGCGGTGTATCGATTGCTGCGTCGCGCCGTTAGTTACAGCCTTGGATGCAAGATCAGATCTCAATCAGCCGCCAGGAACAGACCATGTTGTGGGTCAACGCGTGCCACAGGGCGACGGCCTTGACCTTTTCCCAGCTGCGCACAAGGAACTGCGTCAATCCGCGATTGCGCGCCTGAGCGTTGGCGCATTCGGCCGTCGCCGCTCGCTGCTTGTAGATTTCCTTGGCCTCATCTCCGCCCATGCGTTGGCGCCACTCGGCCACACCGGGTTGGTCGCCCGATAGCGGCGCATGCGGGTCTCGTCCGGCATCGCGCGGCTTCGGCACCGGCGCGAACGTTTCAACGCCGTGCCGTGCAAGCATTTCGATGTCGTCGAACTTGACGAAGCCGCCGTCGACGAGATGCTGGCGTGGCCGTTCGCCATACTGCTCGGCCAGCGCATCGTTCATGGGTGCCATCTTGCCCATATCGGAGCCGATGTTGTCGACCGACACGCCGGCGATCGCCGTGCTCTTTGTATCGGTGGCAAACTGGATGTTGTAGGCTGGACGGAAACCACCATCAGCCATCTTCATCACCCGTGCCTGCGCATCGGTCGTGGAGGCTCGTGGCTCGCTGACACGCGGCTTTTTGCCTGCCGGTTCCTCAACCTCAGTCTTCTGGTTTCTTGCAGTTTCCTGCTGCGCTTTCTTGGCCGCACGCTCGGCCTCCAGGCGCGCCTGCTCCTGCTGTCGGGCGTGCAGTTCCTCGCTTACCGCCAGCGCTGCGCGAACCCGGCGCTCGCGATCCTCAGCTGCTCGCTGACGGGCCGCGGCTTGTTGGCGACTGGTCGCACCCGGATCGGCGTTTACTTGCGCACGCAGATCGGCCAGCGCCTTCTCGGCATCGCGCCGGCAGTGCTGCAAGGTCGAATGCCGGCGAAACGAAGCCGCTCCCGCCGAGGCGCGCACCCGCACGCCATCTTGGGCAACACGATCCAGGCTGGCCACGCCGGCCCGCACCAGCGCGGTGAAGCTGTCCACCAGCAGGCGCTCCAGCACCGCGCCGTGATCCACCCGGAAATCCGCCAGCGTCTTGGCGTTCATGCCGACACCGCCGCACAGCCATTGAAACGCGATATGCTCCTCGCACAAGCGAGCCACTTCGCGCGCGCTGGCGACCCCCTCCACCGTGGCATACAACCAAAGCGCCAGCAGGATACGCGGGTCCGCCGGCGGATGACCGGGCCGGCCGTCCACCGCCTTAATGGTGGCGTGCAGCGCCGTCAGATCGAGCCCCTCGACGAAACCCCATACCAGACGCACCCGGTGATCGTCGGCCAGCAACCCATCCAGGTTGACCGGTCGCCAGGTTATCTGATCGCGCTCGGCAAATCGCAGTCGGGGAAATCCTCCGCCAGCGCGCTCCGGCGCCGATTGATCGGGTAACGACGCAAACAAGCCATCCTCGTCACCCGATGCCATCACCCTACCTTTGTCAGCAGCCAGACAGGCCGATTCTAACCACCCAAGCCGCACATTACAGTCGGTTTTTGGCGCATCGCTGAAAGATTTTCAGGCTCTCAGTGAGGCCGGCACGACGCAGCGTGACGAGCATCTGCGTTCGATCCAACAACATGGCCGCATCGGATGGCAACGTCGTTCCGGATATGGCAGGCGGAGCCTCGTTGAGACGGCGATGTATCGCTATAAGACGA
>NZ_DASYMN010000420.1:0-4794 GCF_036009065.1 Bradyrhizobium sp. | reverse complement strand
AGGTTGACGAAGAAGTCGTTGGTCAGCTTTTCCGGCTGTGTGGTGAAGACGCCATGCTTCGCGCCGCCGGTATTGGCGCCGAGCACGCGCAGACCGCCGACCAGAACCGTCATCTCCGGTGCGGTCAGCCGCAGCAGTTGCGCGCGATCCACCAAGGCCTCCTCGGGCGCCATGAACTGCCGCTTGCCGCCAATATAGTTGCGGAAGCCGTCGGCGCGCGGCTCGAGCGGTGCGAACGATGCCGCGTCGGTCTGTTCCTGCGACGCGTCCATGCGCCCGGGCTTGAACGGCACCTTCACTTCGGTGCCGGCGTCTTTGGCGGCCTTTTCGACCGCCGCGGCGCCGCCGAGCACGATCAGGTCGGCGAGCGAGACCTTCTTCTCGCCGGCCTGCGCGTTGAACTCCTTCTGGATCGCTTCGAGATTCGACAGCACGGCCGCGAGCCGCCGGGGATCGTTGACCTCCCAGTCCTTCTGGGGTGCGAGGCGGATACGCGCGCCGTTGGCGCCGCCGCGCTTGTCGGAGCCGCGGAACGTCGATGCCGATGCCCAGGCCGCCCCGACCAGTTGCGACACCGACAGGCCCGAGCCGAGGATCTTCGCCTTCAGCGCCACGATGTCCTGCTCGCTGACCAGCTCATGATCAATCGCCGGGATCGGGTCCTGCCAAATCAGCGTTTCCTTCGGCACCAGCGGGCCGAGGTAGCGCACGATCGGGCCCATGTCGCGGTGGGTCAGCTTGAACCAGGCGCGGGCGAAGGCGTCCGCGAACTGATCCGGGTTCTGGTGAAAGCGCCGGGAGATCTTCTCGTAGGCCGGGTCGAACCGCAGCGAGAGGTCGGTAGTCAGCATGGTCGGCACACGCTTCTTCGATGCGTCGTAGGGGTCCGGAATCGTGGCGGGGGCGTCCTTCGCCTTCCACTGCTTGACGCCGGCGGGGCTCTTATCCAGCTCCCATTCGAAGCCGAACAAATTGTCGAAAAAGGAGTTGCTCCATTTGGTCGGGGTCTGGGTCCAGATCACTTCCGGGCCACCGGTGATGGCGTCGGCGCCGTAGCCCGTGCCATGCCCGCTTTTCCATCCCAAGCCCTGATCCTCGATCGCGCCGCCTTCCGGCTCCGGGCCGATCAATGACGGATCGCCGGCGCCGTGGGTCTTGCCAAAACTGTGACCGCCGGCGATCAGGGCGACGGTTTCCTCGTCGTTCATTGCCATGCGAAAGAACGTCTCGCGGATATCCTTCGCCGCCGCGACCGGATCCGGATTGCCGTTCGGGCCTTCCGGATTGACGTAGATCAGGCCCATCTGCACCGCGCCGAGCGATTCATTGAGCTGGCGCTCGCCGCTGTAGCGTTCGTCGCCGAGCCACGTCCCCTCGGGACCCCAGTAGAGTTCTTCCGGCTCCCAGACGTCGGCGCGGCCGCCGGCGAAGCCGAAGGTCTTGAAGTCCATCGACTCCAGCGCGACGTTGCCCACGAGAACGAAGAGGTCAGCCCACGAAATCTTTTTGCCGTATTTCTGCTTGATCGGCCACAGCAGGCGGCGCGCCTTGTCGAGGTTGGCGTTGTCGGGCCAGGAATTGAGCGGCGCGAAGCGCTGCTGCCCGGCGCCGGCGCCACCGCGGCCGTCGGTAATGCGATACGTTCCCGCGCTGTGCCAGGCCAGGCGGATGAACAGTCCGCCATAGTGGCCGAAATCCGCCGGCCACCAGTCCTGCGAATCCCTCATCAACGCGTGCAGATCCTTGATCACGGCGTTCAGGTCGAGGCTCTTGAACTCCTTGGCGTAGTCAAAATCCCGGCCCATGGGATCGGCGGAAGGGTGGGCCGTATGCAGCACACCGATATCCAGGTGCTCCGGCCACCAGTCCCGGTTGCGGTGTCCGCGGGCGCCGCCCGTGAACGGGCACTTGCCAGCGCTGTCGTCAGTCTTTGCGTCCATGTTTCTCTCCGCTAGGCTCGAATTTGGACACTGTTTCAGCGCCTCGATCTGCGCCTAAAAGCAATGTCTTTTCAATTATTGTGCATTCGACACGGGGTCGGCGGTAAGCCTACCCCGAAAGATGTGTGACGGCAGTTTGGAAGGTATCTAACATCAGGTCCAGTCGAATTGTCTTGGGATGCCGATAAGTTAATCTGATCACGCATTCCGAATCCGAAATTCGGGAGACTCTCGCATGATCACGCTCAAGCAGCTCCGTTATCTCGCCGCCCTTGCCCGTCACGGTCATTTCGGCCGCGCGGCGGATGCCTGCGCGATCACCCAACCGGCGCTGTCGATGCAGATTCGCGATCTGGAACGCACGCTGGGCGTCACGCTTGTGGAGCGCAGGCCGGGCGATGTGATGCTGACCGACGTCGGCCGCGAGGTTGCGCGCCGTGGTGAGGAGGTGCTGACCGCATCGCATGATCTGGTGGATTTTGCGCGCCATTGCGGCGAACCGCTGACAGGGCGATTGACGCTCGGCATCATTCCCTCGCTGGCGCCATATCTGCTGCCGCGTATTCTCCCGCCGCTGCAAAAGCAATTCCCCGAATTGCGGCTTGAGTTGCGCGAGACGCAAACCAAACAGCTTGTCGAGGAGATCAAGAGCGGCGCGCTCGATACGGCGATGCTGGCGCTGCCGCTCGGCGAATCCGACATCGATGCAATAGAATTGTTCGACGATCTGTTTCTGCTCGCGGTGCCGTCCGACGATCCGCGATCACAGGCGCGGCGAATTTCTCCCGGCGAGATCGATCAGTCGAGGCTGATCCTGCTCGAAGACGGCCACTGCCTGCGGGATCAGGCGCTGGCGTTTTGCGCCAGCGTCGCGCGCGGGCCCGCGCCGGGCTCGAGCGGCATGACGTTCGGCGCCAGCAGCCTGACCACGGTGATGCAGATGGTCGCCGGCGGCTATGGCGTGACGCTGATTCCGCAGATCGCCGCGGACGTCGAAGCCCGCGACCCGCGCGTAAAATTTCTGCGGCTGGAAGAGCCGCAGCCCGGCCGCAGCATTGGCCTGGCATTTCGCCGGACCTCACCGCGCAGGATGGATTTCGACGCATTGGCGAAGGTCGTGAAGGAAAGTGTTGCGTGACCACCCGATTTCGCAGGTGGTCACGTTTTTGTCGATTCGCAAGCTCGGTGGCCAATCCTTGGGGATGGAGCCTCAAACCCCCAGCGTCCCGGCCTTGGCGGCGGCGTAGCGCTCGGCGACCTTGCTCCAGTTCACGGTATTCCACCACGCCTTGAGGTAGTCGGCGCGGCGGTTCTGGTACATCAGATAATAGGCATGCTCCCAGACGTCGTTGCCGAGCAGGACGCGCTTGCCGTCCATGATCGGGCTGTCCTGGTTCGGCTTGGTTTCGATGGCGAGCTTGCCTTCCTTGGCAATGGTGACGAACACCCAGCCGGAGCCGAACTGGCGTCCGCCGGCGGCATTGAAGTCGGTCTGGAATTTGTCCATGCCGCCCAGATCCTTGTCGATCGCGGTCTGCAATTCGCCTTCCGGCTTGCCGCCGCCCGGCGCCATGATCTCCCAGAACATGGTGTGGTTGGCGTGACCGCCGAGATTGTTGCGCACCGCGAATTTGATGTCGTCATTGAGCGCGTTCAGGTTGCCGAGCACGTCCTGCACCGCACTGGTTCCGATCTGCGGATTGGCCTTGGCGATGGTGTTGAGATTGGCGACGTAGGCGGCGTGATGCCGGTCATGGTGGATTTCCATGGTCTTGGCGTCGATGTGCGGCTCCAGCGCGTTGAATGGATAGGTCAGCGGCGGAAGCGTGAACGGCCCTGTCGGCGCCGGCGCGGCAGCAGGGGCTGGAGCCGGAGCGGCCGGAGCTTGGGCGAAAACGCGCGGCGCCGCGGCTGCGGCGATGACGCCTGCGGCTGCGCCGAACAGGTGGCGGCGGGATAATGATGACATGAAGTTCTCCCTGGGATGTGAGTGGCGGTACGCTCTGATGGCCTTAAACAACAAACCATCGATGATGTTGTTCTATTCCGGGATCGGCATTTCGATCCACCAAACCCAAGGGAAAGTTACGCGCCGGGGCAAAGTGCGGTTTCGGTTTGCGGCTTAGTGATCGTGCGGCGTAACCGCGCACGTGACCCGACGCAGCGCCTTCTTCAACCTCGCCCCGCTCTTTCGCGGGGAGAGGTCGGCGCGAAGCGCCGGGTGAGGGGCCAGGCACTGCATTGATCCTAGGAAGAACTTTCGGGTCCGTCAGCAGCCTTTCGACCCGAGGGATTTGCAATCTTGCAGTCGCAGTACCTGGCCCCTCACCCAAAATTCTCGCTGCGCTCGAATTTCGACCTCTCCCCGCGAAAGAGCGGGGAGAGGTAAAAAAAGGGCGGCCTTCTAGGCCGCCCCTACTAATCGCTACTCACTAGTCGCTGAAATTACTCCCCGGCGGCTTCGCGCTGCGGCGCCTCCGTCTTCTGCTTGGCCTCGAGGTCTTCGCCGGTGGTCTGGTCGACCACCTTCATCGACAGCCGGGTCTTGCCGCGGTCGTCGAAGCCGAGCAGCTTGACCTTGACCTTGTCGCCTTCCTTGACCACGTCGGAGGTCTTCTGCACGCGGTTGGCCGCGAGCTGGCTGATATGGACCAGGCCGTCCTTGGCGCCGAAGAAGTTCACGAAGGCGCCGAACTCCATCACCTTGACCACGGTGCCGTCATAGATCTGGCCGAGCTCCGGATCGGAGGCGATCGACTTGATCCACTTGATCGCGGCCTTGATCGATTCGCCGTCGGCGGAGGCGACCTTGACGGTGCCGTCGTCCTCGATGTTGACCTTGGCGCCGGTCTTC
>NZ_DASYMN010000419.1:0-11753 GCF_036009065.1 Bradyrhizobium sp. | reverse complement strand
TGCTTGCCGCGCAGCCGCATCGCGACGAGGGTGGCGAGCCGGCCGACCACCAGACCTTTGGCGTCGATCAGCACCCACTTCTTCGTCACTTCGGCGGGCTTTGCCGAAAACGTTTTCATGTGAGGAAATCCGTGAAAAGGAGACATCGGCACCGGGGCGCCGGACTGCGCGGTTTCTAGAGAAGCGGGTGGCCGACGTCAATGCCGGAAACCGTTGAATAAGTAAGCAAAAACAATAGCTTATAAATATGGTGTGATATTACCGTATAAAACCTCAAGCATTTGGAATGGAATAGGTCGCGGTGACATGGGCGATCGGATCGGGCGACGTTCCCGATAGCAAGCTGACCTCGCCGACCGCAAGGCGCTTGCCGAGTTTCAGCAGCTTTGCCGCGGCGAGCACGTCCTGTCCCGGCTGCCCTTTACGCAAAAAATTGATGTTGAGATTGGTCGTGACCGCCAGCCCGACCGGGCCGATCGCGGACAGCAGCACCACATACATGGCGACATCGGCTAATGCCATCAGGGTCGGCCCAGAAACCGTTCCGCCGGGACGCAGCATCCGATCGTGAAAACGTTCCCGGATCAGGCAGCTTTCGCCGTCGGCACGTTCGATGCTGATGTCGCCGCTGGCGAAGGCCTGTGGAAACTCCTTGAGCAGAAACGCATCGAGCTCAGCCACGCTCATTTTTGCAATCGTCATATCGCTCCGCCTGCCCTCGCCACACGCGGACTGTTACAATAAGATGAAGGGCCTGCCCAAGTGGAACTTTCGATGACCGCCCAGACCGTCCGCGCGAGCGCGCCGCAAGCCCCGATTCTCCTGCGCGAGATGGCAGGCCCCATCGCCGTGCTGACACTCAATCGTCCCGCAGCCCGCAACAGCCTGTCGGAAGGCATGATCGCGGAGCTGCACGCGGCGCTGAAGGACATTCGCGATGATGCAAACGTGCGCGCGGTGGTGATCGCGGCCAACGGTACGGCGTTTTCCGCCGGCCACGACATGAAGGAGCTTAGCGCGCGCCGCGCCGATCCCGATCGCGGACGCGCCTATTTTGCTGACATGATGAACGCCTGCAGCGCGATGATGCAGGCTATCGTGCAATTGCCAAAGCCCGTCGTCGCCGCCGTGCAGGGCGTCGCCACGGCCGCCGGATGCCAGCTGGTTGCGAGCTGCGATCTCGCGGTCGCCTCGGAGACCGCGACATTTGCAACGCCCGGCGTCGACATCGGGCTGTTCTGCTCGACGCCGATGGTGGCGCTGTCGCGCAACGTGGCGCGCAAGCACGCCATGGAAATGCTGCTGACCGGCGAGCCGGTTTCGGCCAACGCCGCACGGGACATAGGCCTGATCAACCGCGTGGTCGCGGCCGGCGCCGAGCGCGACGCAGCCATCGCGCTTGCGCAAAGGATCGCGAACAAATCCGCCTACACCGTCAAGATCGGCAAGGCTGCATTCTACCGCCAGGCCGAAATGAGCTTAAGCGAGGCCTATCGCTACGCCTCCGAGGTGATGGCCGAGAACATGCTGGCCCGCGACGCCGAGGAAGGCATCGGCGCCTTCATCGAAAAGCGCGCGCCGAAGTGGCAGGACCGGTGACAGCCGCACCCACCACCGTCATCCTGAGGTGCTCGCCTCGCGATGCGAGAGCATCGCGTGCTTCGGCGAGCCTCGAAGGATGGGCTGCGAGCGCCGGAGCCTGCGGCCATCCTTCGAGACGCCGCGCAAGCGCGCGGCTCCTCAGGATGACGGATCGGAAATGTTGAAATGAACCACGACGCTTACCCCGACGCCTACATCCGCGAGATCCTCAACGGCGTAAAGACCATCGCGATGGTCGGCGCCTCCCCGGTCAATGTGCGGCCGAGCTACTTTGCGTTCAAGTATCTCTCCGAGCGCGGCTACGACATGATCCCGGTCAATCCCGGCCATGTCGGAAAAAACCTGGTGGGAAAACCGTTCGTGGCGTCGCTGGCCGATATCGGCCGTCCCATCGACATGATCGACATTTTCCGCAACTCCAGCCACATCATGCCGGTGGTCGATGAAGCGCTGAAGCTTATGCCGCCGCCGAAGGTGATCTGGATGCAGCTCGGCGCCCGCGACGACGCGGCCGCCGCGAAAGCCGAAGCCGCCGGGCTCAAGGTGGTGATGAACCGGTGCCCGAAGATCGAATACGGCCGGCTGTCCTCGGAGATTTCCTGGATGGGCGTCAACTCGCGCACGCTGAGTTCGAAACGCGCCCCGATGCCGACCAAGGGCATGCGGCTGTCGCTCAACCGCATGAGCGTCGGCGGCGGCGAAACCGCAGCCTCCGACCGCGCAGCGAAGGACAAAGCCGGCGGCGTGTGACGCAGCGCTTTCCACGTCGTTGCCGGGCTTGACCCGGCAATCCATCTTCTTCAAAGACTCTTTCGAAGAATGATGGATGCGCGGGTCAAGCCCGCGCATGACGCAATAGAGGAAACAATAGAATGACCGACCGTCTTCCGGGATTTGCCACCCTCGCCGTCCATGCCGGCGCCCAGCCCGATCCCACCACCGGCGCGCGGGTGACGCCGATCTATCAGACGACGTCGTTCGTGTTCAACGACGCCGATCATGCAGCATCGCTGTTCGGGCTGCAGGCGTTCGGCAATATCTACACTCGAATCGGGAACCCGACCAACGCGGTGCTGGAAGAGCGCGTCGCGTCGCTGGAAGGCGGCACCGCGGCCGTCGCGGTGGCTTCCGGCCACGCCGCCCAAGTGATCGTCATGCAGCAATTGCTGCAGCCCGGCGACGAATTCATCGCCGCGCGAAAACTCTATGGCGGTTCGATCAACCAGTTCACCCACGCCTTCAAGAGTTTTGGCTGGAACGTGGTGTGGGCCGATTCCGACGACATCTCAAGTTTTGAGCGCGCGGTGACGCCGCACACCAAGGCGATTTTCGTCGAGTCGATCGCCAACCCCGGCGGCACCGTGACCGACATCGAGGCGGTTTCGGCGGTGGCGCGCAAGGCCGGCGTCCCCTTGATCGTCGACAACACGCTGGCGACGCCCTATCTGATCCGCCCGATCGATCACGGCGCCGACATCGTCGTGCATTCGCTGACGAAATTTCTCGGCGGCCACGGCAATTCGATCGGCGGCATCATCGTCGACGCCGGGACCTTCGACTGGTCGAAGGACAACAAATATCCGATGCTGAGCGAGCCGCGGCCGGAATATCACGGCATCAAGCTGCAGGAGACTTTTGGGAATTTTGCCTTTGCCATCGCATGCCGGGTGCTCGGCTTGCGCGACCTCGGACCGGCGCTGTCGCCGTTCAACGCGTTCCTGATCCTCACCGGCATCGAAACGCTCCCCTTGCGGATGCAAAAGCACTGCGAGAACGCCAAGGCGGTTGCGGAATGGCTGTCGGCGCATCCGGCGGTGGCGTCGGTCAATTATGCGGGGCTTGCAAGCGACAAATACAACAACCTCGCGCGCAAATACGCGCCGAAGGGCGCCGGCGCCGTGTTCACCTTCAGCCTCAAGGGCGGCTACGAGGCCGGCGTCAATCTGGTGTCGAACCTGAAACTGTTTTCGCATCTTGCCAATGTCGGCGACACCCGCTCGCTGGTGATTCACCCGGCGTCGACCACGCACAGCCAGCTCGACGACGCGCAAAAGGTAAAGTCCGGCGCGGGTCCGGATATCGTGCGGCTTTCGATCGGGATCGAGGACAAGGAAGATCTGATCGCCGATCTGGAGCAAGCGCTGGGGAGTTAACCGCCCTCGCGCCCCGGACGCAGCGCAGCGTGTAGCCCTTGCGGAACGGTGCGCTGCAGAGCCGGGGCCGTCACGAACACCAACCTTTCGTCATGCGCGGGCTTGACCCGCCAATCCATCCCCTTCGCAAGAGTCTTTCGAAGAGGATGGATTGCCGGGTCAGGCCCGGCAATCACAGTGTTGCTTGGTACGGTCCCGGTTCTGCGAAGCGGCATGAAGAATGCCGCATCGCGCCCGGGACACGAGTCTACCTCTTCACCGCTCGCATCGCCTTGTCCTCGCGCGACAGCCGGGCGTTGCGCTGGAACACCGAATAGGTCGCCAGCGCGAACAGGATCACCAGCAGCTGGATCGACAAAGCCTCGACGGTCGAATTCAAGCCAATGACGCCAAGCCACGCCGCGCCTTTGAGCTCGGTGACCGAAACGATCGCCTGCTCCTGGAATTCCTGCACCGCCTCGCCGATGAATTTGATGGCCATCGCAAACAGGAATGCCGAGGTGATGATGAACAGCGGCCGCAACGGGATTTTCCGCGCGATCAGGTTGATGAAATAGAACAGCACAACAAGCCCAACCGTTGCAGCACCGAGCCCCGCAAACAGCCCGGCGCTCCAGCCGCCCTCGGTGGTGGCGAGCGCATTGATGAACAGCACGGTTTCGGCGCCTTCGCGGAACACCGCGAGAAACGCCAGCGCGGCGACCGCCCACACGGTGTCCTGGGCCAGCGCGCCATCGGCCTTGTGCGCGAGGTAATCCTGCCAGCCTCGTGGATCCTGCTTCACCATCAGCCAGCCGCTGACATAGAGCATCAGGGCTGCCGCGGCGAGGATGATGATGCCTTCGAGGATGTCGCTGTGCTCGCCGGAATTGAGCACCGCGAACAGCCATGCCGCGATGATGCTGGCGCCGACTGCGGCGAGCGCGCCGCCATAGAGCGCGTTGATGCGATGGCCGGCGCCGGCCTTGGTCAGATAGCCGCCGAGCGCCGCGATCACCAGCATTGCCTCGAGGCCTTCGCGCAGCAGGATGACGGCAGCCTGGATGAATGCGGATGACATGAACGAGCCTGTGTTCCTTAGGTAGGCTGGTTTTATCGCGCGAACGCCGCATGTAAAGGCGCGCACTCACACAATTTTGTCAGCACGCACGTAAAAGCGCTGCGAATAAAGGACTTTTGAATATCTTCAGAAATTAGAATCGTTCAATTTCAGTTGCGTAGGGTGGGCAAAGGCACGCTTGCGCCGTGCCCACCATTTTCGATCTCGGCACGATGGTGGGCACGCTCATCGGGCGCGCATTCGTGCGACCCGACGGCTTTGTCCACCCTACGGCTGCTCTGCCCTGCCGCCAACCGCTCGGCTTGCAATATCACCAGTGTCAGCACCACGATTGCCATCGCCTGATGCGCGAGCCCCAGCACAATCGGAACCTGGTGCAGCAGCGTCTGGATGCCCAGCGCCGCCTGCAACGTAACCGCTATCGCGAGCCAGATCGCGCCGCCGGCGGCGGCGGGTCCGGCGCGCGAACGAACGGCATCGACGGCATGCACGACCGCCAGCGTGAGCAGCGCATAGGCACCCATGCGATGCTCGAACTGCACCGTCAGCGTGTTGTCGAACAGATTGCGCCACCACGGCGCTTCGAAGAACAGCCGCGCCGCGGAAGGAACCAGCGCGCCGTCGATCTCCGGCCAGGTATTGTAGACGCGCCCCGCGCGGAGGCCTGCCACCAGCGCGCCGAGATAAAGCTGCACGAAGGTCAGCGCCAGCAGCATCAGGCTTGTGATTTTCAATCGCGGCGAGGCAACGACCGATTGCCGTTCGCTTACGCGCCGCAGTGTCCAGACGATGGCGGCATAAATCAGCAGCGCCAGCACCAGATGCGTGGCGAGGCGAAGTTGCGAGACCTCGACCCGTTGCGTCAGGCCGGACGCCACCATCCACCAGCCCACCGCGCCCTGCAGCGCGCCGAGGGCGAAGATGACCCACAGCCGCCGCTTCAGCTCAGTGCTCAGCGCGCCGCGCCAGAGGAACCACAGGAACGGCAAGAGATAGGCGATGCCGATGACGCGGCCGAGCAGCCGGTGGCTCCACTCCCACCAGAAGATGGTCTTGAATTCGGCCAGATTCATGCCGGCATTGAGTTCGCGATATTGCGGGATGGTTTGATAGCCCTCAAAGGCTTCCCGCCACTGAGCGTCATTCAGCGGCGGCAGGGTTCCGGTGACCGGCTTCCATTCCACGATCGACAGCCCGGATTCGGTGAGCCGCGTCGCGCCGCCGACCAGCACCATGATCGCGATCAGCACCGCGATGGTCGCGAGCCACCAGCGGACCGCGCGCGGGGGTTTGTGTGAGGCAAGTTCGATCATCAAATTCGCAGCTTGAATGAATTGGCGCGCACCTTATAGTCCGCCGCTTCCCGCGCGCCAAGGCGCGCCGCCCCAACCAGCCGCACATTGCCGTCATGAGAATCCGCACCCGCAAATTCGTTGGAACCATCGCTTTGCTGGTGCTGGTGGTGGTGTGGTCGCTGCTCGGGATGGCGGTGGCGCAGATGCCGTGGCTATCAGCTTCAAAACTCTATCAGGCGATCTTCTATGTGGTGGCCGGCATCGGCTGGGTGCTGCCGGCAATGCCGATCATCAGCTGGATGTCGCGGCCGGATGCGTGAACGTGTCCCGGGCGCGATGCAGCGTTCTTCACGCTGCTTCGCAGAACCGGGACCCGCCAACCAAGACGTCGTCATGCGCGGGCTTGATGCTGAAGTGTGGGCCCCGGCTCTGCAGCGCACCGCTCCGCGAAGAGCTACGCGCTGCGCTGCGTCCGGGGCACAAGAATTTAGTTTGCGGCCTTCGACAACATCACACCCGACAGCATCACCCGCATCGCCCGCAGCGAGCGCTGGCGTCCATCCCAGGCGATGCGGGGCAGCGCGTGCAAATTCGACCGGCCTTCGGCCAGGATCACTCCGGGCAACGCCGTCACTGCACTGGCAAAGCCGGCCTCCCGGGCCAGTATCACATGCTGCCGGTTGAACGATCCGCGGTCGCCGAACGGATAGGCGAAATGCATTATATCGCGGTGGAACGCGGACTGCGCCACCGCCCTTCCCATCGAGATTTCGCGCGAGGCCGCCGCATCCTTCAGACTGGTCAGGACCGGCGCGTTCACGGTCATGCTTGCGATCGTCACGTTCGGATCGGCCGCAAGGCTCGCCAGATCGTCCCAACTCATCGACGCCTCGCGCGACAAGCCTGCAAGATCGACAGAATAGCGCTTGCACAGATCGTTGATCGCCACCGACAGATCCGGCGGCGCCAGCGAGCGCATCCATCGTTCAAGCAAATCGTAAAGCTGAGCTTTCCGATCGGCGTCCGCGATCTCGAAGCGCTGTTCCCTGCCATCCATCACCAGCGCGATGCGGTCGTTGTGCGCAATCAGCGCCTCCAGCGCCAGCCACCATGCCTCGCCGAGACCGTCGGGAAACGCCGTCGGCACGTAAACCGTGAACGGGACGGCGTGCCGCGATAGCACCGGATAGCCCGATGTCATCAGGTCGCGCGTGGCGCCGTCGAAGGTCAGGCACACGAACCGGCGCGGCGGCCTGGGGCCGGCGGCGCGGCGGCAGACCTCATCCATCGAGACGAACTCGAACTTCCAGCGTTTTAGCGCGCGGATGGTGCGGTCGAGAAACTGCGGGGTGATCTCATGAGTTCTGCGCGGCTGAAAATCCGCGCTGCGCGCTGGCCGCACGTGCTCGAAACGCAGGATCGCACCGGCCCCGCCGGTGCGCCGCTCCATCAGGCGCGCATAACCGCTGAAATAGGCGAGCCGCCACCCTACGCCCGTCAAGAATCGACCCCCGGATGACACCGCCAAGCCTTCAATGCAGTTTCCGCCGCCGCCGCATTGTCATTACCCTTTGTTGACATTTCCCTGCAAAGGTCCGCCGACGCTGAAAAATATAAACAAACTGTCAAAATACGGGTGGTGCGATGACCATGGCGGCCGTGATGGAAAGCCGGGCGGAAACGCGGGCGTGGCCGGAGACGAGCCGTATTGCGCGCGTCGATGTCGTCAGCGACATGCGCGAGGCGGAAACCGTCTGGCGCGCGCTCGAACAATCCAGCCAATTTTCCACGCCGTATCAGCGCTTCGATTTTCTGGTCGCATGGCAACGTCAGGTCGGGACACGCGACGGCATCCGGCCGTTCATCGTCATCGCCCGAGACAAAGAGCGCCAGCCGCTGCTGCTGCTTCCGCTCGGGGTGCGTCGCGAGAACGCCGTGCGAACCGCAAGATTTCTCGGCGGCAAGCATGCGACCTTCAACATGGCGTTGTGGGACAAGGATTTCGCCGTCGGCGCGGCCAGGACCGATATCGACGCGCTGATGTCGGGAATCCGCGGTCATGCGCAGGCCGACGTGCTGGCGCTGACCCAGCAGCCGCGGCGCTGGATCGACCTGGCCAATCCGCTTGCCCTGTTGCCGAACCAGGTCTCGGCCAATGACTGTCCGCTGCTGACGATGGCGCCCGGCGCGCCGCCGGCATCGCGCGTCAGCAATTCGTTCCGGCGCCGGCTCAAGGGCAAGGAACGCAAGCTGCAGACGCTGCCCGGTTATGGCTACCGCCTCGCCACATCGGACACCGACATCAAACGGCTGCTCGACTGGTTCTTCGCGATAAAACCGCAGCGCATGGCGGCGCAGCAGCTGCCCAACGTGTTCGCCGATCCCGGCATCGAGGATTTCATCCGCGACGCCTGCATGACCAGGCTTGGCGGCGGCGGCCATGCCATCGATATCCACGCGCTGGAATGCGACGAGGAAGTGATCGCGATCTTCGCCGGCGTCGCCGACGACAAGCGCTTTTCGATGATGTTCAACACCTACACGCTGTCGGGCAATTCCAAATACAGCCCCGGGCTGATCCTGATGCGCGACATCATCGATCACTACGCCGAGCGCGGCGTCACCTCGCTCGATCTCGGGATCGGATCGGACGATTACAAGCGGCTGTTCTGCAAGGACGACGAGCCGATCTTCGACAGTTTTATCCCGCTCAGCCTGCGCGGCAAGGTCGCCGCGGCCGGCCTGTCATCGCTGATGCGCGCCAAGCGGTTGATAAAACACACGCCGGCGCTGATGCAGATCGCGCAGCGGGCGCGCGGCGTGCTGCAGCGCTAGAGCCGTGTCCCGGACGCGGCATTCTTCATGCCGCTCCGCAGAGCCGGGACCCCGGTTCAAGAAAGCAAGCTGGGCCCCGGCTCTGCAGCGCACCGCTTCGCAAGAGCTACGCGCTGCGCTGCGTCCGGGGCACGAAATCGTCATGGCCGGGCTTGTCCCGGCCATCCACGTCTTCTCTCCGTGATCTCAGCAAAAAAGACGTTGATGCCCGGGACAAGCCCGGGCATGACGAACTTTGAATCTCAGGCCGCAACCACGCGCGGGCCGGGCTCGACGATATCGGCCGGCTGCGACGGCTTGCTCAGCATCGCCACGTCGGTGAAGCCGACTTCCCTGAGCTGATCTGCCATCAGTTTGCGCGCCTCTGCCGTCATCGACCCGTCCGGCACCACCACCGCGCGCGCATTCGATGTCAAAAGCTCTGCGGGCAGGTCGGACGCGGTGCCGGCATCGAGCAGCACGTGGTCGTACACACCCAGCAGCGCATCGAGCGCCAGCGCCAGCCGCGGCGACTGCAGCAATGAACGGTCCGCGCCCTGGCGTCCGGCGGTCACCAAATGGGCCCGCGACAGCCGGTCCCGGGTAATGACCTGCGCGAAGGACGCTTCGCCCAGCATCAGTTCCGCCAGCCCCGGCGCCATCGGATCGGCCGACACCGCCGCAAAGGCCGGCGAGGACCCGGACAAGTCCACCACCACCACCTTGGCTTGGCGCGCCAGCAGCCGGGCAAGGGTCAGCGCCGTCAGCGTGATGCTTTCGCCCTGCCCGGTTCCTAGAATCGCGACCTTGCGGGCGGCGTCGCCGGCGCCAAGCAATGCTTCGGCGAGTTGGCCGATCTCGGTGACGGGGGCCGCAGGTTCGGCAGCGGCGTCACGCATCGCCGGCACGGTGGGGGGAGAAGCGACCACCGGTTCCGCGGCGTGAACAGCAGCCGCTGCGAACGCCGCCGGCGCGCGCGGCGCCGTCATGCGCAGCAGTTCAGCGGTGGCGATGCAGCCGGCGCTGAGCATCAACGTCGCCAGGGTCGCGATCAGCACGATCGGCAGCTTCTTGGGGAAGGCCGGCGTGTTGGACACCAGCGCCCGGGAAATGATGCGGCCGTCGGCGGGGGCGGCGTCGATATTTTCGCGCGCGGTCGCCTCGCGGTATTTGGCGAGGTAGGATTCCAGCAGGTCGCGCTGCGCCTTGGCTTCGCGTTCCATCGCGCGCAGCTGCACGTCCTGGCCGTTGGTCGAAGTCGCCTGCTTCTTCGACACTTCGAGGCTGGCACTGAGGCTCTCGACCCGGCCGGCCGCAATGCGCGAATCGTTCTCGAACGAGCGCGAAAGCTTGCTGGCTTCCTCGCGGATTTGGCGATCGATATCGGCGAGCTGGGCCTTGAGCTCCTTGATGCGCGGATGAGCGTCCAGCAGCGTCGAGGACTGTTCGGCCAGTTGCGCGCGCAACGTGACGCGCTGTTCCGACAGACGCCGGGTCAGTTCGGAGTTGAGCACGTCGGAGGCTTCGATCGGCTTGCCCGACTGCAGCATCTCGCGAATCAGCCGCGCCTTGGATTCGGCGTCGGACTTCAGCGCACGGGCATTGTTCAACTGGGTATTGAGTTCGCCCATCTGCTGGTTGGACAGCGTGGTGTTGTTGGTGCCGACGAACAGGCTGGACTTGGAGCGGAAATCCTCCACCCGCGATTCGGCCTCGCCAACCTTCTTGCGCAGGCTGTCAATCTCGCCAGACAGCCATTGCCCCGCGGCTTTGGCCTGCTCCTGGCGCGCGTTCTGCTGCAGCACCAGATAATTTTCAGCGATCGAATTGGCGACCTTCGCCGCCAGATCAGGATCGCGCGACTGAAACTCGATCACCACGACGCGCGACTTATCCACGGCATAGGCGGTGAGCCGGTCGAAATAGGCGTCGAGCACGCGCTCTTCCGGCGTGAGACTAAAGGGATCGCGGCCGATGCCGAACAAGGCCAGCAGCGATTTCACTGGGGAAAGCCCCTGCAGCACCGGATCGAATTCGGGCCGGTCGGCGAGCTTGTTCTTCCTGATGATCTCGCGCGCCAGGTCGCGCGACAGCAACAGCTGGACCTGGCTGGTGACGGCCTCGGGGTCGACCGTATTGCGCTGATCGTCGCGCTCGCCATTGGGCCGCAGGAATACGTTCTCGCGGCCGTCGATCAGGATACGCGCTTCGGATTTGTAGCGCGGCGGAACGAGGTTGACGGTGACGATCGAGAGCACCAGCGCCAGCAGCGTCGGAACGATGATCCAGGATCGCTTGCGGTTCAGCGCCTGCCCGATCGCGCGCAGATCGAGGTCGCCGAAGTCGGAAACAGCCGCCGGTGCGGCCCTGTAGGTCGGCGCCGGCTTTGCAGCGGCGGGCGCAACTTTGGCCTTCTCGACCGGCGCGTCCTTGCCTGAACGCCAGAACGGTATACGCATCGCACACTCCCACGGAACGCTTACGACTCCACCTGATGAGGGCGATTACACTCCATTAAGGTTGCCGCCCGGTTAATTCGCCCATTCGGCCCCGCGATATCGGCGGTGGGGAGGCTGCGGTCATGCTTTGTTAACCATGCAAGTTCTTAATCGGACTCGATACTTGTCATGGGTTGCCCGATGCGAGGCCCGCGCGCCGTTCTCGTCTGTCTGCTGACTGCGCTCGCTTTGTCGGGCTGCATGCGCAGGTCCGCGCCTGTCGCCGTTGTCCAGGCGCGGGGCGATCTGGATTCCCTCGCCTATGGCCGGACCCATAATTCTCCGCCGCGCAGCCTTTATGCGTCTTCAACGAACCTCGCCCCTTCCGGCG
>NZ_DASYMN010000418.1:0-3308 GCF_036009065.1 Bradyrhizobium sp. | reverse complement strand
AAGCAGGCCGGCTTCGATCTCGTCTGGTTCGGTATTTTCCTGGTGCTGGTGGTGGAAATGGCTGAAGTCTCGCCGCCGGTCGGCTTCAATCTGTTCGTGTTGCAGACCATGAGCGGCAAGGATTCCAACACGGTCGCCAAGGCGGCCCTGCCGTTCTTCTTTTTGCTCGTTCTGGCGGTTGCCATCATCACGGTGTTTCCTGATATCGTGATGGTGCTGCCGCGGATGGCGTTCCCTGGCTAGAGAGGTGTTGTCATGTTGAGACTACTAAAAACCTGCGCAATGGCGGCTTGCGTCGCGGCGCTTGCCGGCCCGGCAATGGCGCAGACGAAATGGAATCTTCCGGCGGCCTATCCGGCGGACAATCCGCATTCGGTGAACCTGAACGCGTTCGCCAAGGACGTTGCCGACTTGACCGGCGGCAAGCTGCAGATCACCGTGCACGCCGCGGCGTCGCTGTTCAAGGCGCCGGAAATCAAGCGCGCGGTCGCAACCGGTCAGGCGCAGGCGGGTGAGGTTCTGATCTCGTTGCATGAGAACGAGGACCCGCTGTTCGGCATCGATGTCGTGCCGTTCGTGGCGACGAGCTATCCGGCAGCCAAGAAGCTGTGGCTGGCGTCGAAACCCGCAGTCGAAAAGAAGCTGGCGTCGCAAGGTCTGCTGCTTCTGTTCGCGGTGCCGTGGGGTCCGCAGGGCATCTATGCCAAGAAGGATCTCAACACCATGGAGGATATGAAGGGCCTGAAGTGGCGCGCCTATAATGTCGGCACCTCGCGCATCGCAGAACTGGTCGGCGCGCAGCCGGTCACCATCCAGGCGGCGGAATTGCCGCAGGCGCTGGCTACCGGCGTCGTGAACGCGTTCATGACCTCAGGCTCGACCGGCTACGACAGCAAGGCCTGGGAAACCATGACGCACTTCTATGATACGCAGGCCTGGATTCCGAAGAACGTAACCTTCGTTAACAAGCCGGCGTTCGACGCGCTCGACAAGCCGACCCAGGATGCGATCCTCAAGGCGGCGGCGGTCGCCGAAGAACGCGGCTGGAAGCTCGCGGAAGAAAAGGCGAAGTGGTATCTCGAACAGCTTGCCGCCAACAAGATGAAGGTACTCCCGCCACCTCCGGCGCTGAAGGCGGGGCTCGAGAAAATCGGCGAGCAGTTGACGGCCGATTGGTCGAAAAAGGCCGGCCCGGATGGGGAAGCCGTGATCGCGGCGTATAAGAAGTAAGACGATCGTCACCTCTCCCCGCAGGGGGAGAGGTGAAGGCTAATGCATCGCCGTCGAATTGAGCTGGTGCTGGATGCTCTTGAAATGATCGAGCCGCTCGATGGCGCGGTCGAGTTCGGAGCCTTCCTTCTCGGCGAGCCTGGCTTCCATGCCGCTGATCTTGTCGGCGAACGCCGCCTTGTCGAGGTCGTCCAGCGAGGTCGCGACATTGGCCAGCACGGTGAGGCCCTTTTCGGACACCTCTGCAAGACCGCCGAGCACGATGATTTTTTCGTGCGCGCCGCCGACGGTCACAGTGAGAATTCCCGGCCGGATCGCCGCCACCACCGGGGCATGTCCGGCGAGCACGCCGAAATCGCCCTCGACGCCGGGGATATCAACCTGATCGACTTCTCCGGAGAAGGCGAGCTTCTCAGGCGAAACGAGATCGAAGTGGAAGGTGGCCATGGACGCGCCTATTCGTTGGCCTCATCCTGAGGAGCGCGCTCTTGCGCGCGTCTCGAAGGATGAGAGATATCGTCGCCTCGCCCTTCGAGACGCCGACCTTCGGTCGGCTCCTCAGGGTGAGGCCGGTTGATTACGCCGCGTCGGCCGCGAGCTTCTTGCCCTTTTCGACGGCTTCTTCGATGGTGCCGACCATGTAGAAGGCGGACTCCGGCAGGTGATCGTACTTGCCTTCGCAGATGGCGCGGAAACCCTTGATGGTGTCGGCAATATCGACGAATTTTCCGGGCGAGCCGGTGAACACTTCGGCGACGAAGAACGGCTGGCTCAGGAAGCGCTCGATCTTGCGCGCGCGGGCGACCGCAATCTTGTCCTCTTCAGACAGTTCGTCCATGCCGAGAATGGCGATGATGTCCTGCAGCGACTTGTAGCGCTGCAGTATCTGCTGGACCATGCGCGCAGTCTGGTAGTGCTCCTCGCCGACAACCAGCGGCGACAGCATGCGCGAGGTGGAATCTAGCGGATCGACCGCGGGATAGATGCCCTTTTCCGAAATCGCGCGGTTCAACACCGTGGTGGCGTCCAGATGCGCGAACGAGGTGGCGGGCGCAGGATCCGTCAAGTCGTCGGCCGGCACGTAGATCGCCTGCACCGAGGTGATCGAACCCTTGTGCGTGGTGGTGATGCGCTCCTGAAGCGCGCCCATGTCGGTGGCAAGCGTCGGCTGATAACCCACCGCGGAGGGAATACGGCCGAGCAGCGCCGACACTTCGGAGCCGGCTTGCGTGAAGCGGAAGATGTTGTCGACGAAGAACAGCACGTCCTGGCCCTGGTCGCGAAAATGCTCGGCGACGGTGAGGCCGGTGAGGCCGACGCGGGCGCGCGCGCCCGGCGGCTCGTTCATCTGGCCGAACACCAGCGCGCATTTCGATTTGACGTTCGGATCGGGATTGTGCGGGTCGGCGTTGACCTTGGATTCGATGAACTCGTGATACAGGTCGTTGCCTTCGCGGGTGCGCTCGCCGACGCCGGCGAACACCGAATAACCGCCATGCGCCTTGGCGACGTTGTTGATCAGTTCCTGAATCAGCACGGTCTTGCCGACGCCGGCGCCGCCGAACAGGCCGATCTTGCCGCCCTTGGCATAGGGTGCCAGCAGATCCACCACCTTGATGCCGGTGACGAGAATTTCCGCCTCGGTCGACTGATCGGTGTAGGTCGGCGCTTCCGCATGAATCGGACGCATGCCTTCCGCTTCCACGGGGCCGGCCTCGTCGATCGGCTCGCCGATCACGTTCATGATGCGGCCGAGGGTGCCGGCGCCGACGGGCACCATGATCGGGCTGCCGGTGTCGGTCACCTCACCGCCGCGGACCAGGCCTTCGGTGGTGTCCATGGCGATGGTACGGACCGTGGACTCGCCGAGATGTTGCGCCACCTCGAGCACCAGACGGTTGCCATTGTTGGTCGTTTCAACGGCATTCAGAATGGCGGGCAGATGTCCTTCGAACTGCACGTCGACGACGGCGCCGATGACCTGCGTGATGCGTCCGGTCTGGTTGGCAGGGGTAGCCATAAAACTCTCTCCTTGAAGTCCGAAACTTAGGGCATGATCCCGAAAAGTGGATACCGGT
>NZ_DASYMN010000417.1:0-10255 GCF_036009065.1 Bradyrhizobium sp. | reverse complement strand
ATCGGGGTTTCGGTATCCTTGCGGCGCAGCACGCCCGGGCGCGGATAGGCTTCCTGCAGCTTCGCCGCATATTCGTCGAGCTTGCGCGCGTCGGCGGAGCCGAGCAGCGCGTCGTCGATGATGGCGGCATCCTTGACCCCGCGCACGGTGCGTTCGAACAAAAAGCCCTGGCCTTCGGTGAAGCGGCCGATCCAGCCGCGCTCGACCTCATCGGCCAGCGCGTCGAGCCTTCGCGCGATGTAGCCGGCGGCGGCGTTGGCGGTGGCGACGTCGCCGGTGATTTTCGGGTTCATCACGCCGGCGATCGCGGCCTGCTCGATCACCTTGCGGTTATAGCGGCTGTGCAGATTGTGCAGCGTGCCGCGGATGATGCGGGCGTCTTCCACCAGCGCCAGCAGGTCCCTGCCGCTGCGGTCCTCGCCGGAGGCGAGCTTGAACACGCAGTCGTCGAGCCCGGTCTCGATCAGATAATCTTCCAGCGCGCGCTCGTCCTTCAGGTATTGCTCGGATTTTCCGCGCGTCACCTTGTAGAGCGGCGGCTGCGCGATATAGAGATGGCCGGCCTCGATCATCTGCGGCATCTGCCGGAAGAAGAACGTCAGCAGCAGCGTGCGGATATGCGCGCCGTCGACGTCGGCGTCGGTCATCACGATGATCTTGTGATAGCGCAGCTTCGACAGATCAAAGTCGTCGCGGCCGATGCCGGTGCCGAGCGCCGTGATCAGCGTGCCGATCTGCTCCGAGCCCAGCATCTTGTCGAAGCGCGCGCGCTCGACATTGAGGATTTTGCCGCGCAGCGGCAGTACCGCCTGGAATTCGCGGTTGCGGCCCTGCTTGGCAGAACCGCCCGCCGAGTCGCCCTCGACAATGAACAGTTCGGATTTGGCGGGATCGCGCTCCTGGCAATCGGCGAGCTTGCCGGGCAGCGAGGCGATGTCCAGCGCGCCCTTGCGCCGCGTCAACTCGCGCGCCTTTCGCGCGGCCTCGCGGGCGGCGGCTGCTTCCACCACCTTGCCGACAATGATTTTCGCTTCCGCCGGATGCTCCTCGAACCAGGCTTGCAGGGCCTCGTTGATGACGTTTTCCACCACGGGACGCACTTCGGAAGAGACCAGCTTGTCCTTGGTCTGCGATGAGAATTTTGGGTCCGGCACCTTCACCGACAGCACCGCGGTGAGGCCCTCGCGGCAGTCGTCGCCGGTCAGCGCGATCTTTTCGCGCTTGGCGATGGCGTCGGCATAGCCGTTGACCTGGCGCGTCAGCGCGCCGCGAAAACCCGCCAGATGCGTGCCGCCGTCGCGCTGCGGAATGTTGTTGGTGAAACACAGCACGTTCTCATGATAGCTGTCGTTCCACCACAGCGCGGCTTCCACGCCGATGCCGTTCATGTCGGCGTCGATCATGATCGGGGTGGGCACCATCGCCTTCTTGTTGCGGTCGAGATATTTGACGAATTCCTCGACGCCGCCCTTGTACATCATCTCTTCGCGCTTCTCGACCGCGTGGCGCATGTCGGAGAGCACGATGTTCACGCCGGAATTGAGGAACGCGAGCTCGCGCAGGCGATGCTCCAGCGTGGCGAAATCATATTCGACATTGGTGAAGGTGTCGGTGGAGGCCAGGAACGTCACCTCGGTGCCGCGCTTGCCCTTGGCGTCGCCGACGACAATCAACGGCGCCACCGCGTCGCCATGCGCGAATTCGATGTAATGCTCCTTGCCGTCGCGCCATACCCGCAGCTGCAGCTTGCTCGACAGCGCATTGACCACGGAAACGCCGACGCCGTGCAGGCCGCCCGACACCTTGTAGGAATTCTGGTCGAATTTTCCCCCCGCATGCAGCTGGGTCATAATGACCTCCGCCGCCGAGATGCCTTCGCCCTTGTGGATGTCGACCGGAATGCCGCGGCCGTCGTCGCGCACGGTGACCGAGCCGTCGGCATTGAGCACGACTTCCACCGCGGTGGCATGGCCGGCCAGCGCCTCGTCGATGGCGTTGTCGACGACCTCGTAGACCATGTGATGCAGGCCCGAGCCGTCATCTGTGTCGCCGATATACATGCCGGGCCGCTTGCGCACGGCGTCGAGGCCTTTGAGAACCCGGATCGATTCGGCGCCGTATTCAATCGGCGAATGCTCGGGGTCGGCGATCTTTTGCCGGGCGGGTTCTGTCATGAAGGGGCCTTCGAGGATGTCCCGAATCAGCGCTGAAATGTGTGGCTGAATCGACTGTATTTGTGCCATGAAAGCCGCATTGCGCCTAGCGCAAAGTCGTGTCGATCAAGCTGTTGAATAAATAGGATTTTTCGGCAGTTTTTCAAGGCGGCGAAAGGCTGATTCGCAAGCCGCGGAAAAGCGCGATGCGGGGCCTCGCCACGAGTCGTCCCCGCGCAGGCGGGATACGCCGTGTCGTCCCGTTTTAAGAATGCCGTTGGACGACCGAGTGCAATTACGACCGCCAGGGGTTATGGGTCCCCGCCTGCGCGGGGAGGACTCCGCGCTTGCGCGCGCCGCGCGATGCGCCCTGAATCGACGTCGAAGATTTCCCCCGACGAACCAATATCCGCGAACGCCGCAGGGTCCGCGCCGGTCATCCAGACCTGGGCGCCGAGCTTTGCCAGCTCATCGAACAACGCGATCCGCCGGTCGGGATCGAGATGCGCGATCACTTCGTCGAGCAGCAATAGCGGCGTGATGCCGGTCATCTCGGCGACCAGATTGGCATGCGCCAGCACGAGGCCAATCAGCAGCGCCTTCTGCTCGCCGGTGGAGGCATCGCGCGCGGGCATGTTTTTCGGCGCATAGACCACCTGCAGGTCGGTGAGGTGCGGGCCGTCCAGGGTGCGGCCGGCGGCGGCGTCGCGGGCGCGGCTCGTGCGCAGGATTTCGCGGTAGCGGTCCTCCACGGAGGTGGCCGGTTCGTTGATCAGCGCGTTTTCCATCCAGCCGTCGAGCATGATCGCGGCGGACGGAAACACCGAGGCTTGCCCGCGCGCGCGCAGCATCGCCGCGAGCCGCGTCACGGTTTGGCCGCGCATCGCCGCCACCGCCACCGCAAGCTCGGCGGTTTCGCGCTCGATCGCGTCGCACCAGTGGTCGTCGTAATTGCGCACTTCCAGCAGGCGGTTGCGTGAGCGTAAGGAGCGTTCCAGCGCCGAGACCCGGCTGGAATGCTGACTGTCGATCGCCAGCACCAGCCGGTCGAAGAACCGCCGCCGCTCCGAGGCGGCGCCCATGAACAGCCCGTCCATCGCCGGCGTCAGCCACACCATGCGCAAATGATCGCCGAACGCGGTGGCCGACGTCACCGGCTCGCGGTCGATCCGGCAGCGCCGGGCGGTGGCGGCTTCTTCGTTGCCCGGCGGGTCGATGCCGGTGCCCAGCGTCGCCAATCCGAGCGCGCCCTCGACCTCGGCGGACACCGCCCATGAGCCGTCGCCCTGGTTGTCGGCGACATCGTCCAGCGTCGCACGTCGCAAACCGCGCCCGGGCGACAGGAACGAGATCGCCTCGATGCAATTGGTCTTGCCGGCGCCGTTCGGGCCCACCAGCACCACCATATCGTCGCGCGTCTGCAGGCTGGCCGCGCGATAATTGCGGAAGTGCGTCAGCGTTAGGCGATGGATGCGGGAGGGGGTCATGGAGACGCGATATGATCTTTCTTACCCTCTCCTCTTGTGGGAGAGGGCGGAGCCTCACGAAGTGAGGCGGTGGGTGAGGGGTTAGCTCTCGCTATCCGACAACTTTGCAAGAACGCCTTCTAAAACCGAGGTAGGTCGTTGCAACACATCATTGTTCCAGTAACGCGCGATTCGGAACCCCTCCGCGCGCAGTACTGCTTCCCTCGTTGTGTCGCGTTCGGAATCCGCGTGCTGACTACCATCGATTTCGACGACGAGACGCTTTTCGAAACAGACAAAATCCAGAATAAAGTTTTGAAAGGAGCTTGCCGACGAAATTTGAACCGCGCGAGCCGGCGATCTCGCAGCAATCGCCACATTTTAGCTTCAGCGTCCGTGGGTTCGCGACGCATCTTCTTGGCGAAATCGCGGATGCGTTTGGTGGTTGGCCGATGGTGTGGTGTCTGCGGCACGAACCCCTCACCCGTCACCTCACTTCGTGAGGCTCTGCCCTCTCCCACAAGGGGAGAGGGGAAGTTACACCCGCATCGGCATCAGCACGTAGAGCGCGCCTTTGTTGTCCTTGTCCTGCACCAATGTCGGCGAGCCGGGATCGGCCAGTTTCAGCACCGCGACTTCGCCTTCGATCTGGGCTGCGATGTCCAGCAGGTAGCGCGAGTTGAAGCCGATATCGAGCGCATCGGAGGCATACTCGACCTCGAGTTCCTCGGTGGCGCTGCCGGAATCCGGGTTGGTTACGGACAATATCAGCTTGCCGGCCGACAGCGCCAGTTTCACCGCGCGGCCGCGCTCGCTGGAAATGGTCGAGACGCGGTCCACCGCAGCCTCAAAATCCTTCTTGTCGACGATCAGTTCCTTGTCGTTGTTCTGCGGGATGACGCGGCCATAGTCCGGGAACGTGCCGTCGATCAGTTTCGAGGTCAGCACCACATTGCCGATGGTGAAGCGGATCTTGCCCTGCGACAGTTCAATCCCGACCTCGGCCTCGCTGTCCTCGATCAGCCGCTGCACTTCGCCGACGGTTTTTCGCGGCACGATCACCCCGGGCATGCCGGAAGCGCCCTTGGGCAGCGGCAGATCGACCTGGGCAAGGCGGTGGCCGTCGGTCGCGACCGCGCGCAAGGTCGCGGCCTTGGCGCTGCCGGCGGTGTGCAGATAGATGCCGTTGAGATAGTAGCGGGTTTCCTCGGTCGAGATCGCGAACTGGGTGCGGTCGATCAGCCGCTTCATGTCGGACGCGGCAAGCGCAAACGAATGCGTCATGTCGCCGGCGGCGAGATCGGGGAAATCGTTCTCGGGCAGGGTCTGCAGCGTGAAGCGCGAACGCCCGGCACGGATCGCCAGCACCGAGCGGTCGCCGTCGCCTTCCAGCACGATCTGGGCGCCGTCGGGCAGCTTGCGGACGATGTCGTAGAACATGTGCGCGGGCACGGTGGTCGAGCCGCCGGTTCCGGTTTCGGCCGCCAGCGTCTCCGTCACTTCGAGGTCGAGGTCGGTGGCCTTCAGCGACAGTTTCGAGTTTTCGGCGCGGATCAGCACGTTGCCGAGGATCGGGATGGTGTTGCGGCGCTCGACCACGCGATGCACATGGCCCAGCGATTTCAAGAGTTGCGCGCGCTCGACGGTGACCTTCATTGCAAAACCCGCCTGATCCCAAGATGGAAAAGCCGGGCGGCCCAAAGGGCGCGCCGCGGCGTTTGAAACCCGAAAGCTCGATCAAAGCTGAATTCGCTCAAACCCCCGGGGGGACCCCAAGGTGGCGCGGATGGGGCCCAAGCGCAAGAGATGCGTGATGCCGTTCCCCACGTTTTGGTAAGGGTTCGTTCCCCGGACGCAGCGCAGCGCGTAGCTCTTCGCGAAGCGGTGTGCTGCGGAGCCGGGGTCCAGCTTGCTTGCTTAAGCGGGCTCCCGGCTCTGCGCAGCAGCGTGAAGAACGCTGCAGGGCGTCCGGGACACAACCTCTCACTCCTGCAACTGGCGCTTCAGCGATTCGACCTCTTCGGACAATGCGACATCCTTGGCGACCAGCGCCTCGATCTTGCGGACGGCGTGCAGCACCGTGGTGTGGTCGCGTCCGCCGAAGCGGCGGCCGATCTCGGGCAGCGAGCGCAGCGTCAGCGTCTTGGCCAGATACATCGCGACCTGACGCGGGCGGACCACGTTCGCGGTGCGGCGCGAGGACAGCAGATCCGACCGGCTGACATTATACTGCCGGGCCACGACGCGCTGGATGTCCTCGATCTTGATGCGCTTGGGTTCCTGCGGGCGGATCAGGTCGCGCACCTCGCGCTCGGCCATTTCCAGCGTGACGGCGGTGGCATTGAGCTTGCTGTGCGCCAGCAGGCGATTGATCGCGCCCTCGAGGTCGCGCCCGTTATGGGTGATGGTTCGCGCGAGATAGTCCAGCACCGGCGCCGGCACGTCGAAGCTGGCGTGATGCGCCCGCGCCGCGGCCACCCGCGATTTCAAAATGCCCAGGCGCAATTCTTCGCCAAGCGATCCCATCTCGACCACCAGACCACTTCCGAGCCTGGAGCGGACGCGGTCGTCGAGGCTTTCAAGGTCGGACGGCGGACGGTCCGCCGCGATCACCACCTGGCGGCCGGCATCGATCAGCGCGTTCAGGGTGTGGCAGAACTCGGCCTGGGTGGATTTGCCTTGCAGGAACTGCAGGTCGTCGATCACCAGCACGTCGATGCCGCGCAGCGCTTCCTTGAATGCGAGCGCGGTCTGCGTCTTCAGCGCTGCGACAAAACCGTACATGAATTTCTCGGCGGTGAGATAAAGCACCTTGCGCTCGGTGCCGGAATTGCCGGCCCAGGTCACCGCCTGCAGCAGATGGGTTTTGCCGAGGCCCACGCCGGCGTGGATATACAGCGGATTGAACATCACGCTGTCGCCACGCCGTCCTTCCGCGACCTGGCGCGCCGCGGCATGCGCGAGCGTGTTGGAACGGCCGATCACAAAGCTTCCGAAGGTCAGGCGCGGATCGAGCGGCGAGCCGCCGAGCGCCTCATGGCTTGCCGACACTGGCGCGATCGCGGTGGCGCGCAGTTCGGGCGCGGGGCGTCCATCGTTGCGGTCGGCGCGGCGCGGGTCCGCCGGCGCTGTGGCCTCCTTGGCCGGCGCCGCGCAACGCATGGCGGTGCGCACGGTGAGGTCGACGCGCTCTAGTTCGGGCATCTCGGCCTGCCAGCAGGTCAGAACCCGCTCGGCGTAGTGCGCCTGGATCCAGCTCTTGAGAAACCGCGTCGGAACCGAAAGTCGCACGCTTTCAGGCTGCACGCTTTCCAGATCCATCCGCGCGAACCAGCTTGAATAGACGTCTTCTCCCACGCTCGAACGCAGCCGACCTTTCACGCGCGACCAGCGATCCTGTTCCATGTTTGTCATTGTCCAGCGGCTTTTCTGATAGAGTTACGGTGTCGGCGGATCGCCGCGCGGGTGTCCGCGACGGCGCGACCTCAAGGATGCTCCAGCTTCGGTCACAGACCGGCCGTTCGGCGAAACGCCGCGGCGAATCAGCTATCTTGAAGAAGAAGCGTCCGTGAGGTCAGCGCGTACTGGACGGTTGGTCCGGAACTCGCGCGGGAGGCCGCGTACTCGCGGCATCATCTAAAATGGCATCGGATAAAAACGGGACGTGATCAAAATTCGCATTGATTCCGTTGAGCATAGAACTCCCCCTCTCGCCGCGATGATTACGGCAAGTTGTCACCTTGTTTGTGTTTTCAGATACGTCGGCGATGCCTGAACTCAGCGCTTCAGGATCTCAGTCACCGCGTTAGCCAGCCCGTCCGTTCCAACCCTCTTGATCCATTCACCTTCGGCGGTGCGGTTGCGATCGGTGCGTATCTCACTTTTTAAACGGCGCAAGGCTTGAGCGCCTCGCGTGAGAAATTTGGACACAGAACCGCCGTCCTCATATTGCTATGAGTTACAACCTACCATCGCTTGGAAAGCGTCGCTAACGCGCATACCGCCGCCGATCTGCACGTCCGCCCCTGATCCTCAATTCGCCCTGAACCTGAGAACCGTGGGCGCTGCGAACGGTCTAAGTGATAGCATGCCGTATTTTGCGTGCAACGGCTGTGGAAGAGAATCGTATGCCAAGGGAATTAGCTTCGCGTCCGCAAAATAAGACACGACTTTCGCGATATGAAGACAAGGGTCTGAATCTGCGCGACGAATCGAAATGCGCAAAGCGCGGTCATAATCCGCGACACTGCTCAAAAAATTTTTCATAAAATCTTTACGTTTGAGCGGGGCCGGCGTTTTTTCAAAGTGCTGGTCGGCGCATTGCTGATAAGTGACTACGCGCGCGCAAGATTTTTTGCTCAGCGGAATAGGGTAGCCTTCCACGAAGCTGATCGGATTTCAGCGGAACGCATGCGCGCGATAGCTGCCAGCGATTTCCCCGTTGAATCACGGGAGTCTCTAATTCTAAAGTCTTGCGTGCGGTAAAACAGCATCAGATAAAATCGGAACGTGAAGAAATTGTCTTGCGCCGCCGGACCGGACGCCATCTGCAACCAAAGAAAAAGCCCGGCGCGGCCGGGCTATTTGACGATGCCTTTTTCGACCAGCTCATTTGGCGAGCTTGGCGATCTGATGCGACAGCCGCGAGACCTTGCGGCTGGCATTGTTCTTGTGAATGATGTTGCGCTGCGCCGCCTGCATCAGTTCCGGTTCCGCGAGCGCCATCGCCTTCAGCGCAGCTTCGCGGTCGCCGCTCTTGATCGCCTCCTCGACGACACGGACCGAACCGCGCATCTGGGTGCGGCGCGATTTGTTGACGATGGTGCGGCGGGCAATCTTGCGCGTCGCCTTCTTGGCAGAAGTGGTGTTGGCCATGTTCTCAAATTTCCTTCGGCAGCGGCTTGATCGCGGGTGGCCGGCCTGCTGGCGGCGGCCATTGCATTGCGCTGGTGACGCTATGTTGTTTAAGGGTGTTCTGCGAAAATGCCATGCTCGAAGCTAACAGGCTCACAAGGCGGTGGCGCTCAAAGAACATCGGCGGCAGGATTGCGCCCGCCGCCATTGGCGGTCTTATAGAGGGGCCCCTGTGCAGCGTCAACGCTTTCCGCGCCCCGGCTGAACCACACAAATGCCGGCCGGAGCCGGGTTAAGCCGCTGGCGAGGTTGAATTTCTTGTGTTCGCCGTTTAAGCCGGGCTTGCCCGGAGGCAGATACATATAAGGTGACGCATGATCCGCGGGTTTTTCCGTCTGGTAGGGTTGCTGCTGCTCGCCGGCGGGTTCATTTTCATGGTCTATGACGGGGCCCGCTGGGTCGCCGACCAAAATCTGCGGTTCACCCGGTTCGGCGAATTTTGGAACGACATCCACCAGTCCAGCCAGCAGGCATTCCGGGCCATGGTCGAGGGCGCCGCTCCCTGGCTCTGGACCAGCTTCGTCACCGTCATTCTCGACCAGCCGGTATTTGCCCTGATGGGCGGGCTTGGCATCCTCTTGATGCTGCTGTTCCGCCCGCGCAAACCGCTGATCGGTTATTCGCGGAACTGACCTAAGGTAACGGGACTGCCGTTTCGCGCGTAAAGACATATATTGCCATCATCCTTTGTCGTCATGCGAGGCGGCTTCCCGCTCGTCCGACGTCTAGCCCGGAGGCTATCCATGTTCTTCATGCGCAAGACTACCGCGTTGCCGAGCGCCCCCGAGGCGCTGCCCGGCCGCGCCACGCCGGTTCCGACGGCGAAACGCCACTTCGTCAACGGTCATCAAATCCAGCCGCCTTATCCGCAAGGGCTGGAGCAGGCCGTGTTCGGGCTCGGCTGCTTCTGGGGCGCGGAACGCAAGTTCTGGGAACTCGGCGATGGTGTCTACACCACCGCGGTGGGCTACGCTGGCGGTCATACCGCCAATCCGACCTATGAAGAGGTTTGCTCGGGGCGCACCGGTCATACCGAAGCGGTGCTGGTGGTGTTCAATCCGAAAAAGATTTCCTACGAGCAGTTGCTGAAGACGTTCTGGGAAAGTCATGACCCCACCCAGGGCATGCGGCAGGGCAACGACATCGGCACGCAATATCGCTCCGCGATCTACACCTTCAACGATGCGCAGCGAAAAGCCGCGGATGCGTCGAAGGTGGCCTATCAAAAGGCGCTGGCCGCCAAGCGTCTGGGCGCCATCACCACTGAGGTCGCGACGGCGGGCGAGTTCTATTTCGCCGAGGATTATCATCAGCAGTATCTGGCCAAAAATCCGGCCGGCTATTGCGGGCTCGGCGGCACCGGCGTGTCCTGCCCCATCGGCGCCGGCGTCAGCGCCTGAGTTCGCAACTGGACTTTCAAGTTCGTGATGCCGGACGAGCCTGGCCATGACGGGGAGGCAACACGATTTGTTAACCATAACCGGTGCAAAACTGGAGCCGTCTCGTTGTGAGGGATGGCTCCGGTGCGGGTTGCGCGCGCGTTTCGATACTCGATGATTGCCGTCATGACCGCGCTCGCTCTGTCGGGCTGCATGCGCAGGTCCGCGCCTGTCGCCGTTGTCCAGGCGCGGGGCGATCTGGATTCCCTCGCCTATGGCCGGACCCATAATTCTCCGCCGCGCAGCCTTTATGCGTCTTCAACGAACCTCGCCCCTTCCGGCG
>NZ_DASYMN010000416.1:0-19882 GCF_036009065.1 Bradyrhizobium sp. | reverse complement strand
TTCAGATGCGACTTGTTGAAACCCGTTGGAGCATCGCAATAACTGCAGATTTGCCTGAGGTCAGATCCCCGCAACACCGTCGTTCCTAAGTAGTTGAAATGACTCGGATACATTTTTGGATCAGGCTCTCAGGATGACGGCGGAATGTGTATTGCGATTCAAGGTGGTGGGCACGGCGCAAGGGCGCCTTTGCCCATCCTACGCAGCCCGCGTATTTTCATGGACACCGCCTGTTAACAGCGGGGATAGTTTTCGCCGCGTCCTTGTGCCAGCGCCATGATCGCGGTTCAATCGCTCATCTTACGGAGGTGGGAAACCATCGTGTCGGTTCGGGCCGCAGTCGCGACTGCCCCGATTTGCAGCGGCACCCGAGTAGGACACGGCCGGGACATAGGCCCCCGGTGCGGAGGTCCGAAATCGCCCGTCAATGTGGAGCTGCCGTAGGACAGGAAAGGCCGTTCGGTGCAAACCGGGCGGCCTTTTTCTTTTCCGTGCCCCGGACGCGGCGCAGCGCGTAGCTCTTTGCGAAGCGGTGCGCTGCAGAGCCGGGGCCGTACAGAGCGCGGTATTTTTGGCGGTCCCGGTTCTGCGATGCACCGCTGAAGAAGCGCTGCATCGCGCCCGGGACAAGAGTCAGGCGGGCTGATTTAACCGTGCAGCAGCCTCGTTGATCGCATCGCCGCGGCGCGCACCCATCGCAGCAATTCGCTCTTTCGCAAGTGCCAGAATTTCCGGCGGCGCGGTGTCAGGCGAGCCGGCATTGAACGGCGGCGCCGGATTGTATTCGAGCCCGAGCTGAATGGTTTCCGCGGTTTTCCGGTCGGTGAGGATCGATACCAGCGTCAGCGCGAAATCGATGCCGGCGGTGACGCCCCCGCCGGTGATGCGGTTGCGGTCGACGCAGACCCGCGTCCTGGTCGGGGTCGCGCCGAACGCCGGTAGATATTGCATCGCCGACCAATGCGTCGCCGCGTTGTAGCCCTCCAGCAAGCCGGCGGCGCCCAGCACCAGCGAGCCCGTGCACACCGACGTGACGTATTTTGCGTTCGTTGCCTGCGCGCGCAGAAAATCCAGCGTTTCTTCGTCGTTGACGAGGTCGTCGGTGCCCGCGCCGCCGGGTACGCAGATCACATCAAGCTGCGGACAATCCGCCAAGGTGATCGTCGGCGTCAGCACCAGCACCGAGTCGCTCGGCACAGGCTCGATGCGTTTCCAGATCAGATGGATTTTTGCGCCGGGCAGGCCGGCGAACACCTGCAATGGCCCGGTGAAATCGAGCTGGGTCACCTTTGGAAAGATCAAAAGACCGATCTGCAGTGGCGTGGACATGGCGATTCCTCCAAGAGGACTTGACGCAATCATCCTGGCATGATGGCCTGACGTCTGAAATGCCAATTTTCCCTCAATTCAGGACATCGGCTTGATATGATCGGCGTGCTCATTTTCCCGGACTTCCAGCTGCTCGACGCCGCCGGGCCGATTTCGGTGTTCGAGATCGCGGCGCGCTACGCCGGCAAGCCACCGTCGATCAAAACAATCGCGTTGACGCCGGGCGCGGTGCGCAGTTCGTCGGGCGTCGAAATGCTTGCGCGCCGCATCAGACCGGGGGGCGCGATCACCACCTTGATCGTGGCCGGCGGCCCCGGTGTTCGCGCGGCGGCGGCATGCGAAAAGACGCTCGCCTTCGTGCGCGCTACGGAAAAGCGCGGCGTGCGCGTCGCCAGCGTCTGCTCCGGCGCCTACATATTGGCCGAGGCCGGCATTCTCGACGGCCGCCGCGCCACCACGCATTGGCAGCGCACGCAGCACTTTCTCAAAACCTACCCGAAGGTGAAGCTGGAGCCCGACCGGATTTTCGTGCGCGACGGCAACATCTGGAGTTCGGCCGGGATCAGCGCCGGCATCGATCTGGCGCTGGCGATGGCGGCGGAGGATTTTGGCGACGAGGTTGCGCGCAAGACCGCGCGGCAACTGGTGCTGCATGAACGGCGCGCCGGCGGCCAGTCGCAATTCTCGTCGCTCTTGGAATTGAAAGCGCCGGCCGGCCGCTTCGCGCCGCTGCTGACCTGGGCGCGCGAACATCTCGATGCGCCGCTCACGGTGGAAGACATGGCCGAGCAGGCCGGCATGAGCTCGCGGCATTTTACCCGCGCCTTTATCGCCGAGACCGGCGCCACGCCGTCGAAGGCGGTGGAGCGGCTGCGCATCGAGGCGGCGCGGCAGCGCGTGCAGTCTTCTTCCGAGGCGATCGAACAGGTGGCGCAATCGACCGGCTTCGGCGACCCCGAGCGGATGCGCCGCGCCTTCATCCGCGCCTTCGGCCAGCCGCCGCAATCGCTGCGCCGCGCCGCAAGGGCGGGGTAGAGGACGCGAACACATTATCTGCGGAAATCCAGACGTCGCTGTGTCCAGCGCCCAACTGCAACAGCAGCCAGACTGACAAACCGCACTTCTTGCCGCCACCCGTTTCCCGTGTAGGATCGCCAACGACCCGACGACAGGATGAAGCCATGAATTCCATGCATCGACGCAGCCGCGGGAACCGCGTCATGGTCGGTCTCGGTCTGGCCGCCGGGTTGTTTTTCGCAAACGCTTTTGGCCTTGAACGCGCGCAGGCCCAGATCGTGGCGCTGGGCGCCAGCAATGTCGCCGGCAAAGGCGTCAGCAGTTCGGAGGCTTTTCCGGCGCAACTGGAGCGGATGCTTGCCGCAAAAGGCTACAACGCGCACATCGTAAACGCAGGCGTCAACGGCAACACCAATGCGGACCTGCTGGCCCGGCTGGATCAGGCCGTTCCCGCCGGGACCAGGGTCGTGCTGCTCGGTACGCTCGGCGGCAGGTATAACGCGCGAAGGTTAGGTCAGGGCGATCAGAACACGGAATTCGCGTCGATCATGGCAAAGCTTCGCAGCCGCGGCATCAAAATCATTCCGATAACCGCAGCCGGCGTTTCCCGAAAACATTTGCAAGTCGACGGAGTTCACCTTACCGCCGAGGGACACGCCGCTGTCGCGGCCAGGCTGCTTCCGTCGGTGATGCGGGCGCTCGGGCGTTAGCCAAATGCGCGCGCATGAGCGCTAATTCAACGCCTTCAACCACACGCCGATCTCCTTTGCCGCGACAATGGCCTGCGGCAGCAGTTTGCCCATGGTGAAGAAGCCGTGGAATTGGCCGGGATAGGTCTTGTAGGTCACCGGCACGCCGGCGTCCTTGAGCCGGGCGGCGAATTCATCACCTTCGTCGCGCAGCGGATCGGCGCCCGCGGTGAGTACATAGGCCGGCGGCAGGCCGGCGAGATTCTCCACGCGCGCCGGCGACGCCCGCCAGTCGTCGATATCTTCGGGACCGTTCAAATAATGGTTCTTGAACCATTGGATGACGGTGTGCGTGAGCAGGATCGAGGTCTCCGGCTCGCGGTGCGAGGGATGCGTCATCCGGAAGTCGGTGCCGGGATAGATCAGCACTTGCCCTGCGAGTTTTGCACCGCCATGGTCGCGCGCATGGATCGCAACTACGGCGGCGAGATTGCCGCCGGCGGAATCGCCGCCCACCATCAGCCGCGTCGCATCCAGCCCGAGCGTCATCGCGTTATCAGAAACCCATGCGGTCGCCGCGATGGCGTCGTCGACCGCGGCGGGAAACTTGTGCTCGGGCGAAAGCCGGTAATCCACCGCGATCACGATCAACTCGCCTTCATGAGCAAGCGCGCGGCACACCACGTCATGGGAATCCAGATCGCCGATCACCCAGCCGCCGCCATGGAAAAACACCAGGCAGGGCGCCATGCCGTCGGCCTGCCTGAGCGTCTTCGGCGTGTAGACCCGGGCCGGAAGGGCGCCGCCGGGGCCGGGGATCGCGATCTCTCTCACCGATGCCAGTTCCGGCGGTTCGGGATTGGAAACGGCGCGGCCCTTCAGATACAGCTCGCGCGCTTCGGCCGGCGAGACGGTTTCGTAGGGCGGGCGCCCCGCTTCCTGATAGGCCTTGTAGACGGCGGCGGCGTCGGGATCGAGAACGACGGGCATGGGAAGGGGACCTGCTGCTGTTGCATAACCGGGATTAGTAGGCCGCGGTTCGTCCGCCGTCGACGGTGTAGGCCGAGCCTGAGACATAGCTTGCCTCGTCGGAGGCGAGGAACGCCACCACCGAGGCGACCTCCGAAGCAAGGCCGAGCCGACGCGCCGGAATCCGGTCGACGATCTTTTCATTGGGCACCGGCGCGTTGCCGGGATTGCGGCCCGCGATGATCGTGCTCAGCATCCGGCTGTCGATCAGGCCCGGACAGACGCAGTTGACGCGCACGGCGGTGCCGGTGCAATCGCTCGCCGCGCTCTTGGTGAGACCTATCACCGCGTGCTTGCTCGCAGTGTAGGCGGAGATTTCGGGCGAGCCGATCAATCCTGCGATCGACGCGGTGTTGATGATGCTGCCGCGGTTCTGTTTCAGCATCACCGGCAGCACATGCTTCAGCCCAAGGAAGACGCCGACGACGTTGACGTCGAGCACCCTGCGGAACATCTCCAGCGAATAGCGCGAGATGGGCGTGATATCGCCCTCGATGCCGGCGTTGTTGTAGAACACGTCGATGGCGCCGAATTTGTCCATCGCCGCGCGGACGTAGTCGGCGACCTCATCCTCCTGCGTGACATCGGCGGTGACCGCATGCGCTTCGGCCTGTGCCGGCAGGCCCTTGATCGCGACCAGCAACTGCTTCTCGTCGCGATCGACCGCGACAATGCGCGCGCCACGCTCGGCGAGCAGTTTTATGGCCGCGGTGCCGATGACGCCGGCGGCCCCGGTGACGACGGCGACCTTGCCATCGAGACGGATACGATCGGGCATTTGATGGCGTTTCCCTTGCTGTTCCGGTTAACGCGGAATTTCCGCGGTCACTATTTCATTTGTGGCGCAGCATGACCAGCCGACGGCAAGCGGCGATGGGCCGCCCTTTCCCCGCCGTATTCGGCGTGTTAACCGGGGTATTGCGAGCGGCCGACAGCGGCCTTTCCGATCTCCGATACAATGTCGTGAGCCCTGATTCGCTTAAGGTTGCCGCGCCGGATGTTTCGAACCATTGCCCTGACTGGTTTTGCGGCCCTGATCGCCGCCACGACGCTCGCGGCCGCGCCGCCGGCGCGCGCCCAGCTCGGCAACCTGTTTTCCGATCCGGCGCCGCGCCCGCCCGGCAATGTTCCGCGCGGCCAGGTCCAGCAGCAGGACGACGAGGAGGAAGTGCCCGAGCTGCCGCAGGGCCGCATCCTGCCGACCCCCAATCGTCCGCCGCCGGGGCAGGGCGTGCCGCCGCCCGGGTCGGTGCAGTCGCAGCCGCTGGCGCCGCCGCCGGGAACGAGCGTCATTCCGCAGAACGCGCCCGCCGGCATCGCAGTCGCGCCGCCGCAGCCAGGCCAAGGCGTCGCCGGTGCCCCGCCGCCGGGCAATCCGCTGCCGGCCCTGCCGCCGGGCCAGCGCCAGCCCAAAAGCGTGCCGGGGGTGGCGGCCACCTTGCAGCCCGGCGACGAGGTCGTCACCGAGCCGCCCGCCAGCAAGATCGTCAACAAGAAGGCGAGTTTTTCCGGCCTCGACAAGATCACCGGGCGGATCATCAATTTCGACGCCGACATCGGCGAGACCGTGCAGTTCGGCGCGCTGCGCGTGAAGACCGACGCCTGCTACACCCGGCCGGCCACGGAGACCACCAACACCGACGCCTTTGTCGAGGTCGACGAGATCACGCTGCAGGGCGAGGTGAAGCGGATCTTCTCCGGCTGGATGTTCGCGGCAAGCCCCGGCCTGCACGGCGTCGAGCACCCGATCTACGACATCTGGCTGACCGACTGCAAAGGACCGTTGCAGACCATCGTCAGCGCGCAGCCTGATCCGCCGAAACCGCCGCCGCCTCCGCCGGTGGCGGCAAAGCGTGCGCCGCCGAAGCAGGCCGCGCCACGTCCGCCGCAGCAATTCCCGCAGCAGCAGCAGGTGCAGGAACAGCCGCGGCCCCAACCGCAGCCCCAGCAACAGACCAATCCATTCTTCAACCTGTTCAGGTAGCACTTACCTCTCCCCGCTCTTTCGCGGGGAGAGGTCGGCGCGCATCGTCAGATGCGCGTCGGGTGAGGGGCTGGGCACCGCATCAAATACAATCGAAACATCCTTGGGTTCGCGCGATAGCGCTGCTGGAACGATTCCGACCCGAGAGTCCGTGCTTCTTGTCGCCGCACTGCCTCGCCCCTCACCCGAAGCCTTCGCTGCGCTTCGGCTTCGACCTCTCCCGCGAAAGAGCGGGGAGAGGTTACAGAGCCTCGCGCCCCGCGATGATCCGCAGCGCCTCCGCGCCGCTCACATCCATCGGCAACCTTGAAAAATCCGCGTTGCCCGCGATGGCGTCGTCGAGCAGCGCGCGGTAGCGCCGACGCGGTACTTCGATCGCGCCGAAACGGCGCAGATGCTGGGTGACGAATTGCGTGTCCAGCAGCTTGAAGCCGCCCGCGAGCAGTCTTGCGACCAGATGCACCAAGGCCACCTTCGAGGCGTCGCGGGCATGATGAAACATGCTCTCGCCGAAGAAAGCGCGGCCGAGGCTGACGCCGTAGAGTCCACCGGCCAGATCGTCGCCGTCCCAAACCTCGACGCTGTGGCAATGCCCGATCTCGTGCAGCCCGGTGTAGAGATCACGGATGCGGCGGTTGATCCAGGTGTCGTCACGGCCGGGATACGGTGCAGCGCACCCGTCGATTACGGACTTGAACGCCGTATTGACGGTGATGCGGAAAACATCCGACCGCACCGTGCGCGCGAGCCGCGAACCGATGTGAAAACCGTCGAGCGGAAGCAGTCCGCGGATTTCCGGCTCGACCCAGAACAGGGTCGGATCGTCGACGCTTTCCGCCATCGGAAAGATGCCGCAGGCATACGCGCGCAGCAGCACTTCAGGGGTGATATCCGAGGAGGCGGAGTCGCGTGAGCTCATGGCGCATTGTAACAGGAGGGCGAGACGGGCGCGATGGGGCATGCGAGCATAGGCCGAAATACGTTGTCATGCGCGGGCTTGACCCGCGCATCCATCTGATCTGCGTAAGAATCTTTCGAAGAAGATGGATGGCCGGGTCAAGCCCGGCCATGACGTTGAGATGGTGAACTTACTCCGCTGCGCTCGCGGGCTTCGCCGGCGCCGGCGTATTGATGCGGCGGAAGCGCAGCACGATGCGCGTGCCGTGGTGGCCGGGATCGCGCTCGACGTTTGCATCCAGTTTCTGCGCCATCGCGGTGACGATGCGCTGGCCCATGCCGGTGGAGCGCGGATCGGTCCTGGCGTTGAGGCCGACGCCGTCGTCGGCGATCGATAATTCGAGGTCGTCGCCATTGCCGCTCAGCACGACATGGATCGGGCCCGCGCCGTCGGGATAGGCGTACTTCACCGCGTTCATCACCAGCTCATTGACGATGATCCCGATCGCGACCGCGCGGTCCGGATCGATCTCGATCGGCTCGGCCTGCAGCGTCAGCCGCGACATCTTGTTGCCTTCGGCCGAGCGCCTGAGATCCTCGAGCAATGCTTCGAGGTACTGGTTGAGCAGCACGCTTTTCAGGTCGTGCGAGGTGTAGAGCCGGCGATGCACCTGCGCCACCGCGGCAACGCGGCCCATGGCGTTGGTCAGCGCCGCCTTGACGTCGTCCTGGCCGCTCGAATTGGCCTGCAAATGCAGCAACGAGGCGATGATCTGCAGACTGTTGCCGACGCGGTGATTGACCTCACGCAGCAACACTTCGCGTTCCGCGGCGAGCGCAGCGTAGCGGTCGCGCGAGGCGTGAACCTCGGCCTCGGCGTCGTCGCGGGCTTTTCGGATCATCGCCTGCTTCAACGCGCCCTCGACGGCGACGTGGAGCAGGGGGATGAAATCGCCGAGCGTGTCCTTTACAAGATAGTCGGCGGCGCCGGCCTTCAGCGCGGTCACCGCGATCTTGGAGTCCTGCGACGCAGTGACGAACACCACCGGCGGCGCATCGGGGATTTTCAGAATCCGCTGCAGCGTCTCGAGGCCGTCAAGGCCCGGCATGTATTGGTCGAGTGCGATGACGTCGATGCCGCCTTGTTGCAGGCGTGCAAGTCCGGATTCGCCATCGGCTGTATGGACGACGTCGAAGCCGAGCCGCGTCAGGCCACGATTGACCAGGCGGGCGAGTGCCTCGTCGTCATCGATATACAACAGCGTGGACGCGGGGGCGGTCATGGGGCGGCTTGCGGGACCTGAATGACGGAGAAAAACAATCCGAGCTGGCGGATGGCGTTGGCAAAACTTTCGTAGTTCACCGGCTTGGTGATGTAGACGTTGCAGCCGAGTTCGTAGCAGCGCTTGATTTCCTGCGCGTCGTCGGTGGTGGTGAGCACCACGACCGGGGCGCATTTCAAATATTTGTTTTCCTTGACCCGCCGTAAAATCTCGATCCCGGTCATGTCGGGCAAATTGAGGTCGAGCAAGATCAGCAGCGCCTGTCCCTTGTGCTCGAGACCGCTGCCGTCGTCGCCGAACAGATAGTTGACCGCTTCTGTACCGTTGGTGAACGCGACGATCTCATTGTTGACACCGGAGCGCCTGATGTTGCGCTCAATCAGGCGGGCGTGACCCTCGTCGTCCTCGATCATGATGATTCTGACTGGCCTGCTCATGACTCCCTGTTCCGGTTGGTGGCCGCCCATTTGAGCGGCAGTGTTATCGTGAATGTGCTGCCGTTGTGAAGTTCCGATGCGACCGTCATGGTGCCACCGAGCCGACGCACCAGGGTGCGGACGTGGGCGAGTCCGATTCCCTGGCCCGGCCGGTCCTGTGGACCGGCGCGGCGGAAAAGCTCGAAAATCCGCTGGTGATCCCGGGGATCGATGCCCCTGCCGTTGTCGCTGACCTCGAAAATCGCGAAGCCGAGTTTTGTACGGCCCCGGACGGAGATGTTGCCGGGCATCCCAGGTTTCAGATATTTCAGCGCGTTGTCGATCAGATTGGAAAATATCTGTTCCAGCGCGAGGCGGTCGCTGACGATGTCCGGCAGCGGCTCGATCCGGATCTGGGCGTCGGCCTCAGCGGCCTGATGCGCGACGGTGGAGACGATGCCTTCAATGAGTTCCCGGGTGTCGATTTGCACCGGCTGAAATTCGCGGCGGCCTTCGCGGGTGAGGTTGAGAATCGCCGATATCAGGCGGTCCATCTTGGCGATCGATGACTTGATGAATCCGAGCGCTTCGGTGAAATCCTGCGAGAGCTGCTTGTCGGCGCCCTCGAGAACCGGTTCGGCGTCATCGGTGGCATTATCAGGAACAAGCGGCGCCGAAGATGACGCATGGCCGAGCGTCGCGATGCGCTTGAAAATATCGCCGCGCAATTCCTCCAACTCGCTGGTGAAACCCATGATGTTGACCAGCGGCGAGCGCAGATCATGGCTGACGATGTAGGCAAAGCGCTGGATTTCCTCGTTGGCCTCGCGCAGATCGGCGGTGCGCTCCTGAACGATCGTTTCCAGATTGAGATTGCTGTCGCGCAGCTGCGCCTCGGCTTCGTCGCGCGCCCGCGCCGAACGCCGAACCAGGAAGATCGAGAGACCGGCGAGCGCTATCACGCAACTCGATCCGGCGATCGTTACCGAAGAAGCAAGAACCTGGGTGCGGTCTGCTTTCGCGGTGCGCAGCGCTAACAGGCGGGTTTCCTCGGCCAGCATCGCCGTTGCCGCATCGCGGATTGAGGCGCCGGTATCGCCGGACCCGGCCTCGCGCACCAGTTCGGCCGCTTTGCCCTGCTCGCTCCGTTTGACGAAATCCATTTCCTGGGCGAACTGGGAGAGCCGCAGTTCGATGGCGGGACGCAATTTCCGGATATTTTCCGTCTGCACCGGATTGTCGGATGCACGTTGCGCGAGCTGGTCGACCGCCGGCATGATGCTGGCGACCGCGGCCGCGTGGTCGGCCAGAAACTGCGGTCCGTAAGTGAGCAGGTAACCGCGCGCGGCGCTTTCGGCGCGCCGGATTTCCAGCAGCAAGGTGTTGATCTGATTTTCCATTTCGACGGTGTGCACCACCAGGGCATTGTCGTCACGCGCTCGGTTGACGAGAATCACGGATGCTATGCTGATTGCCACCAGCACGAAAAATCCCGCCGCAAGCAGCAGGATTTGCCAAATCGCGCGGCGGCGCGTGGCGTCAGCGGTCACAAGCCTCTTGACTGGCGAAATCAACAATCCCCCGCGCGGGTGGTTCCCGGCCGACCCCATAACTGCGAGACCACCGATTGGTTCCAGGGTGAAAAACATTCTCGCGGCAGCTCAACTGGCCAGATACTGTTCGAGCCAGTGGATGTGGTAGTCGCCATCGATGATGGCGCGCTCCCGGACCAGCGCGCGGAACAGCGGCAGAGTGGTCTCGATGCCCTCCACCACCATCTCGTCCAGCGCGCGGCGCAGCCGCATCAGGCATTCGCCGCGGGTCTTGCCGTGGACGATCAGCTTGCCGACCAGCGAGTCGTAATAGGGCGGGATGACATAGCCCTGATAGGCGGCGGAATCGATCCGGACACCGAGCCCCCCCGGCGAATGGTATTGCGTGATCTTCCCGGGCGAGGGCCGGAAGTTCTCGGGGTTCTCCGCATTGATGCGGCATTCGATGGCATGGCCCAGAATGGCGATCTCGTCCTGGGTCGCCGGAAGGTCGCCGCCGGCGGCGATGCGGATTTGCTCCAGCACGAGATCGATGCCGGTGATCATCTCGGTGACGGGATGCTCGACCTGGATGCGGGTGTTCATTTCGATGAAGTAGAATCCGCCGTCCTCATAGAGGAATTCGACGGTGCCGACGCCGAGATATTTTATCTCGCGCATCGCCTTGGCCACCGTCTCGCCGATCTTGTCGCGCGCGGCGGCGGCGAGAACCGGCGAGGGGCCTTCCTCCCAGACCTTTTGGTGCCGCCGCTGCAGCGAGCAATCGCGCTCGCCGAGATGGATCGCGTCGCCACGGCCATCGCCCAGCACCTGGATCTCGATATGGCGCGGTTTCTGCAGGTATTTTTCCAGATACACCGAGGCATCGCCGAAGGCGGCCTTGGCTTCGTTGCCGGCGGTGGACAGGGCCAGCATCAGATCATCCGCGGTCTGCGCCACCTTCATGCCGCGGCCGCCGCCGCCGGAGGCCGCTTTCACCAGCACGGGGAATCCGATCGCTTGTGCAATCGCCATCGCGTCATCGTCCGGACCGACCGCGCCGTCGGAGCCGGGCACCACGGGAATGCCGAGTTTTTTCGCGGTCTTCTTGGCCTCGATCTTGTCGCCCATCAGGCGGATATGCTCGGCCTTGGGGCCGATGAAATGCAGGTTGTGATCGGCAAGAATTTCGGCGAAACGGGCGTTTTCGGACAGGAAGCCGTAACCGGGATGTACCGCATCGGCGCCGGTAATCTCGCAGGCGGCGAGCAGCGCGGGCACGTTGAGATAGCTGTCTTTCGCCGCCGCCGGGCCGATGCAGACGCTCTCGTCGGCGAGGCGCACATGCATCGCATCGGCATCGGCGGTGGAATGCACCGCGACGGTGGCGATGCCAAGCTCCTTGCACGCGCGCAGGATTCGCAGTGCGATCTCGCCGCGATTGGCTATCAGAATTTTATCGAACATATCGTCCTTGCGAAGAGGCGAATGGCGAATGGCGAACAGCGAATAGATACAGAAAAACTACTCGCTATTTCGCCACTCGCTATTCGCCGCTTATTCAATGATCACCAGCGGCTCGCCGAATTCGACGGGCTGGCCGTCCTCGATGAGAATCTGCGTCACCGTGCCGTCGCGCGGCGACGGAATCTGATTCATCGTTTTCATCGCTTCGATGATCAGCAGCGTTTGACCGGCCGTAACCCTGGCTCCGATCTCGATGAACGGTTTCGCGCCGGGCTCGGATGCCCAATACGCGGTGCCGACCATGGGCGAGGGCACCAGGCCCGGATGTTTGGCGATGTCGGCAATTGCGGCCGCGGCGGCGACCGGCGCGGCAGCAGGCTGATAGTTGGCCGGCATGGTTGCCGCGATCGAGATGTTACGCGCGACCCTTACCCGCAGATCGGCGCGTTCGATCTCGATTTCGGTGAGATTGGTTTCGTCGAGCAGCAGCGCGAGTTCGCGAATCAGCGCGCTGTCTCCGGAGTTCTCGCCTGGTTTGGATTTCGCGGCGGTTGGGTCTTCAGGCTGGCGCGCCATGATCGTGATCCGAAACTTTCTGTTTGGGCCGTTGCCGTTCAGGCCTTGGCGCCGCTGTCCTTGGCGCCGATTTTGGCGGCGAGGCCGTTGATTGCGAGCCGGTATCCATCGATGCCGAAGCCGCACAGGGTCGCGAACGCGGCCCTGGCGGTGAAGGAATGGTGACGGAAACTTTCGCGGGCGTAAATGTTGCTGACGTGGACTTCGACGGTTGGAATTTTCACCGCGACCAGAGCGTCGTGCAAGGCAATCGAGGTGTGGGAATAGCCGCCGGCGTTGATGACGATGCCGGCCGCCTTTTCTCCATGCGCCTCGTGCACGAAGTCGATCAGTTCGCCCTCGCGGTTGGACTGGCGGCAATCGGCCGCAAGCCCGAACTGCGCGGCGGTCGCCTCGCAAAGTCTTTCGACGTCGCTGAGCGAGGCATGGCCGTAGGTTTCGGGCTCGCGGGTCCCGAGCAGATTGAGGTTCGGGCCGTTGAGCACGTAGATAGTCCTGGCCATCAAGAATTTCCGGCAATGCTGCTGATATGCCGGGTTATAGGTAACAACGGGCCCAAGGGGAAGCCTCAGGGCGGTACGGCCTCAACTAAAAGCGTCGTCTATTCATCGAAGCCCGATGAAAAATAACGGTAATTGAATTAATCCGACTGCTATCGCGCCAAACAGCCGCCTTTCGGCAAGCTGGCGGGATTCCCAAGGCATCCTCCGCAAGCGCGGCTCGGAAGGCGAAAATTTGAAATTGGCTTTTCAAGGCAAAAACCCCCGCCAAAGACAAGGCAAAACCCCCGCCAAAGAATTGGGCGGGGGTTCTTGAACTCTGGGGCTAACCTGCTCCGAGGTTACTAGCCTTCGATGATGTAAACGATCTCGTGCGTCTGCGGACGGACAATGATGTACTGGCCGCGCACGTAGACGACTTCATAACCGCGCCATTCCGGATAAATCTCGACGATCCGAGCCGGGAGCGGGTGGAAGCGGACACTTGATGGAATAGTCGCGCCCACCGAGATATTGAAATTCACATTGGTTGTTTCCTGGATCTTCTCCGACTTGATCGCTGATGCGATTTGGGTTCGTTTCTCGGCAGGCGGTGCAGCAGTTGCCGATGTTGCCGCGTTGCCCGTTGTCTTGCTGTCGGTAGCGGTTGAGCCGGCCTTGTTGTCCGCAGTGCCCTTGCTCGGCGCCGCGCCCTTGGAATCCTCGGCCTTCATGTCCTTGCCGGCGGCGCCCTTTTCGCCTTTCACATTATCCTGGGCTGACTTTTCGCCCTTGGGGGCCATGTCCTTGGACTGAGCGGCCTTCGGCGCTTCGGCGGGCGCGCCGCTTTGCGAAGCATCACGGTTCATCGGCGTTGCCGTGGAACCGCGGTCCGACAGCGGTGCGCTCTGCTGCGTGGTAGCGGCGCCTGACGAGGGGGCTTCTCGGCTCATGCCGGTTCCCTGCGCGTTGGCGAAGCCGGTTCCCGCGATCAGGGCCGCCGCTGCGACTGACATCAAATAACGATTGCTCATGGATTATCTCTCCTGGGATTTGGGTTGCCCGCGCCAACAACTAAGCGATGCGTGCGATGTTCCAGGCGATTTCAGGTTCCATCGGATTTGTTTTGTGAATGGGCGATGAACGATTTTTGGCGTAGAGCCGGATGGAGCGAAGTGAAATCCAGGTGAAATGATGGCAACAAACGCTCTGCTGAAAATGCTGCAGCCCATGCACTCCGGAGAAATGCTTGCCGCCGTCGCTCGGCAAGAGCAAACCGAGATCGCTACTCTGCTCGGCATTCCCGTCAGACGCTGTTCGACATCCTGCGTGAAAGGCAACCGGTCACGCCGGCGGTGGCCTTGCGCTTCGGCAAGCTGCTCGGAAACGGGCCGGACCTCTGGAGCGATTTACACCCACCCCTTGCGGTGACGCCTTGATGGGTTTCGCCGTGCTCAACCCATCCTGCAGTTGACCCCTCAGCACGTCGCCTTGCCGCAGCGGGCGACGCCGATCTTTTCCCGCAAGCTGTCGACGCCGACCGCGCCGATCACGACCTGCTTGCCGATGACGTAGCTCGGCGTACCGTTCATGCCCATGTCCTCGGCGAGCTTGAAATTCTCTTCCAGCGTGGCGCGTACTTCCGGGCTGGCAAGATCTTTCTCCAGCTTCGCCATGTCGAGCCCGGCCTCCTTCGCGGCGGCAAGCGCGCGGGCCTTGTCGGCCTGGCCGCGGCCGTTGAGAAGCTTTTGATGAAAGTCGAGATATTTCTTGCCGGTCGGATCCTGCATGCGGACCGCGACCGCGACCTGCGCCGCCTCAACGGAGCCCGGCCCGAGCACCGGGAATTCCTTCAGCACGACTTTCAGCTTGGAATCCGACTTCATCAACTCGAACATGTCGGTCATCGCGCGCTTGCAATAGCCGCAATTGTAATCGAAGAACTCGACAAAGGTTACGTCGCCATCCTTGTTGCCGACCGTAACGCCGCGCGGCGAATTGAAAATCGTCTGCGCATTCCTGGTGACGGCGGCTTCATGCTTCACGGTTTCGGCGGCGGCCTGGCGTTTGCTCAGTTCGGCCGACACTTCCTCCAGCACCTCGGGGTGCGACAGCAGGTAATCCCTGACGATCTTCTCGATCTCGCGGCGCTGAGGTTCGGAAAAACTTTGCGCCGATGCGATCGCGGGTGCGCCGCACAGCGCCAGCGCCAACAGCGCCAGGTTAAGAAAACGGAACGAAGGCATTGGCAAATCCTCTCGGAGGTGTTCTCGGGCTCTGTGAAAATCCATGCGCTACGATCAGGTTAGGCGCAACTTATTAAGCGTTCAGTTCTTTTGGCCGGGCAGCGGCTTTGCGGTGACGATATCGTCGGCCTTGACCCATCCGGGCGTGCCGATGGCGAAGCGGGTTTTCGCGCGCGAGGCGAGATCGCGCGCCGTCTTATTGTCGCCGCGCAGAAATGCGGCCTGCGCCGAGGCCAGATCGGCCTGCGCGTAGTCGCCCTTGCGGCCATAGGCCATCGCGAGCTGGGTATAGCCGATCGGCGCTTGCGTTTCTCGTGCCACCGCCGCGCGCAGAATCGCGATGGCCTCGTCGGTATAGGCCTTATTATCCGACGCCACGAGCGCCTGCCCAAGTAACATCTCGATGAGCGGGGCATTATTCGACAACTGCACGGCCTTGCGGAGCGGAACGACGGCGTCGGCCGGCTTGCCGCGCTCCAGCAACGCCTGGCCGCGCAATTCATGGAAATACGGATTGTTGGGCTGCGTCTGGATCAGGGTGTCGATCTGGGCGAGCGCCGAGCGCAAATCGCCGTGCAGATAGGTGGTGATCGCGTGCGCATAGCGCGCCGGCAGGCTGCTGTCGGACAGCGGATAGCGCCGATACACGGTATCCTGCCGTTCCATGAACGCCGAGGTTTTTGCGCGCATCATGTCGTGACGCAGTTGCAACGCCGGATCGTCCTTCTTGTCCCAATACGGGCTTGACCGCGCGAGTTCTTCCAGCGCGGCGACGCGTTCGGCAGGCATCGGATGCGATTGCAGGTAAGGATCGGCGCCGCGCGCGGAGAACAGACTGTCGTTGGTGAACCGCTTGAAGGTTTCGTACATGCCCTTGGCCGACTGCCCGGTGGTGGTCAGAAACTTGACCCCGGCGCGGTCGGCATTTTCTTCCTGCTGGCGCACATAGGACAGCAGGGTGCGCTGGATGACCGCCTGCGGCGCGCTGATCGCGGCGGCGCCGGCATTGCTGAGGCCGCTGTTGCTGTTGCCGCTCCTGGCGCCGGCCACGATCGCGCCGGCGCCGAGCAGCATGGCGATGATCATCTGGGTCTGGGCCTGCGCGATTTGCTCGCGCATCTTGGCGAGATGGCCGCCGGCCAGATGGCCGGTTTCGTGCGCGAGCACCCCGATGATCTGGTTGGGAGTGTCCGATTTCATCAGCGCGCCGTAATTCACGAAGATACGGCGGCCGTCGGCGACAAAGGCGTTAAAACCGCCGTCGTTGATTATGACCACCTGGATGTTCTGCTTCTCCAGCCCGGCGGTGCGCAGGATCGGCCTTGTGTAGTCGCGCAGTAGCTGCTCGATTTCGGTGTCACGCAGCAGCGCCGGGCCCTTGCTCTCCTGCGCAAGTGCCGATATCGGCGCAAGCGCCAGCGCCGCCGCGGTGACGACCGCGGTCAGTCTCGACATCCTGCTGCGCGATGCCGCGCGGGTCTGTTGCGGGTGCTCTTTAATCATTGGCCGAGGTTCGAAACCGATATATGCCCTAACAATCCGTCGAATGCGGCTAGTCTGGGGCAGCGGTCAAATAGCAGATATCAATGTTGGATGCGACACTTAGCGACCGTGCCAAAAGCCTGCTGACCGCGTCCGGGCGCAGCGACGTTCCGCCCTTCATGGTGATGGACGTGATGGCGGCGGCTGACCGGATCGAGGCGGCAGGCGGCCATATCATTCATATGGAAGTGGGGCAGCCGGCGGCGCCTGCGCCGCGGGCCGCGATCGAGGCCGCGCACGCAGCGCTGGCACAGGGCCGGATCGACTATACTTCCGCGCTCGGCATTGCCTCGCTGCGCCAGCGCATCGCGCGGCATTACCGCGACGCCTATGGCTGCGCCGTCGATCCCGAACGGGTCGTCGTCACCACGGGTTCGTCGAGCGCCTTCATCCTCGCCTTCCTGACCATGTTCGAGCCGGGCGACCGCGTCGCGGTAACGGTGCCGGGGTATCCGCCATATCGCCATATCCTCACCGCGCTCGGTTGCGAGCCGGTCTTGATCGAGACCCACAGCGACACCCGGCATGCCCTGACCGGGGAAGCGTTGCTCGCCGCCCATCGCAAGGCGCCGCTCAAGGGCGTGCTGATCGGAAGCCCGGCCAATCCGACGGGCACGATGATGTCGCGCGACGCGTTGACCAGCCTGATATCGGCGGCCGAAGCCGAGGGCATCCGCTTCATCTCCGACGAAATTTATCACGGCCTCGATTATGCCTTCCCCGCGGTGACCGCGGCCGGGCTGTCGCCGCACGCGCTGGTGATCAATTCGTTCTCGAAATATTTCTGCATGACCGGCTGGCGGGTCGGCTGGATGGTTGTCCCAGCGCCGCTGGTGCGCCCGATCGAACGGCTGCAGCAAAATCTGGCAATCTCGGTGCCGACGCTGTCGCAGATAGCCGCCGAGGCGGCGTTCGAGGGCCGCGACGAGATGGAAAAGGTGAAGCGGGGTTACGAAGAAAACCGCCGCATTTTGATCGCGGGTTTGCCGCAAGCCGGTCTCAAAAAATTTCTGCCCGCCGATGGCGCCTTCTATCTCTATGCGGATGTTTCGGAATTCACCTCCGATAGCCTGGATTTCGCCAAACAGATGCTGGAACAGGCGCATGTCGCGGCGACGCCCGGGATCGACTTCGATCCGGTGCGCGGGAACCGGTACATCCGCTTTTCCTACGCGCGCTCGGCCGACGACATGCGCGAAGCCGTGGCGCGCATTACGCGATGGCTCACGCAGGGCGCGCCGCCGCATGGCTAATCCTTTGCTCGCCGCGGCCCTGTGGCCCAATCGGCCCGATGGCTTTACCGGCATGCTCCGCGCCATCGTTCTGGTCGCCGCGGGAACGGCCTTGTTGACGCTGTCGGCGAAAATCAACTTGCCGCTGCCTTACGTGCCGATGACGATGCAGACGCTGGTCGTGCTGATGATCGGCGCGGCCTATGGCTGGCGGCTGGGCACTGCGACCTTGCTGGCCTATCTCGCGGAAGGTGCGATGGGGTTTCCGGTTTTCGCCGGTCCCGTCGGCGGTCTTGCGCCGCTTGTCGGTCCGACAGCCGGATACCTTGTGGGCTTCGTTGCCGCAGCTTTCGTCATGGGTTGGCTGAGCGAGTGTGGATGGGACCGTTCGATTACGCGCCTGTTCGTGGCCATGGGACTCGGCCATGTCGTCATCCTGGCTGCGGGATTTGCGTGGCTTGCATTCGGTATCAAGCTCGGTGTCGAGAAGGCATGGCTCGTCGGCGTCGCGCCTTTCATTGCAGCGGCGGTGATAAAGAGTGCGCTTGGCGCCGTGATGATCCCGGCGATCCGGCGCTTGGTCGGCCGCCGCCGATGATCGCTACAGGTTGAAAAAAATACCGACGGCATTGACCTTATGGGCCTGATTGCTTTGGCTGTAAGAGGTTGGGGCGGTTGTCTGCGGCAAACGACAGCATTTCCCTGGGTCAAGAACAAAAACCGCCCGGTTGTGCCGGGCGGTTTTTCTGTTTAGCGGCGAAAGTTACTCGCCATTGCCGAAGCGGCGCGACCACCATCCGGCGCGGCGCGGCTGCGTGGCGGTTTCAGCTTCAGATGCGGGCTGCTCAGGCGCGGGGGCAGGCGGTTCTGATTGGGCGGCGCCGTCGGCCATTGCAGCCTCGGAGGGCTGCGCATTGACGGCGAAGCTTACCTTCTCGCGCACTGTGGAACGACGACGGGCGGCTCTTTCTGCTTCTTGCGCGGTCTCGTCCTGTGCGGGCGCGCTGGGCGTTTCCTGCTGAAGATCGGCCTGCGGCGGTTCGGGTTGCGGCGCAACGGGCTCCGGTTGCGGCGCGGGTACCTGCGGCTCAGGCGAATATCCGTCAAAATCTGCAACCGCAGCAGTCGCTTCAGAAACCGACGTTGGTCCCAACTCGTCGGCGATCGATCCCATCAGACCATCCTCGGGACCGCCGCGACGGCGGCGTCCACCGCGACGTCCGCGGCGGCGGGGCCGCCGCTCGCCACCGGCGGCCTGATCGGCGCGAACCTCGCCGGGCTGTTCTTCAGACTCGTCCTCGTCGGTTTCGCCGTCGCCTTCAGCGATACCGCCGGCTTCAACATTGGAAGCAACCTGCGGAGCCTCATTCTCGTCGCGCGCAAGGCCGCCTTCGCGCGCCTCACCCGGGCGGCCGCGCCGCCGCCGCCGCCGTTTGCGCTTGCGCCCGTCGGCATCGGCCTCGCCGCCGCTCTCGCTGCTGATCGGAGCGTCGTCGGTGAGCCCCTCGGTCTCCTCGGTTTCCACTTCCGACTCGACATCGATATCGATCGCCTCGTCCTCGTCAAAGGCTTCTTCGACGTGGGCCGGGAAGGCGGCAACTTGCGCAGCAAGCAACGCCTTGGCCGCTTCCAGCGTATGCACCTGCTCGCCACGGTCGATAATGAACGACTGCTGGGCGCTCACGGTGGCGTCTGCGACCACAGCGAGGGTCACCTTGAAACTGTTCTCGAGATCGCGCAGATGGCCACGCTTGTGGTTGAGTACATACAGTGCGACATCGGTCCGCGTTCGCACCACAAGGTTGTGCGTCGCGCCCTTCATCAGGATTTCTTCAAGACCGCGCAGCAATTGCAGCGCCACCGAAGACACCGAACGGACATGGCCGCTGCCGCCGCATTGCGGGCAGGGCTCTGTGGAGCTTTCCAGCACGCTGGCGCGGATGCGCTGGCGCGACATTTCCAAGAGGCCGAAATGCGAGATGCGCCCGACCTGGATGCGGGCGCGATCCTGTCTCAGGCAATCGCTGAGCTTGCGCTCGACCGAGCGATTGTTGCGCTTTTCGTCCATGTCGATGAAGTCGATGACGATCAGGCCGGCGAGGTCGCGGAGCCGCAGCTGCCGCGCGACTTCCTCGGCGGCCTCCATGTTGGTCTTGAGCGCGGT